>CAZAQG010000036.1:0-5044 GCA_964487445.1 uncultured Chromatiales bacterium
CGTAGACCTAGAAGCGGCGTCCCGCCGCTTAAATAGGAGCAAGGTAGAAGCGGCGGCCCGCCGCTTTGGTCAAACGCGCCGGGACGGCGCGTCTATCGGCTGGAATAGCGGGCGCTGGAGCGCCTTCAAGTCACGTTGCAAGGCGGATTTCAAGTTCGATCCGGATCAGGACGGAGAACTCGTGGCAGCGGAGTTGCTCGGCAAGCAGGAAGGGCCGTGGAGATTTGTGTGGGAGCGGTTTGCCGAGTCGCCGGCGCTGTACCCGGGTATTCCGGAGCTTTTAAGCAGGGCGATGCCAAATGAGCTGTTTGTGGAGCCGTCCTCCTGGCCTCAGAACAATGAGAAAGAAGAAACGGCGCTACGTAAAGCACTTCTGGATCTGGAAACGATGGCGCCATCCGCCGCGCGTGACCGGATCCTCGCGCTGGAGGAGAGACACGGCATAAGACGCGATTGGGTCTGGGCAAAGCTCAACCAGGCGCCCTTGGCGAACGCCCTCGCGTACTTGGCGGTACTCGCTGAGCGCACGTCCAGCAAACTCGGCGGTGCAACCGTGGCCGACATGGCCAAGCTGTATGTTGATGCGGCATGGAAAGTCGATGCTGCGGCGCTTTCCGCGGTAGAAGCGGCGTCCCGCCGCTTTGAAACGCGCCGGGACGGCGCGTCTACCAACCCAAAGGTTGAAGCGGACTCTGGCCGCTTTGATGAAACGCGCCGGGACGGCGCGTCTACCAAATCGTCTGCGAATGCTCAGGCCTTGATCAAGGTACTGAACGCAATCTACCGTCCATGGCTGGAGGCTGCAGCGGAGCATCTACAGGCATTGGTAGAGAAGGAAGCCCTAACAGGTCACAATGCGCAGGGTATGGGGGATGTGCTCGTTGAATCGGGTGGAATGATCCTTTTTGCAGATGGTCTCCGATTCGACGTTTCGCAGCGTTTGGCGGAGCGTATGCGGATACAAGGTTGGTCTGTGACGATGTCGACTCGTTGGGCCGGTCTACCGACGGTCACGGCAACCGCGAAGCCGGCTGTGTCTCCGGTGGCAGAGGACATCAAGGGAATATCCCTCGGCGAGGATTTTCTCCCCGCGACGGCCGACGCTGAAAAGCCACTAACGACAGATCGGTTCCACAAGCTGCTCTCTGCGACTGGTTACCAGTATGTCGGGGCGGATGAGACGGGCGACCCGACCGGTCGCGCCTGGACCGAGAGCGGAGCGCTCGACAAGTTAGGCCACTCGTTGCAAGGGAAGCTGGCCGGTCGGATCGAAGAGCAAGTCGATTTGCTTCTCGAGCGCATCGAAGGCCTTCTGGATGCCGGTTGGCACGAGATCCGCGTGGTGACGGATCATGGATGGCTGTGGCTTCCGGGCGGGCTACCCAAGGTCGATCTTCCCAAATACCTGACGGCGAGCCGTTGGGCTCGCTGTGCGGCGATCAAGGGCGGGTCGAAAGTCGAGGTTCCGACGGTACAGTGGTACTGGAATCCACACGAACGTGTGGCAATCGCACCCGGGATCTCGTGTTTCGGCGCGGGAAACGAATATGCCCACGGGGGCTTGAGCCTGCAGGAAAGTCTGGTGCCCGTTATTCGGGTTACGCCCGGCACTGGTGCTGCCACATCGTCGGTAAAGGTAACCGATGTTTCCTGGGCAGGTCTGCGTTGCAGGGTACAGATTGAATCCGCCCAACCCGGACTGTCTGTTGACTTGCGAACCAGGGTTAATGATCCGGATTCAAGCGTCGGTAAGGTGCGACCTCTGGATGCCAGTGGGTTGGCAAGTCTCCTGGTTGCTGATGATAGTCTGGAAGGCACACCGGCAGCCGTGGTCGTACTCGATGCAAGCGGTCACGTCATTGCCAAGCAACCCACGATTATCGGGGGTGAGAATTGATTATGGAATTGGATAACCTGGATCGAGTTGCGGCTTCCGCATTCGCGGGCTACATGGTGCGCAAAGACTTGGTACGCAAGTACAGCCGTCAGTACCCGGTCCCGACGTATGTGGTCGAGTTCCTTCTTGGGCGCTACTGCGCGAGTACCGACGAGCAAGAAATCGAAGAAGGGCTGACGATCGTCGAACGTCAGTTGGCAGATCGGGCGGTGAGAACGGGGGAAGAGGAATTATTCAAAGCGCGGGCCCGCGACCTGGGGTCGATCAGGCTTATCGATATCGTCAGAGCGAAGCTCGATGCGAAGACGGATTCGTTTGTTGCCGAGCTTCCAAGCCTTGCAATAAAGGATGTACGTATCGATGACGGCTTGGTAAAGCAGCACGAGCGTATGTTGACTGATGGTTTCTATGCCGAGGTTACGCTGAGCTACGATGCCGCGATCGCCCAGGAGAACGGCGGGCGCCCCTTTGCAATCGACGGTCTTCGTGCCATTCAGCTTTCGAAGGCGGATGTGCTGGATGCGCTCAAGCGCGGCCGGCATGAATTTACTACCGAGGAATGGAAGCATCTTTTGTTACGAAGTATTGGACTGGAACCGGCGGCCTTGTCGGAGCGCGCACAGTGGGTCGCCCTCGTTCGTATGGTGCCGTTTGTCGAACGTAACTACAACATGGTTGAGTTGGGTCCTCGCGGGACCGGCAAGAGCCATCTCTTCCAGCAGATATCCCCCTATTCACATCTTATCTCTGGTGGTAAGGCAACGGTGGCGAAAATGTTCGTCAACAATGCTACGGGGCAGCGTGGTCTTGTTTGTCAGTATGACGTTGTGTGTTTTGACGAAATATCGGGTGTTTCCTTCGACCAGAAGGATGGCGCAAACATTCTCAAGGGTTACATGGAGTCCGGGGAGTTTTCGCGCGGAAAGGAGAGCATCCGCGCCGAGGGCGGTATCGTCATGTTGGGGAACCTCGATGTGGAGGTCGAGCACCAGCAACGCGTCGGACATCTGCTCAGCCCGCTACCTCTTGAAATGCGTGACGACACGGCTTTCATGGACCGCATTCATGCCTATGCTTCCGGGTGGGATTTCCCGAAGCTCAATCCGAATGAACATTTCACGGATCATTTCGGTTTGGTCAGTGATTTTCTATCAGAGTGCTGGAGTCGGTTGCGCACCGGAAGCCGGGTTTCCGTACTACAGGGTAGGGTGAATTACGGCGGTGCACTCAGCGGGCGCGACATTACCGCGGTGAACAAAACGATAAGCGGTCTGTTGAAACTGCTGTACCCGGATCCAATGATCCCTATACAGGACGATGAACTGGAGGAGGTGGTCCGTGTCGCCCTCGAAGTCCGTCGCCGCGTCAAAGAACAACAGAAACGAATTTTCAAGAGTGAGTTCCGCAATACGCACTTCAGCTATACGCTGGGTGAAGATGGAATCGAGCAATTTGTGTCAACGCCGGAACTTCACAGCGATGAAGCCATCGAACTTGATCCGCTGCCGCCGGGCCAGGTATGGGGGATCAGCCCAGGCGGGCCGGAGACAGGACCCAGCCTCTATCGCATCGAGATCACTTCCGGAAAAGGTAGCGGAGTCAAAATACTGAACGCCCCCGTCCCGCCGGGATTCCGCGAGAGCGTCCGGTATGCGGAGCAAAACCTATACGCTCGTGCAAAGGAACTGGTTGGAGACAGGGATCCGCGTTCACATGAGTTCTCCGTGCAGTTACGCGCAATCGACAACGACCGTACCGGGACCGCCCTCGGGCTGCCGGCACTGATGGCCCTTTGTAGCGGGCTACTCGAGAAGAGCACGAAAGGCGGGCTGATCGTGGTCGGTGCGTTGAATCTGGGTGGCTCGGTCGAACCATTGGCGAATGCCGTTAGTATCGTCGAGGTCGCCGTGGAGAAGGGGGCGGATACGGTATTGATGCCCGTGTCGGCACGGAAACCGCTATTCGAACTGTCCGATGACATGGCAACACGGATCAACATCCGGTTCTACTCAGATACGCCGGATGCTTTGCTGAAGTCGCTCTTGGAGTAAGTGTACGAATGTGACCCCGGGATACTGCAATGAGTCGAGTGTCCCCGTGACTGACATCGCCGCAATGGGCGTGCAGGAGGGGCATCCGGTCCCGACTCCCTGACCTTCACGTGTCCAGCAGGTGTTGGACCTCTCCCAGTTGATCCTGCTGTTCGGTTATCTCCACGATGTCCACTTCGGTGTCGATCCCGAGACGGCGGAAGGCGGGGACCGTGGACCAGTCGACCGGGGCGTGGTGGGGCGTGCCGCCGAAATAACTTTGCAGGTTGGCCACTATCACCACGTCCACGAGGTCGGGTGGTCCGTCCGGGTCGCGCTGCAGGTTCTCGTGTTCCGCCGCCACCGCCACGAGGCTGGGCGGGAATCCCCAGGAGGAGAGGATCTTGGCGCCGATCTGCGGGTGGTATTCGGCCACCAGGCGGTCGAGTGTGATCATGTCGTCCCGCAGTTGCGGGTTGTCCTCGGCGCGGGTCAGGATCGGCAGCGCGCCGATGTCGTGCAGCAGGCCCGCGAGCATCGCCTGATCGGGCGACAGGCCCGGTACCCGGGCGGCCAGTACCCGGGCGATGGCCGCCACCTGGACGTTGTGCTCCCACAGCGCCCGCAGGCGGCGGTCGAGGAAATCGGTGGTCGCCTGGAACATCTGTTTCATGACCAGGCTGGTCACCAGGTTGCGGACCAGGGAGTTGCCGAGCCGCGAGACCGCCAGCGGCAGGTTGTCGATCGGGCGTGAGGCGCGGTAGAGCGGTGAGTTGACCACCTGGATGAGTCGCGCCGAGAGCGCCGCATCGGTGGCGATGAGATCCGCGGTCTGCCGGGCGCTGGTGTTGCCGCTCTCGACCGCATCGCGCACGCGCAACGCGACTTCGGGAAGGGTGGGTAACTCGAAACGGCCCTGGTCGAGTTCGCTGAGCAGTTCGCGGAGAAATGGTTCCTGGGCCGTCAAGGGGAAGACCTCGTGGTGAGCCGACCTTCACGCCTCAGTGTATCGGCCGGCGGCGGGAAAGTTGAAGCCCGGTCGCCGGGCCGGAAGTTCAAGGGGTCAGCGTAGTTGGAATTTCAAGTACTCTGACCCCTTGAACTTCCCCTTGAACTT
>CAZAQG010000036.1:5144-25018 GCA_964487445.1 uncultured Chromatiales bacterium
GTCAGCGTAGTTGGAATTTCAAGTACTCTGACCCCTTGAACTTCCCCTTGAACTTCCTTCGTCGTCCGGGAACGGGTAGGGGAGCGGTCGCGGGGAGAGGATCGGGCCGTTCTCGTCCCACAGGCGTACGGTACCGCTCGCCGCGCTTGCAATCCGGATCACGGCCAGAAGCAGGTAGCCGCCGTCCGGCGCCGGAGCGGCGTCGACCACCGTCCCGACGTCCTGTCCCTGGCCGGTCTCCGGCGCATGGAGCGGATCGCCGGGTCGCGGCGGGGTGTCGGTCTGGGCGTGTGCGAGGATCATGTGTCGCTTGAGGGTCCCCAGATATCGCATGCGCGCCACTACTTCCTGGCCGGGGTAGCACCCCTTGCGAAAGCTCACGCCGCCGACCAGTTGCAGGTTCGCCATCTGCGGCACGAACCGCCCGGCGGTCTCCGGGTACACGGTGGGCAGGCCGGCGAGGACCTCCAGCAGCGTCCAGGCGGGGGTGCCCACCGGTGCGGCGTGTACGTTCAGGGCATCCCAGAACCGGCGCATTTCGCCGGTCGGTCCGTAGGCCTCGAAGCGCGGGTGCGGGCCGGGCACACGGATGAGCGTTACCGCGCCGTGCTGCAGCACCGCGTCGATCGCGACCGGCGCCTCGCCCAGGACCGCCGCGATGCGCTCGCTCGCACGCGGGCCGCTCACCCCGATGCCCGTCAGGGTCTCACCGGCATCCGTCAGCGTGACCCGGGAGCGAAGGACGAATTTGCCCAGCCGCTCGACGATCGGTTCGACCAGCGTCCGGGGTAGGCGCAGGTAGAATCCCTCGTCGCGGCGGAAGACCCGGAGCACGGCGAGCATCCGCCCCTTCGGGTCACAATAGGCGGCCAGTCGGCTCGCCTCCGGTCCGAGGCCGGCGATGTCGTTGCTGAGCTGGGCGTGGAGGAAGGCGGCGGCATCCGCGCCGCGCGCGGCGATCAAGCCCTGGTGGGAGAGGTCGCAGAACACGTCACCCGTCGTCGCGACACGCGATTCGAGGTCGGGGTTTCCGAAGCTGACCACCCCCGGGCCGTCAAACTCGGCGCCGGCATCGAGCAGGAACCGCTTCCAGTCCGGATCCATCCAATAAGGCCTCGGGCGTTCGTGTGCGGACTCGCCAGTGTAGCGCGCTTCCGCGCCGGCGCAAGGCCGGTATTTTCTGGACAGATTGTGTTCACAGGGCTTACCTTGAAGCCGTAGAATGGCGCTCGTATATCGGCGACTTTTTGCGGGTACGGACATCCGCGAGTGACCCGGGAGGCGGCGCGCTCCGGGATGGAGGCGGGGGCCGACGGGGCCTGCTATGCCGGGGGCGGGATCGAGTGAGCGTATGACGAGCCGTGATCCGCGACCGGTCGCCCTGGATCTGTTTCGTATCCATTTTCCGGTATCCGCGGTCGTGTCGATCCTGCATCGCCTCTCCGGCCTGCTCCTGTTTCTCGGCATCCCGGTCGCCGTCTATCTGCTGGAACGGTCGCTGGCCGATGCGCGCGGCTTCGCCGGGGTGCGGGGGTTGCTCGCCACGCCGGCGCTGCGGCTGTTCGGGTTGTCGGTCGCGTGGGCGTTCAGCCATCATCTGTTGGCGGGTCTGCGCTACCTGCTGATCGACCTCGGCATCGGCGTCGATCGCGCCGCCGCGCGCGCCGGTGCGTGGGTGGTCGGCGTCGCGGCGGCGGCGGTGGCCGTCGCCTACCTCGCGCGCCTCGGAGGCCTGTGGTGAGTCGCCGCACGCACGGTCTGCGCGGCTGGGTGCTGCAGCGGCTCACGGCGTTGTACTTGGCGCTGTTCCTGGTCTACCTGCTCGCGCATCTGATCTTGTCTCCGCCGGGGTCGGTGCGCGCGTGGCGCGCGTGGGTCGGCGACCCGCTGGTCAACGGCGCCTGGGCGGTGTTCTTCGCCGCGTTGCTGATGCACGCCTGGGTCGGAGTGCGCGACGTGGTGATGGATTACGTGGGTCCTGCGGGGCTGCGGCTGGGGGTGCTGTTCGTGCTCGGTCTGTACCTGTTCGCGCTGGGCTACTGGGCGCTGGTGGTGCTCCTGGCGGTGGCCCCGTGAACGTTGCGCGGCGCAAGTTCGACACGCTCATCATCGGCGCCGGCGGTGCCGGCCTGCGTGCCGCGCTGCAGTTGGCTCGCGCCGAGGCCTCGGTCGCCGTGGTCTCGAAGGTCTTCCCCACGCGCTCGCACACCGGTGCCGCACAGGGCGGTGTGAATGCGGCGCTCGCCGATCCGGCGGCGGACAATTGGCACTTCCACATGTTCGACACCGTGAAGGGCAGCGACTACCTCGGGGACCAGGACGCGGTGGAGTACATGTGCCGGGCCGCCCCGCGGGTGGTCTACGAACTCGAACACATGGGCGTGCCGTTCTCGCGGCTCGATGACGGGTGTATCTACCAGCGTCCGTTCGGGGGGCAGAGCCTGGACTACGGCGGTGAGCAGGCGACACGGACCTGCGCGGCGGCGGATCGCACCGGACATGCCATCCTGCACTCGCTCTACCAGCAGAACATCGCGGCGCGCACGCACTTCTTCGACGAGTTCTTCGCCCTGGACCTGATCCTGGACGGCGGGGGATATGTCCTGGGGGCGCTCGTCCTGGAGATCGAGACCGGCCTGCCGCTGGTGATCGAGGCCAAGGCGACGCTGCTCGCCACGGGCGGCGCGGGCCAACTCTTCCATACCTCCACCAACGCCCTGATCAACACCGGCGACGGCATGGCGATGGCCCTGCGCGCCGGGATCCCGCTGCAGGACATGGAATTCTTCCAGTTCCACCCGACCGGTATCGCCGGAAAGGGAATGCTCATCACCGAGGGCGCGCGCGGCGAGGGCGGCTACCTGGTCAACGGCGAAGGCGAGCGGTTCATGGAGCGCTACGCGCCGCACGCCAAGGATCTGGCCAGCCGCGACGTGGTGAGCCGGGCGATCGCCGCCGAGGTGCGCGAGGGGCGCGGCTGCGGTCCTCGCAAGGACCACGTGCTGCTCAAGCTCGAGCACCTGGGCGCGGAGGTGATCACCAAGCGTCTGCCCGGGATCCGCGACACCCTTCGCACCTTTCTCGGGATCGATCCGATCGACGCGCCGGTGCCGGTCTCTCCGACCGCCCACTATGCCATGGGCGGGATCCCCAGCAACCGCTATGGACAGGTGGTGGTCCCGGAGCGCGAAGGCGCCGAGGAGCCCATCCCCGGTTTCTACGCGGCGGGCGAGTGCGCCTGCGTTTCTGTGCACGGTGCGAACCGGCTCGGCGGCAATTCGTTGTTGGACATCCTGGTGTTCGGGCGCGCCGCGGGCAACCATATCACCGCCCACCTCAAGGAGACCCGCTACCACCGTCCGCTGGAGCGCGACGCGGTGGAGCCGGCGTTGGCGCGCCTCGCGCGCTGGGAACGTGACGGCGACGGGGAATCGGTCGATACCCTGCGCGCCGAGCTGCAACGGGTCATGGAGGATTACTGCGGGGTGTTTCGGACCGAGGAGGTGCTGGCCGAGGGGGTGCGCAAGGTCGCCGCGATCGAGGCGCGGCTCCGGGACGCGCGGCTTCGGGATCACAGCCGCGTATTCAACACCGCACGGATCGAGGCGCTGGAACTGGAAAACCTCGTCGAGGTGGCGCTCGCCACCGTGACCGCGGCGCTCGCCCGGCGCGAGAGTCGCGGTGCGCACAGCCGTATCGACTATCCGCAGCGCGACGACGTGCACTGGCTGCGCCACAGCCTCTATTATCGGGACGGGCGTCGCCTGGACTACAAGCCGGTGCGGATCAAGCCGATCACCGTGGAAGGGTTCCCACCGAAGGAGCGGGTCTATTGATCGATCCAAGGGGAACCCGGGCGAGGGGGCCCGCCGTGGGTCATCGGTGGGGCCGGCACCCATGAGATTCTCGATCTACCGATTCGACCCCGACGTGGATCCTGCGCCGCGCATGCAGCCTTATGAGTTGGGCGGGATCGAGCCGGGGATGATGTTGCTCGATGCCCTGTTGCGGCTCAAGGCGCACGACGAGACGCTCAGCTTCCGCCGCTCCTGCGGCGAGGGGGTATGCGGCTCCGATGCGATGAACATCAACGGGCGCAACGGGCTGGCCTGCATCACACCGTTGGAGGGCCTGCGCGAACCGGTAGTGTTGCGCCCGCTGCCCGCGATGCCGGTGATCCGCGACCTGGTGGTGGATCTGAGTCGCTTCTACCGCCAGTATCGGGCGGTGAAGCCGTTTCTCATCAATTACGACCCCGAACCCGAGGTGGAACGGCGCCAGTCGCCCGAGGAACGTGAGCGCCTCGACGGGCTCTACGAGTGCACTCTGTGCGCCTGTTGCACCACGGCCTGCCCGTCCTTCTGGTGGAATCCGGACCGGTTCCTGGGACCCGCGGCGTTGCTCCAGGCCTACCGGTTCATCGCCGACAGCCGCGATCAGGCCACCGAGGAGCGGCTCGATGCGCTGGAGGGACCCTATCGGTTGTTTCGCTGCCGTACCATCATGAGTTGCGTGGAGGTCTGCCCCAAGGGGCTCAACCCGACGCAGGCCATCGGCCGGATTCGCGAGTGCATGGTGAAGCGCTCCCTATGACGGGCTCCGGGAGCGACGGGACCGACACCGATCTTTCGCGCCTGCGCTGGGGTTGCCGGCGCGGCATGCGCGAGTTGGACCTGCTGTTGCTCGCGTTCCTGGAGCGCGGTTACGCCGCGCAGCCCCAGAACACGCGCACGGCCTTTCGACGCCTGTTGTGCGAGCCCGACCCGCTGTTGCTCGAGTGGCTGCTCGGCAGGCGCACCCCCCCGGATCCGGAGTTGGCCCATGTCGTCGCGGAAATTCGCCGCACCGCTGCAACTTGACCCGCGGCCCTCGCGGCGCCTCGCCACGCTGGCCCTGCTCGTCTACGGCGGGGCGCTGGCGGCGATGGCGGCGCTCGCGCTGCCGTGGTGGGCGGTGCTCGCGATCGCCGGGGCGGTATTGGTGGAATTCGTGCGCTTCTTGCGCGAGCACGTGCTGCGCGCCGGCCCGCGTGCGGTGCTCAAGCTGGTCTGGGGCCGGGATGGTCAATGGACCCTGGTGACGGCTCAAGGGGTCAGGGAAGCGGTGCTGATACCCCCGGGCGTCGTGTATCCCGAACTGGTGATCCTGCGTTTCCGCCGCGTTCCGGGCGGGCCCCGCGGGCGTCGGTGTACCACCGTGCTGCTGCTTTCCGACAGCCTGGATCGGCGCACCTTCCGCCGCCTGCGCATGCGCCTGGAGATGGAGGCGATGAAGCGCGGCGACCGGCGCTGAGTGCGTGTGCGGCGATCCGGCGGACGCCGCTCCGTGTCACGGTATGCCGCCCGCGGTCCCGGGGCCGCCCGGCGTACCCGCGGGAGGGGGCGTGAGCACGGTGTTGCGCGGCGGGTGCGTCGTGTCGGGTTGCGGATAATCGAGGGTGTAATGCAATCCGCGGCTCTCGGTGCGGCTCATCGCCGAGCGGATGATCAGCTCCGCCACCAGGGCCAGATTGCGCAGCTCCAGCAGGTCGTGGGTCACGCGGAAATTCCCGTAGTACTCGCTGATCTCGTGGCGCAGGAGTTCGACACGCCGTAGCGCGCGTTCCAGTCGCTTCGTAGTACGCACGATGCCCACGTAGTCCCACATGAAGCGGCGCAGTTCCTGCCAGTTGTGGGAGACGACCACCATCTCGTCGGAATCGCTCACCCGGCTCTCGTCCCACGCCGGCAGGCGCGGCGGCGCCGGTGCATCGGGCAGGCGGGCGCGGATATCCGCGCCCGCCGCCTCGGAGAACACCAGGCACTCCAGGAGCGAGTTGCTGGCCATCCGATTGGCGCCGTGCAGCCCGGTGAAGGCGACCTCGCCGACGGCGTAGAGCCCTTCGAGGTCGGTGCGCCCGTGGCGGTCGGTCGCGACCCCGCCGCAGGTGTAGTGGGCCGCGGGGACGACCGGTACCGGCCCGCGGGTGAGGTCGTAGCCCAACTCCAGGCAACGCGCGTGGATGTTCGGGAAGTGGGCGCGGATGAACTCGGCGGGTTTGTGGCTGATGTCGAGCAGCACGGAGTCGATTCCCAGACGCTTCATCTCGTGGTCGATGGCACGGGCGACGATATCCCGGGGGGCGAGTTCGCCGCGCGGGTCGAAGCGCTCCATGAACCGGGTGCCGTCCGGGAGCAGCAGTCGGCCGCCCTCGCCGCGCACCGCCTCGCTGATCAGGAACGATTTCGCCTTGGGATGGAACAGGCAGGTGGGATGGAACTGGATGAACTCGAGGTTTACGATGCGACAGCCCGCGCGCCAGGCCATCGCCACCCCGTCACCGGTCGAGACGTCCGGGTTGCTGGTGTAGAGATAGACCCGGCTTGCGCCACCCGTGGCGAGTACCACGAAGCGCGCTGCGATCGCCTCGACGCGGCCGCGTTTACGGTCCAATACGTAGGCGCCGACACAGCGATCGTGGTCGAGGCCGAGTTTGCGGCCGGTGATCAGGTCCACGCTCATGTGGTCGGCGAGCAGGGTCACGGACGGTTGCGCGCGCACGTGCTCGAGCAGGGTCGACTCGATTGCGCGTCCGCTGGCGTCCGCGGCGTGGATGACCCGACGGTGGCCGTGACCGCCCTCGCGCGTGAGATGGAAGGCCTGGGAGCCGTCGCTGCGGGTCACGCGGGTGAACGGGACCCCGATGCCCACCAGCCGGCGGATCGCGGCCGGGCCGCGCTCGACGGTGAAACGCACGATTTCCTCGTCGCACAACCCGGCGCCGGCGTCGAGGGTATCGGCCACATGCGCATCCACGGAGTCGGATTCGTCGAGGACCGCGGAGATGCCGCCCTGCGCGTAGTAGGTGCCGCCCTCCTGCAGCACGCCCTTGGACAGCACCGCCACACGGGCGTAGGGCGCCAGGCGCAAGGCCAGGCCGAGGCCGGCCGCGCCGCTGCCGATCACCAGGACGTCATAGGATTCGGGGCGTTCGGGGCTCTCGGTCGGACTCATGCCCACTCCGGGAGAGGGGGTGCGTGCGATTCGCCGCGATGTCTGAGATAATGACGAAATTTGCCAGGTCGTACGGGATGTTGCGTCGAGCGCCCGGCCGCGAAACTATACCCCGAATCCGCTTCGAGGGCGAACTATATGGCGACGGACTTGTCTATTACAAATGGCGGAGGGATTTCGCCCGGTAGTGCGGGGGACGGCCCGAATGGGCGAACATCGCGCTGACCGGGAGTTGGTCGAGCGGGCGCAGCAGGGTGACAACCGGGCCTTCGATGCGCTGGTGCGCAAGTACCAGCACAAGATCGTCAAGCTGGTCTCCCGCTACCTCCACGACCCGCACGAGTCGCTCGATGTGGCCCAGGATGCGTTCCTCAAGGCGTACCGGGCGTTGCCGAACTTTCGCGGTGACAGCGCCTTTTACACTTGGCTCTACCGTATCGCCATCAATACGGCGAAGAACCATCTGGTGGCCCGTGGCCGTCGTCCGCCGGACGGGGACGTGGACGCGCAGGAGGCGGAACAGTACGACGGGCAATCGGGTCTAAAGGAATATGCGACGCCCGAGCACCTGCTGCTCCGGGACGAGATCGAGCAGACCGTGTTCCGCGCCATCGACGACCTGCCCGAGGATCTGCGTACCGCGATCACCCTGCGGGAGTTGGAAGGCATGAGCTATGAGGAAATCGCCCAGACGATGGATTGCCCGGTGGGCACGGTCCGTTCGCGGATTTTCCGGGCACGCGAGGCGATCGACCGCAAGCTCCGCCCGTTGCTGGACTGACGGCCGGGTTTGGACCGGCTGGAGGGCACCATGAGCGAGCATATCCACGAACAGCTTTCGGCATTCATGGACGGCGAGCTGGAATCCGAACCCGCCCGGTTTCTGGTGCGCAGTCTCTTGCAGGACGCCGGTGTCCGGGCGCGCTGGGAGCGGTATCACTTGATCCGCGAGGCGTTGCATCGGGGGCTCCCGCGCGGCGTCGATACGGGATTCGCCGATCGGGTCTACGGGGCCTTGAGCCGCGAGTCCGGGCGCCGCGGGCGACGCCGGTTCGCGTTGCCGGCCGTGGTGACGCGGCCGCTGGCGGGTTTGGCCGTAGCCGCCGCCGTGGCGACGGTGGCGGTGTTCGGCTTCCAGTATTCCTGGTCGCCCTCTCTGCATTCGACGCCCGCGCCGATCGCCAGTACCGCGCCGGCGGGCTCGGCGGGTTATGAACCGGCGGCGGTGCAGAGTGCCGATGCGGCGCGGCTCAACGCCTACCTCGTGAATCACAGCGAGTACGCCAGTGGGGCGGGTATGGGCGGCATGCTCTCCTACGTGCGGATCGTGGGTTACGATCCCGGGAGCGGCGCAGGCCAGCGATGATCGATGCCCGACGCGGCGCCACCCCGGCGGCGCTCCTCTTTTCTTTCGCCGTCCTCGTTGCGGTAGCGGCGGGGGCGCGCGCCGGAACGCGGCCCACGGCGCTCCCGAGCACCCCGCAGGGGTGGTTGGAACGCATGTCCCGAGCCCTGCGCAGCCGCAGCTTCGAGGGGACCTTCGTCTATCTGCACTCCGGGCAGATCGAGACCGTGCGCATCGTGCACGAGGCGCAGGCCGACGGCGGCGAGCGCGAACGGGTCCTGGCCCTGAACGGTCCCGCGCGGCAGATCATCCGCAACGACCAGGAGATCACCTGCATCCTGCCGGACCGCAAGTTGGTGGTAGTGGAGAAGCGCCGCCCGCACCTGCCGTTCCCGATCATCGTCCCGATCGATACCGCACGGCTGCGGTCCTACTACGTGTTCCGGATGTTCGGTCACCACCGGGTGGCGGGGCGTGCCGCCCAGGCCATCGCCATACTGCCCAGGGACCAATACCGATACGGCTACCATCTGTACATGGATGAGGCCACGGGGCTTCCGCTGGAATCCGTGGTTCTCAACGAGCACGGCCTACGCGTGGAGCAGATCCTGTTCACTTCGCTCGAGGTCGTCGATCACATCCCGCCGCGGGAACTCGAGCCGGGGCCGGTTGCCGGCAAGGGCTTCACGTTCTACCGCCAGGAGGGCGGTAAGAATCCCGGCCTTCCCGGTACCAATCACTGGGTCCTCGGCCCGGTGCCCGCCGGGTTTGCGCAAATCATGTACACTCGGCGTCGGCTGCCGGGCAGCCGCAACCCGGTCCAACACTTGGTGCTCTCCGACGGATTGGCCAGCGTCTCCGTGTACATCGAGAAGCCGGTCGACGGCAAGGGGTTGCGCGGTGCATCGCACATGGGGGCGGTGAACGCCTACGGACGGATGACCGACGGTTACCAGATCACGGTGGTGGGAGAGGTCCCGGAGGCGACCGTACGGGCGGTCTCGGACGCCCTGCGCTACGATCCCGTGAAAAAGTGAGCGGCGCGTCCCGGCTCGCGCAAGGGCGGCGGGGGTCGGTTCGGTGGCGGAAAATCTCCCGTATGCCGCGGGTTTCGAGTATCCTTCCTGCTCCCCTGAATCGTGAGGACTCGATATGAGGTGTGCGGGAGCCGTCGGCGCGCGCTCGGTTCTGTGCGGCCTGCTGCTCGCGGCGGCCCTGCCGGTACGCGCCGCGCCGTCGGAGTTCGCCGCGCTGGTACGCAGCGCGCGTGACACAGTGGTGAACATCAGCACGATCCGGAAGATCGAACGCCCCGGGGCTGAACCGTCGCAGGGCCCCGGTGCCCCGCGGAGTCCGGCCGTCGGCGGAATGCCGCGCGGCCTCGCGGGACCCGTCCCCGGGTCCCGCGAGGTCCGCTCCCTCGGCTCAGGCTTCATCATCTCGCCCGACGGCTATATCCTCACCGATTACCACGTCGTGAAGGGCGCACAGCAGGTGTTGGTACGCCTGATCGATCGACGTGAATTCAAGGCGCGGGTCATCGGCGGCGACCGGCGCAGCGACATCGCGCTGCTCAAGATCGACGCGGATCACCTGCCCGCGGCGCGCATCGGGCGTTCCGCGAACCTCGAGGTCGGGCAATGGGTGCTGGCCATCGGGTCGCCGTTCGGTTTCGACTACTCGGTGACGGCCGGGATCGTCAGCGCCACGGGGCGCAGCCTGGCCCGCGAGGACTATGTCCCCTTCATTCAGACCGACGTTGCGACCAATCCCGGGGACTCCGGCGGGCCCTTGTTCAATCTGAAGGGGGAGGTCGTGGGTGTCAGCGCCCGGATCTACAGCGCCGGCGGGGGGTATGAGGGGGTGTCGTTCGCGGTCCCCATCGAGGTGGCGATGAACGTCGCCGGGCAGTTGCGGGCGACCGGGCACGTCACCCGCGGCTGGCTGGGCGTGGTCATTCAGGACGTCAACGAGGAACTCGCACGGTCCTTCGGGCTGTCGCGGCCCGTGGGCGCCCTGGTGGCGCGCGTGTTGCCGGATACCCCGGCGGCGCGCGCCGGAATCCGGGTCGGCGACGTGATCGTGGACTATGACGGGCACGCGGTGGCGGGCTCGGCGAAGCTCCCGCCGATGGTCGGGCTCACGAAGATCGGGAGCAGCGTCCCGGTGACGGTGATCCGCGACGGCAAGTCGCGGATCCTGCGGGTACGGATCGCCACGTTGCCCGATCGGCCGCGGATGGCCGCGGCGCACCGCAGGCGGGTGATTCCGGCGCACGGTCTGGGGATCGCCGTAACCGCCCTGCCGGCGCAGCGGAGGGCCGCGGGTGACGAGCGGGACCACGGCGTCCTGGTCACGGCGGTGGGTGCGGGGCCGGCTCTGCGTGCCGGCGTCCGTCGCGGTGACGTGCTCCTGATGATCGGCGGGGTGCGTATCGAGGACCCGAGGCAGTTCGCGCGGGTCAGTGCGGCGCTGCCGCGGGGCGCGATCGTCCCGGTCCTGGTGCGGCGACGCAAGGGCGCCGTCTTTCTGGCCGTCCCGATTCCGAAACGGGATTCGCCGAAGAGGCGATCCACACCCGATCCGGGTCATGAGGGAGGCTGACACCCTCGCCGTGCGCCCCGACGGGCGCACGCAACGGCAGGCAGGTATGGACCGAATCCGAAACTTTTCGATCATCGCGCACATCGATCATGGAAAATCGACGCTCGCCGACCGGCTGATCCAGCGGTGCGGGGGGCTGACCAATCGTGAGATGGCCGAACAGGTGCTCGACTCCATGGATCTGGAGCGCGAACGCGGCATCACGATCAAGGCGCAAAGTGTGTCGCTCACCTACCAATCGCCGACCGGCGGGGACTACCGGTTCAATTTCATCGATACGCCGGGCCACGTGGACTTCTCCTACGAGGTATCGCGTTCGCTCGCCGCCTGCGAGGGCGCGCTGCTCGTGGTCGACACCTCCCAGGGCGTGGAGGCGCAGACGGTCGCGAACTGCTATACCGCGATCGATCAGGGCCTCACGGTGGTCCCGGTGCTGAATAAGATCGATCTCCCGGCGGCCGATCCGGAGCGGGTGATCCAGGAGATCGAGGAGATCATCGGCATCGAGGCGCACGACGCGCTGCAGGTGAGCGCCAAGACCGGGCAGGGCGTGGAGGAACTCCTGGAGGCCCTGGTCGCGCGTATCCCCCCGCCGCAGGGCGACCCGGACGCCCCGCTTCAGGCGCTGATCATCGACTCCTGGTTCGACAACTTCGTGGGCGTGATTTCGCTGGTGCGGGTGGTCAACGGGCGGATCGTACCGCGCGGCAAAATCCGGGTCATGTCGACGGGGCGCGTCCACCAGGTGGAGAAGGTCGGTGTCTTCACGCCCAAGCGCCGCGATAGGGACCGCCTGTGCGCCGGGGACGTGGGCTACGTGATCGCCGGGATCAAGGACATCGACGGGGCGCCGGTGGGCGATACCCTGGCCGGTGCGCACGGGGGCGCCGCCCACCCCCTGCCCGGCTTCAAGAAGATCCAGCCGCGCGTCTTCGCGGGGATGTTCCCCATCAGCTCGGAGGAATACGAGTCCTTCCGCGAGGCGCTCCAGAAACTGCGGCTCAACGATTCCGCGCTCTACTTCGAACCCGAGACCTCGGATGCGCTGGGCTTCGGATTCCGCTGCGGATTCCTGGGTATGCTCCATATGGAGATCGTCCAGGAACGCCTGGAGCGCGAGTACAACCTCAGTCTCATCACCACGGCGCCCACGGTGATCTATGAGGTGCTGACCACGGGGGGCGAGGTCCTGTCCATCGACAATCCTTCCAAGCTGCCGCCCGCCGACCGCATCGAGGAGATGCGCGAACCGATCATCGAGGCCACCCTCCTTTTGCCGCAGGCCTACGTCGGCCCGGTGATCGGACTGTGTGTCGAGAAGCGCGGGGTGCAGAAGCGGCTGCACTATCTCGGAAAGCAGGTATCGATGATCTACGAATTGCCGATGAGCGAGGTGGTCCTGAATTTCTTCGACCGGCTGAAATCGGTCAGCCGCGGTTACGCATCCTTCGACTACCGTTTCCTGCGCTTCCAGGCGGCACCGCTGGTGCGCCTGGATGTCTTGATCAACGGCGAGCGCGTCGATGCGCTCTCGATCATCGTGCACCGCGATCATGTCCAGGCCCGTGGGCGCGACCTGGTGGCGCGGATGCGCGAGATCATCCCCAGGCAGATGTTCGAGGTCGCAATCCAGGCCGCGATCGGCGCGCAGATCATCGCCCGTTCGACGGTCAAGGCGCTACGCAAGAACGTAACCGCCAAGTGCTACGGCGGCGACATCAGCCGCAAGCGCAAACTGCTGGAGAAGCAGAAGGAGGGCAAACGGCGGATGAAGCAGGTGGGCCGTGTCGATATTCCGCAGGAGGCCTTCCTCGCGGTGCTACAGGCGGAACGGAAGTAGGGCGTTCGGGCGAAAACGAGTCCAGGAGCGAGGCATGAATTTCGATTTTGCGGCATTTTTGATGGTGGCGGCCGCCGTGACGGGGGGCGTCTGGGCATTGGACGCGGCGATCTGGGCCCCACGCCGGCGCCTGCGGGGGGCCGGGGGAGAGGCGGGGACGTCGGCCGGCGCCGCGGCGCCGCGCGAGCCGCTGCTCGTGGAGTACTCGCGCGCCTTCTTCCCCATCATCCTCATCGTCCTGCTGCTGCGCTCCTTCGTGGTGGAGCCCTTCCGCATCCCGTCCGGATCGATGGAGCCGACGTTGCTGCCGGGCGATTTCATCCTCGTCAACAAGTTCGACTTCGGCCTGCGGCTGCCGGCGTTCGACGTGAAGGTCCTGCCGGTGGGCGAGCCCAAGCGCGGGGAGGTGATCGTATTCCGGTATCCGCGCAACCCCTCGGTCGACTATATCAAGCGGGTGGTGGGACTTCCGGGCGATCATATCGCCTACCGCAACAAGATCGTCTATATCAACGGGAAGCCCCAGAAGCAGACGGTGCTCGGGCAATATATCAACGAGGACGGGCTGCCGGTGCCGGGTGTGCAGGAGCGCTCGGAGCGGCTCGGTAACGTCACCCATGACATCCTCGTCTATACGGAGCCGACGTTTCAGACTTATCCGTGCATGCCCAAGGGGGGCTATACGGTCCCGCCGCACCACTATTTCATGATGGGCGACAATCGCGACAACAGCAACGACAGCCGCTACTGGTGTGCGGTCCCGGAGAAGAACCTGGTCGGCAGGGCGTTCCTGATCTGGATGAGTTGGGACATGGCGCGCGGGGGAATCGCCTGGCAGCGGATCGGGGATCGACTTCGTTGACGCGCCGATGATCGAGGAGAAGAGCGATGAATCGCATGCAAGGTCAACGCGGTATGACGCTGATCGGTTGGATGCTGGTACTGGCCATCGGCGGATTCTTCCTGGTCCTGGCCGTGAGGTTGGTGCCGGTCTACCTGGAGTATTTCTCGGTGGCCTCTTCGGTGAACTCGCTCAAGGACGAGCCCGGGATCATAAAGAAGTCCCCCAAAAAGATCCGCGACCTGCTCGGGCGGCGGTTCGACGTGAACGACGTCGAGCACGTCACGCCCAGGGACGTGCGGATCGAGCGGCAGGACGGACAGACCACGGTGGATGTAAAATACCAAGTTCAGGTCCCGGTGATGGGCAACGTGGATGCCCTCGTGCGATTCGACAAGCAGGTGACGTTGCATTGAAGTCGTCCTTCGCCGATCTGGAGTCCGCCCTGAATTATCGCTTCGAGCGGGGCGAAACGCTCGCAGCGGCGATGACCCATCGCAGCGCCGGGAGTTGCAACAACGAGCGCCTGGAGTTCCTGGGCGACGCGATTTTGAGCTTCGTGATCGCCGAGGTGTTGTACCGGCGGTTTCCGGACGCCGCCGAGGGCGATCTCAGCCGGTTGCGCGCCACCCTGGTCAGGAAGGAGAGTCTCGCGGAACTGGCGCGTGAGCTGCGGTTGGGCGAGTATCTGACCCTCGGCGGAGGGGAACGCAGGAGCGGAGGCAACCGGCGCGAATCGATCCTCGCCGATGCCATGGAGGCCGTGTTCGGTGCGGTTCACCTGGACGGCGGCTGGGAACGATGTCGCGCCCTGATCCTGCGACTCTACGAGCCGCGCCTGCAAGACCTGCCGTCGCCGGCGGCCCTCAAGGATCCCAAGACGCGGTTGCAGGAGTACCTGCAGTCGCGGCGGTTCCCGTTGCCGGAGTACCGGATCGTAGAGGTGAGCGGTGAACCTCACGCGCAGACCTTCGGCGTCGCGTGCGGGATAGCCGGCCTCGACCTGGAAGTGCATGGCAGCGGGCATTCCCGGCGCAAGGCGGAGCAGGCCGCGGCACAGGCGGCGCTAAAACGGCTCGGTATCGGCTGAGGGGCGGGTGCGGAGTCTATGAGCGAACCAATGAACGACCCAAATACCCGTTGCGGCTCCGTGGCGATCGTCGGACGTCCCAACGTGGGCAAGTCCACGCTGCTCAATCGCCTCGTCGGCCAGAAGATCAGCATCACCGCCAACCGCCCGCAGACCACCCGCCACCGGATCCTCGGGGTGAAGACGATCGGCGCGGACCAGGCCGTCTACGTGGATACCCCGGGGTTGCACCGCGGCGGACACCGGACCCTGAACCGTCATCTCAACCGCACGGCGCTCGCGGCGCTACGCGAGGTCGACGCCGTGATCTTCGTCGTCGAGGCCCTGCGCTGGGGCGACGAGGACGAATACGTCCGGGGGCTGGTGCGCGAGTCGCCCGTGCCGGTGTTGTTGGCGATCAATAAGGTGGACCGGGTCGCCGACAAGGAGCGGCTCCTGCCTTACCTGGAGGCGCGCGGCCGGGAGGGCGGTTACCGGCACCTGATTCCGCTATGCGCGCGATCGGGCGAGAACCTCGACGCCCTGGAGCGACGGGTGGTCGAACTGCTCCCACCTTCGGTACACTGGTTCCCGGAGGATCAGGTGACGGATCGCAGCCAGCGATTCCTGGCTGCGGAATGGATTCGCGAAAAACTCACGCGCCGGCTCGGGGCGGAATTGCCGTACGCCCTGACCGTGACGATCGACGCGTTCCATGAGGAGGCGGCGCTGATTCGGATTCGCAGTGTGGTCTGGGTGGCGCGGGAGAGCCAGAAGAAGATCGTCATCGGGCGTGGAGGCGCGGTGCTCAAGGAGGTGGGGCGTTCGGCGCGGCTGGATATGGAACGCGCATTCGGGAAAAAGGTTTTTCTCGAATTGTGGGTCAAGGTCCGCGAGGGGTGGGCGGACGACGAGCGGGCGTTGAGCAGCCTCGGGTACGATGAGGTGCCGTCGGACGGGGCAAAGTGAATGTGTGCCGGGGCTCAGTGACCTCCTTTGAAAATTCAACGAATATAACGAGTTATTATCGTTATCTAATGTCAACTAGAGACTCAGGTCCGCTGCCCGTATGGGCCGCGGCCCGCCTGTCATGATCCATTCCCGACGCGTCGCCCTGCAATCCGGGCATGTCCTTCATCAACGTCCCTATCGGGACACCAGCCTCCTCGTCGAGGCGCTGACCCCGGATTTCGGGCGGGTCGGGCTGGTGGCGCGGGGGGCACGCGGGCCGCGTTCGCGGATGCGCGGCCTGTTGCAGCCGTTTCGCCCGCTGCTGCTTTCCTGGGCTGGCGGCGGTGATCTGAGTACCCTGGTGGGCGTGGAGGCCGACGGGACGATGCGCGTCCTGCAGGGGGTGGGGTTACTCAGCGGGTTCTACGTGAACGAGTTGATCGTGCGGCTCACGACGCGCCACGACCCCCACCCGGAGTTGTACCGCAGCTACAGTGAGACCCTGGTGGCACTGGAGCACCCGGGCCGCGAGGAGCCCGTGCTGCGGATATTCGAAAAGCGCCTGCTCCAGGAACTCGGTTACGGTCTGCTGCTCGACCGGGAGGCACTGACCGAACAGGCCATCGAACCCGACCGCCTCTACCGCTACCGCCTCGAGCAGGGGCCGGTGCCGGCGGAGCAGGCGACCTCGGGCGACCCGGCGATTCACGGGCGCAATCTCCTGGCCCTGGCGCGCGAGGATGCGGTCCTCGACGCCGAGGGTCTGCGCGAGGCCAAGACGCTGATGCGCGCGGCCATCGCCCGGCAGTTGGGGGAGCGCCCGCTCAAGAGTCGCGACCTCTTCCAGGGTTGGCCGCGGCACGCCCGGGGTGGTTCCGGACACGGCGGCTGAAATTCCGCCCGCCCGCCCTTATACTCTGCGCCACTATGCACGACGCCCCCCCGATCCGCCTCGGTGTGAACATCGACCATGTCGCCGGCCTGCGCCAGGCGCGGCGCACGCGTTACCCGAACCCACTCCAGGCGGCGCTGCTCGCCGAGCAGGGCGGGGCCGACGCCATCACCCTGCACCTGCGCGAAGATCGACGCCACGTCCAGGAGCAGGACGTGCGGCTGCTGCGCGAGGCGCTGACCACGCCCATGAACCTGGAGATGGCGGTCACCGCCGAGATGCTCGCCTTCGCCGAGCAGGTTCGGCCCGAGGACTGCTGCCTGGTCCCGGAGCGGCGCGAGGAATTGACCACCGAGGGGGGGCTCGACGTCGCCGGACAGGGTGCGCGCATCCGCGAGGCGTGCGCGCGGCTCGCCGGCGCCGGGATCCGGGTCTCGCTGTTCATCGACGCGGACCCGCGCCAAATCGACGCCGCGATCGCGGCCGGCGCGCCCGTGGTGGAGATCCACACCGGCCACTACGCCGACGCGTCCGATGCCCGGGCACGGGCCGGCGAATTCGAGCGCATCGAGCAGGCGGTACAACGCGCCGCCGCGGCGGGTCTGCAGGTCAATGCCGGGCACGGGCTGCACTACCACAACGTGGAGTCGGTCGCCGCCCTCGCCGTAGTGCGCGAACTCAACATCGGCCATGCCATCGTGGCCCGCGCCGTGTTCACGGGGCTCGAAGAGGCGGTGCGCGAGATGAAGCATCTGATGCGCGCCGCGCGGGGTGCCGCCTGAGGGCGCGCGATCGGCGCCCGGGCTGAGGTAGACTGGCGGCATGGATTTCCCGACCCTGGAAAGCTTCATCGGCAATACGCCGCTGGTGCGGCTGCAGCGCCTGCCGGGGGAGACCGGCAACCGGGTGCTGGTCAAGCTGGAGGGGAACAATCCCGCCGGTTCGGTCAAGGACCGCCCGGCGTTGGGCATGATCCGACACGCCGAGGAGCGCGGGGAGATCCGTCCGGGCGACACGCTCATCGAGGCGACCAGCGGTAACACCGGGATCGCGCTCGCCATGGTCGCGGCGATCCGGGGTTATCGCATGATCCTCCTCATGCCCGAGCACATGAGCGTCGAGCGCCGCGCGCTGATGCGCGCCTTCGGCGCCGAGATCGTGCTCGTACCGCGCGCGCAGGGCATGGAAGGCGCGCGCGACCTCGCCCAGCGCATGCAGGCCGAGGGTCGCGGCCGGGTGCTGGACCAATTCTCCAGCCCGGACAACCCGCGCGCCCACTACGAGAGCACCGGCCCCGAAATCTGGCGCGACACGCACGGCTCCATCACGCATTTCGTCAGCTCCATGGGGACTACCGGCACCATCATGGGCACGGGACGCTATCTCAAGGAGCGCAATCCGGCGGTACAGATCGTCGGCGTACAGCCCAAGGGCGGTGCGCAGATCCCGGGCATCCGGCGCTGGTCCGAGGCCTATCTGCCGAAGATCTACGACCCCGGCGGGGTCGATCGCATCCTCGAGGTCGGTCAGCAGGAGGCGGAGGAGACCGCACGCGCGCTTGCCGCGCGCGAGGGGATCTTCGCCGGGATCTCCTCGGGCGGGGCCGTGGCCGCGGCGCTACGCCTGGCGCGCGAGTTGGAGAACGCGGTGCTGGTCGCCATCGTCTGCGACCGCGGCGACCGCTACCTCTCCACCGGCGTGTTTCCCGCCGACTGAGACGTGGTGCGCCGCCGCCGGTTCTGGCCGTTCGCCGTGCTCCTCCTGTTCGCGGCGGATGCCGGTGCGGTGCAGTCCGTGCAGTTCTCCGTTGCGTCGCTGGCGGGTGCCGGGTGGCGGATCCGCGGCATCCGTGCGGCGCTGCATCGAACCGGGCCGGGGCACACGGCGTTGGATCTCGCGGTGGCGGTCCTGCATCCGCCCGGGCGGGCGCCCGCGCTGCGCGGTCTCCGCGTGCACTGCCGGGACGTCCGGGTCGGCGCGGGTGAGATCGCCTGTGCCGCGGCGCAGGTGCGGTTGCTCGCACCCGGGTTGCAGGCCCGCACCTTTACCGCAGCCTTTCGCTACCGATCACGTACTCGCACGTTACGTTTCTCGATTCCGGCGTTGCCGCTCACCGCAGGGCGCCTGGCGCTGCGCGGGACGTGGACGCCGTCGGGGTGGAGCCTCGGTGGAAGCGCACCGGCGCTGGCGCTCTCCCGGTTACTCGCCGCGGCGCGCCGGTTCGGCCTCGGCCGGCCCGGCGTCCGGGTCCGCGGCCGGGTCGGGGTGCGCGTCGAATTCCACGGGGGACGGGCGGGGATCCGGACCTTCCGGGTGCACATCGCGGCGCGGCGCCTGAATTTCCAGGAACCGACCGGGCGTTACGCCGCGCAGCGGTTCTCGGGGGGAGTGGGTCTCACCGCGCGGCGCGCGGGGGATGCCTGGGTCGGGCGCTTGCATGTGCGGCTCGCGGGCGGCGAACTCTATGTGGAGCCGCTCTATCTGGCGATCGCCAAGCGTCCCGTCACCGCCCGGCTGGTATTTCGCTGGCGACCCGGGACGCGGATCCTGCGCCTGTCGAATGTGGTGCTGCGCCAGCCCGGGGTGCTCGCGCTGCACGGCGATCTGGCGCTGGCGTTGCGCGGCGGGGTCCGGGTACTGCGTGCCGGGGTGTCGGTCACCGGCCTGGATCTGGCGCGCGCCTATCCGGTCTACCTGCAGCCGTTCCTGTACGGCGGTGCCCTGGGCGGACTCACGCTGACCGGTCGGGTCGACGGACGGGTGCGCTACCGGGGCGGCGAGCTGCGCGAGCTGCGGGCGACCCTGGACGGGGTCGGTATCGAGGACCGCGACGGGCGTTTCGGACTGCGCGGCGCCTCCGGGACCCTCGGCTGGACGGAGGGTCCGAAGACGTTGCGCTCGGACCTCGCCTGGCGCTCGGCATCGCTCTACCGCATTCCGATCGGGGCCGCGCGCGTGCGCCTGCGCTCGCGGGACGCCGCGCTGCACCTCGTGGGACGGGCCCGCGTGCCGATTCTCGACGGCGCGTTGCTGATCGATCACCTGCAAGTGGATCATCCGGGCACGCCGCGCATGACCTGGCAGTTCGCCGGCGTGCTCACGCCCGTTTCGCTGCGCGGGCTCACGCGGCGCCTCGGCTGGACCCCGTTTTCCGGAAAACTCTCCGGAATGATCCCGCGGGTGCGTTACCGCGACCACCGGGTGCGTGTGGACGGGGCGTTGCTGGTCCGCGTGTTCGGGGGCGAGATCACCGTGCGCGACCTCGTGCTCCGGCATCCGTTCGGAGTGATCCCCGAGTTGCGCGCCGACGTGCGGGTGCGCGACCTGCACCTCGCGTCC
>CAZAQG010000037.1:0-24330 GCA_964487445.1 uncultured Chromatiales bacterium
TTCGAGTCGAAAAGGCCTGGGCTCGGTGCTTCGTATCTGGCGGAGTTTGAAAAGATTCTGAGGCAAGTGTGCGAGTCACCCCGGCAGTATCCGATTGAAAGAAAGCCTGATATACGACGCATTCGAATGAAGCAGTTTCCGTACACGGTGCTTTTTCGTGAAGTTTCGGGCTCGACTCAAGTATTGGCGGTTTCCCATCATCGTAGGCGTCCACAATATTGGCTGGGAAGACTCTAACACGACGTCTCACCCAACCGCTCACCGCCGCGCGGCTCGTGGCAGCGAGAATGGGGTCACAGCGAGAACAAGGTCAGTTCCCGTATTGTAACATCCGCCCTCAGCATCGCCGGCTTCCGGGTGAGAAAGCGCGTTACGCTGTCTTTCACCCGGGCACCGGCTCTGATCGTTTTGACGAGGACCAGCAGGTCGTCCGTGTATCGGGCGGACCGGTGTCCACGCCGCTCCAGTTCGTGGTCGCGAGGCCGAGGTCATCCAAGTCGAGTGACACTCCAGGTGTGATAAGCGCACCGCGCCCGGTCGCGCCGCGATTCCTCAATCCAAGGTGGCCACTTTGTAGCCGGCCGCCTTCCATGCCGGCAAACCACCACGGAACCAGTATATGTGAGTGTACCCGGCCTTCACCGCCGCCGTGACCTCCTTGAAAGACTTCCAGCATTCGGGGCCGTTGCAGTAGATGACCACCGGCGTGCTCTTGACCTTGGGCAGTTTGTTCAGATTGAAACGATCCTTTCTGACGTCGAAGTGGACGGTATGCCCGCTGTGCTCAAAATACGGCTCGCTGATCGCATGGGGAATATGCCCTTCTGCATACTCCAACGGTACCCGGGCATCGACAATCAACGTCCCGTGGTCATCCAATTTCTTGACTTGAGCCGCCGTCACCACTGTCGCCCCTTTCTGCGATGTGGGCGTGTCGGCGCCAAAAGCGGGTCCCATCGCCAGAAACAGCGAGATGCCCGTTGCCAGTATCAGTTTCTTCATGTCACAAGACTCCTGTCGGCCACGCTATGGAAGACGACCCAAGGGGATCGTCTCAGGTTTGAATGTGGAATACGGAGACGGCGGATTCGAGCCTTTCGGCCGTTTTCGTCAATGCGACGATCGCGTCCTTGGTACCGTCCATGTGCTGTTTCGAATCCTTGGAAAGCGTTTGAATACTGGATACATTGCGCACAATTTCTTCAGTGGTGGCCGACTGCTCTTCGGTGGCTGTTGCGATCTGGGCCATCATGTCACGGACGGTGTTCACCGCTTCGTGAATCTTCTGCAGGGCGGCCCGCGACTGTTCGCCTTTCTCAACCCCGAGGCCGACGTACTCCGTGACCTGGGCCGTCACGGCTTCGACCGTCCGGCTCTCCTGCGCAACGTCGCGCACGGTGTTCTCGATGTCCGTAATGGATTCGGTCGTGCGCCGCGATAGCTGACGCACTTCGTCGGCCACCACGGCAAAGCCGCGGCCGTTCTCGCCGGCTCGGGCCGCTTCGATCGCCGCATTGAGCGCCAACAGGTTGGTCTGCTCGGCGATGGCCTTGATGATGTTGGTCACCTGTTCGATTTTCGTGAGCGCCGCGCCCAACCGCCCGACCGCGGTCGAACTCTCCTGAACCACTCGGTCGATATTCGACAAGGCTTCAGCGGTCTGACTGACGATGGACCCGCCTTCTTCCACCACCGCCTTGGCCGAGTCGGCATTGCCGGCGGCGGATTCGGAATTGCGGGCGACCTCCTTGATCGTGCTGGACATCTCTTCCATGGCGACATTGATCTGGAGAATCTGGTCGCCCTGCTTGGCCGTGTTGTCGGCCGTGTGCTCGG
Source organism: uncultured Chromatiales bacterium (assembly GCA_964487445.1). GTDB lineage: Bacteria > Pseudomonadota > Gammaproteobacteria > 21-64-14 > 21-64-14 > BMS3Abin12. Next base: position 1,837 of record CAZAQG010000037.1, read on the forward strand.
CCAGGTTCCGGATGTCCCGCGCACCGGTGGCGACCTCTTCGGCCGCGCGTTTGGTGCTCGCCACTGTCTTCGCCAATCGCCCGAGCATTTGGTTCAGGCTCTCACCCGTCTTGGCGAGTTCGTCGTGCCCTCGCAGCATGACCGATACGGTGAGATCGCCCGAGGCGGCCTGCTCGAGCGCGGTCCGGATGGCCGTCGCATCGCGTCCTATCGAATATCCAAGGTGTACCGAGACGCTCACCAGCAGTAGCAACGCGGCGACGGCGGCCGACCACATCAACGTGGCGGCTCGCTGTTCCTGCCCGTGCAGGCGCAGGTATTCGGCGTGTACCGCTTGGTTTTCCATCGGCACCAGCCTGGCCAGATTATTCGACACATGCAGCTCGACCGGCACCCAGTCCTCTTGCAGGATCGTGTTGACGCTGTTCTTTCGGTCCTTGGCATAGGCTTGATTCAGCTTTTGCAGGATATCGCCGAGCACACTCATGTGAGCGTCGACATCGGCGATGCGCGCCCGCTCCTTTTGGCTCCGGGCGGACAGATCGGCGGCTTTCTTGAAGGCCTGCCAGTCGGCCGGCAGGCTCCGTTGGGCGTCTATGACTTGGTTGCGTGATCCGACCGCCGGCATAACGTCGCTCAGATAGGCCGCCATGCGGAATCGTACTTCTTTGAGCGTGGCCACCATCGACCCCAGTCGTTCAGCCGGCTGGACATGGTGTTTGTAAACCGTATCCAATCCGGTCTCGGCTTGTCGGACGCCCCAATAGCCACCGGTGGCTATCGTCAGCAACAAGATTGCCGCTATGGCGGCCATGCCATAGATGCGCGCCCGAATACTCAGCCGCTGGAGCCAGTTCAGCATGGGCAGGCCTCCCGTTGTGATACCCGGCACAGTTAGCGGACACCCCCCTACTTTACTTTAATACCTTACCACCCTGCTTTGCTTTTGCCGCATTACCATTGGTATGGTATACAGAATGATGAAAAATCGGACAGGTGAAGCGCATAGCGGCTTCGCCCGACAATGCGCTCGTGTGGGACACTGCGTTGCGTTGCGGCTTGCGCCCCACAACTTGATCGTTACATTACTCCCCTCGGGCGTATCAGCCGTCGCCGAACGCCACTGCGCGCGTATGACGTGCAATCATCCGGTCTTCGTCCGTAGCGACCACGAGGACCTCGCAGCCGGCACCGTCGACGGAGATGCACCCCGCCCCGGCGGCGTTGCGCTTCGGATCCAGCCGCACTCCCAGATAGTCCAGTCCGTCACAGGCCGCGGCGCGCACCGGCGCGGCGTGTTCGCCGATCCCGCCGGTGAACACCAGCCGGTCGAGCCCGCCGAGCACCGCCGCGAAGGCCCCGATCTGCTTGCGTACCTGGTAGGCGAACAGATCGATGGCGAGGGCGGCCCGGGGGTCGGTGTCGCGGTACGCAAGCAGTGTCGCCAGCTCCGCGCTGCGGCCCGAGACGCCCAACAGCCCCGCCTCGCGCTCGACCAGCCGCTCCACGCGCGCGGCGTCGTAACCGCGCCGCAGCAGATATACCAGGACCCCCGGATCCAGGTCGCCGCTGCGGGTGCCCATCATGATCCCGCCCAGCGGCGTGAAGCCCATGGTGGTATCGAGGGGATGCCCGTCACGCACCGCGGCCAGGCTCGCCCCGCCGCCGAGGTGGGCGATGATCAGCCGCCCGGCCGCCTTCGCATCCAGCGCCTCGAGGACGTATTCGTAGGAGAGTCCGTGGAAACCGTAGCGGCGCACGCCCTCGTCCCAGAGCGACTCGGGCAGCGGCAGGCGCTGCGCCCGTTGCGGGAGATCGCGATGGAAACCGGTGTCGAAACACGCCACCTGCGGTTGCGCGGGGAAGTGAGCGGAGCAGGCACGGATCGCCTCCAGCGCCGGCGGCAGGTGCAGCGGCGCGAGCGGGATCACCGCCTCCAGTTCGCGCAGCAGTGCCGGCGTGATGCGCTCGGGCGTACGGTGCGCCGGGCCGCCGTGCACCAGGCGGTGACCGATCGCATCGGGTGCGGGCAACTCGTTGCGTTCCAACAGCGGCAACAGCGCCGTCAACGCCGCGCCGTGGCCGGCGAAGCGGCACTGCGTGCGTTCCTCGGCGAGCGCCGGGCGCCGCACACGCAGACCGCCGCCGGCGTCCCCGATCCCCGAGACCTCGGCGTCCAAGAGGCGTTCCTCGCCGTCCGCCGCAAAGCGGAACACCGCAAGCTTGAGCGAGGTGGATCCGCTGTTCACGCACAGGACGTGGGGGGTGTCGCTCACCGCAACCCCCAGAATACGTAGGCCAGGGAGAGCAGGAAGGTGAGGGTCAACCACAAAGCCGCCGGTATGACCGCGCGGTTGCGCGCGAGCCCCATCGCATAGCCCGCCTTGAGCAGGTTGTTGCTGCCGCTGGAGATCAGAATGGCGGCCTCGATGGCCGCCTCGCCGACATGAAACTTCCCGGCCAGCAGGGCGAGGATGAACGGATCGATGTCCGTAAACCCCACGCCGAAGGACAGCACCTGCAACCCGCCCGCCCCGTAGCCGCGCACCACGAAGTGGGCGAGCGCGGCGAAGAAGACGAACAGGGCGGCGAACAGCACCGCGGTGGAAAACTCCAGCGGGTGGCGCGGCGACTCCCCCGACGTACCGGAGGCCCCGGCGTACGAGCCGCGGTAGAGGAGCCAGGCCATGCCCCCCGAGAGCAGGAACAATACGGCGAACGGCAGCGCCAGCTCCTCGGCGGTCACCCGATGGCCGAGGATCAGGATCAACGCCCACAGGCGCAGGTACATCATCGCGGTCGCCAGGATGATCGCCGTGCCGATCATCCGCCCCTCCGGGCCGGCGCCGTGCGCGCGGCGCCCCAGGACCACGGTCGCCACGGTGCTCGAGTACAACCCGCCGAGCAGGCCGGTGAGCAGCACACCGCGCGTCGGGAAGAAATAGGTCTGGGCGAGGTAGCTCAGGTAGGAGATCGCGGAGACCACGATGACCGCGAGCCAGACCTGATAATAGGTCACGGTGATGAACGGTGCGATCTGGCGGTCCGGAAGCACCGGCAGGACCAACCCGGCCATGATCAGGAACTTCACCAACGTCGTCGCCTCGCCGCTGCGGAAGGCGTCGGAGAAGCGCCGGATGCCGGGCTTCTCGCCCAGCAACAGCAGGATGACCACCACGTAGAGGATCAGCAGCCACACCGGCTCCCGCAGGGCGAGCGGGCCGATACCGTAGACCAGCAACGCGATCATCGCCGGGAGCAGGCTCTGCTCGCCGCCGCGCATCCGCCCCCAATAGTGCAGGCCGAGGAATACACCGACCGCGATCAGCCCCACGGCGAACAGACCCAGCCCCGGATCGAGGAGCGCCAGGGCGTAACCGAGCACCGCGAGCAAGGTCAGGGTACGGGTCGTACCGAAGCCCAGGTCCTTGTCGGCCGCGCGCCGGTAGCTGTGCATCTCCAGCCCGATCACGAAACCGAACAGCGCCGTGAGCACGAAGGCGCTCAGTGCCGGCGGTAGCGTATCGATCAGGTGCATGATGGATTCAGTCCGCCGCGACACCCGGCCGGCGCGGCGTGCGCGCCTTCACGATCCCCCCGGGCGGATCAGAAAAAAACCCGGGCGGCCTTGGAGATCCCCTCCGCCGCCGCCGGGTGGTTCACGATCACGAATCGCCGCCGTGGGTCTCTTCATTGGCCGGGGCCGGGACCACGAGCAATGGCAGGTGTCCGTGGCGGACCAGCGCCTCCGAGACACTGCCGAGCAGCACCCGATCCACCCCATGGCGCCCGTGGGTGCCGACCACCAGGAGATCGGCCCGCCAGTCCTCGGCCGCCTGCAGGATGCGTTTCCAGACCCCGCCCTTGGGCGCATCGACGACCTCCGTCTCGACCGACACATCCGCGGCGGCGTCGCGGACCCGTTTGCCGGCACGCTCCAACGTAGTGCTCGCCTGCACCCGCAGTTCCTCGTGCCACTTATCGCGGTCCAGCCAACCGACCTCCGCGCCGCGATAGTCCGCCACGCCCTTATCCAGGACCGTGATGAGCTTCAACCGGGCACCCTGATCGCGGGCGATGGCGATCGCATGATCCAACGCGTGGGAAGCGGGAACATCGCCGTCCACCGGGACGAGAATTTTATTGTAGAGACTCATAACATACCTCTCATTCCAACACGCCCGGCGCGATCGGCGCGCGTGGAAAAATGTTGATGGTGTGAACCCGCCGCCCGCGCCGGGATCCCCTCGCCGAACAGCCGCACGGTCCCGGCCCCGTGGTCGACGATCTTCGCGCAAACACACCCCCGAACCCCATGCTCACATCGGCACGCGGCAGGTTGTGCTTGAGGCGGTGACGCTCGGACCCGGCCAGCCGGTGCCGCCCGAGCCCGCCGGGATCACGACCCGGCCGGACCCGGCGCGCGGTCGCTGTGCCCGGGAAACAACGGCGTGCCGTTCGCCTCGTGCCACTCCAATATACCGCGCCAGATATCCTCGGCGGAATCCGCGTACCAGAACAGATCCCGGTCCTCCGGATCGATCACGCCCTCCTCGACCAGGAAGTCCACGTCCACGGCCCGCCGCCAGTAGCGCTCGCCGGCCAGAACCACCGGCACCGGATGGATCTTGCGGGTCTGGATGAGCGTCAGCGTCTCGAACAATTCGTCGAAGGTGCCGTAGCCTCCCGGGAAGGCGACGAGCGCCCGCGCGCGCAACAGGAAGTGCAGCTTGCGGACCGCAAAATAGTGGAAGCGGAAGCACAGCTCCGGCGTGATGTAGGGGTTCGGATACTGCTCGTGCGGCAGCGTGATGTTGAGCCCGATGGAGTGCGCCCGCACGTCGAAGGCGCCGCGGTTGGCGGCCTCCATCATACCCGGTCCGCCGCCGGTCACAAGCATCACGCGGTGATCGTCCGGGCCCGCCCCCGCCGCTCCGATCAGCCGCCCGAGTTCGCGCGCAACGTCGTAGTAGCGACTCTTGGCGAGCAGGCGCTCGGCGATCGCCAGGCGCCGCTCCAACTCCGCGTCCCCCGGGTCGTCGCGAAGGCGCACAAGCAACTCTTCAATGCGCCGTTGCGCGGCGACCGGCTCGCGAATGCGGGTGGACCCGAACACCACGATGGTATGCTCGACGCCGTAGCGATCGAGCAGCAGTTCCGGCTTCAGGTAGTCGATCTGCAGGCGCACGCCGCGGGTCGCGTCGAGGTCCAGAAACTCGACGTCCCGATCGGCCGGGCGGTAGGTCGGGCTGTCGAGAATCGCCTGCACGCGACGCGGGGCGTCCGGGTCCTCATCGGCCGGCTTGGGCGCGTGCCAGGGCAGCGGCTCGCGACGCCGGTGCGGGTGGGCGGGCGAGGGCCGAGCACCCGTCCCCGACGGACCCAGTGGACCGCGCCCGCTCATCCACCGCCGCCCGCGCGCGGCGCGCGCCCGAGCCGCCGCTCCACCTCCAGCACGCGGCGGGTCGTCGCCAGCACCGTATCCGGGTTGAGGCTCATCGAGTCGATGCCGATCTCCACCAGGAATTCGGCCATCTCCGGGTAATCGGACGGCGCCTGCCCGCACAGTCCGGAGTGGATGCCGTTGCGCCGGCAACCCTCGACGGCCAAGCGGATCATCTCCTTGACGCCGGGGTCGCGCTCGTCGTAGTCGAAGGCGACGATTTCGCTGTCGCGGTCCACACCCAGTGTGAGTTGGGTAAGGTCGTTGGAACCGATCGAAAAGCCGTCGAAGCGCTTGGCGAACTCGTCGATGAGCACCACGTTGTTCGGGATCTCGCACATCGCGTAGACGCGCAGACCGTTCTCGCCGCGTTTGAGCCCGTGTTCGGCCATGGCCGCCAGCACCGCGTCGGCCTCGGCGAGGCGGCGCACGAACGGGATCATCAGGATGACGTTCTCGAGACCCATCGTCTCGCGCACCCGTTTCATGGCCGCGCACTCCAGCGCGAAGCCCTCGGCATAGGCCGGGTGGGCGTAACGCGAGGCGCCGCGGAAGCCGATCATCGGATTGGCCTCGTCCGGCTCGAAGTCGCGCCCGCCGAGCAGCGACGCGTACTCGTTGCTCTTGAAGTCCGACGTACGCACCACCACCGGGCGCGGGTAGAAGGCGGCGGCGATCGTCCCGATCCCCTCGGCGAGCCGCTGCACGAAGTACTCGCGCGGCTCGGCATGGCCGCGCGCCAGCCCCTCCACCTTCGCGCGCACCGCGGCGTCCGAGACCCGCTCCGGGTGGAGCAGCGCCATGGGATGCACCCGGATGTATTCGTTGATGATGAACTCCATGCGCGCCAAACCGACACCGTCATTAGGGATCGCTGCGGTCTGGAAGGCGATCTCCGGGTTGCCCAGGTTGATCATGATCTCGGTGGCCGGGCGCGGCAGTTCTCCGAGGTCGGTGCGCTCCACCTCGAAGGGCAGCGTCCCGCGGTAGACCCGGCCGATGTCGCCCTCCGCACAGACCACTGTGATCTGCGATTCGCCCGCCAGACGCGCGGTGGCGCCGGTGGTGCCGACGACCGCCGGGATCCCCAACTCGCGGGCGATGATCGCCGCGTGGCAGGTACGCCCGCCGCGGTTGGTCACGATCGCCGCGGCGGTCTTCATCACCGGCTCCCAATCCGGCGTAGTGATATCGGCCACCAGTACCTCGCCGGGCCGGAACTGCGACAGGTGCGCCACGTCCGTGATGACCCGTACCCCGCCGGCGGCGATCCGCGCCCCCACTGCGCGCCCGGTGACCAGGACCTCGCCGCGTTCTTTGAGCACATAGGTCTCCAGGACACCGCTCTTGATCTGTGAGGCCACCGTCTCGGGACGTGCCTGTACCAAGTAGAGCGCGCCGTCGATACCGTCCTTGGCCCATTCCATGTCCATGGGCCGGTCATGTCCCACTTTGGCGCTGTAGTGGCGCTCGACCTTGAGTGCGTAATCGGCCAGGGTGAGCACGTCGGCATCGTCGATGCAAAAGCGCGCGCGCTCCTCGGGGGAGGTCGGCACGTTGCGCGTCGCCTCGCGGGTGCGCCCGTGCGCGTAGATCATCTTGATCTTCTTGCTGCCCAACGCACGGCGCAGCACCGCGCGACAGCCGCGCTCGAAGGTCGGTTTGTGCACGTAGAACTCGTCCGGATCCACCGCCCCCTGCACCACGTTCTCGCCCAGGCCGTAGGCCGCGGTGATGAACACCACGTCGCGGAAGCCGGTCTCGGTGTCGAGCGAGAACATCACGCCGGAGGCGGCCAGATCCGAGCGCACCATCTTCATCACGCCGATCGACAGCGCCACCTTGAAATGGTCGAAGCCCTGATCGATGCGATAGTGGATCGCCCGGTCGGTGAACAGGCTCGCGAAACAGCGCCGACAGGCATCGAGCAGGCCCTCCTCGCCGCGCACGTTGAGATAGGTATCCTGCTGCCCGGCGAAACTCGCCGTCGGCAGGTCCTCGGCGGTCGCCGAACTGCGCACCGCGACGCTCAGGTCCTCACCGTACTCCGCCCGCAGCTCGCCGTAGGCGGCGCGGATCTCGCGGCCGAGATCCTCCGGCAGCCCGGCGCCGTAGACGATCTCGCGCGCGCGCCGCGCGCGCCGCGCCAGGTCCCCCATGTCGTCCGGGTCGAGCCCGTCCAGGGCGGCGCGCAGCCCCTCCCAGGCCTGTGCACGATCGAGGACGTAGCGGTAGGCCTCGGCGGTGACCGCGAACCCGTCGGGTATCTTGACCCCCTGCGGTGTGAGTTCCCGGTACATCTCGCCGAGCGAGGCGTTCTTGCCGCCGACCAGGGGCACGTCCGCCAGGGCGATGTCGCGGAAAAAGCGCAGATAACGATAGCTCGAACTCATCGGCGTGCCTCCCGAGTGGTCGCGGCGACGGCCGCGGGCGTCGTTCGCTTCAGGCCCGGGCCTCCAGGCCCGGTCGGTACTCGCCGCGTTGCGCCGCACTGTTCATCCGCAAGCGGTGCAGAAAGACGCGTTGGGCGGCGTCGACGTTGCGCGCCCGGCCCGCCCAGGCCGCCATCACCGGTTCCTGCAGGGCGCGGGCGAAAGAGAAGGACAACTCCCACGGCCGGCCGGGGAAAGCGGCGTTCATCGCATTGAGGTTGGCGGTCGCCTCCTCCGGGCCCTGCCCCCCCGAGAGAAAGTTGATGCCGGGCACCGCCGCCGGCACGGTGCGCCGCAGCACGCGCACCGTCGCCTCGGCGACCTGCTCCGGCGACGCCTTCTGCGGGTGCTCCTTGCCCGGAATCACCATGCTCGGCTTGAGCATCAGGTACTCGAGCGTCACGCGATGCCGGTGCAGTGCGTGGAATACGGCGTGCAATACCGCCTCGCCGACCTCGGCGCAACGTTCGAGCGTATGGTCGCCGTCGATCAATACCTCGGGCTCCACGATCGGCACGAACCCCTCCTGCTGGCAGAGCGCGGCGTAGCGCGCCAGCATCTCCGCGTTCGCCTCGACGCCGAGCGGGGTGGGATTGCGCCCGCCGACCGGATAGACCTCGCGCCATTTCGCGAAGCGCGCCCCCTGCTCCCGATAGCGCACAAGGCGCTCTGCGAGTCCGTCCAGGCCGTAGGTGATCTGGTCGCCGGGCGCCCCGGGCAGCGGACCCTTGCCTTTGTCCACTTTCACCCCCGGGACCACCCCTTGGCGCGCGAGCACCACCGGCAGCGGTGTACCGTCGTCGGTCGTCTGCTCCAGGGTCTCCTCGAAGAGGATCACCCCGCTCAGGAACTCACCGATCCCGGGTGCGCCGCACAGTAACGCCCGATAGCCGCGCCGGTTGTCCTCGGTGTTGTCCACCCCGACCGCCGCAAAGCGCTTGCCGATGGTCGGCAGACTCTCGTCGGCCGCGAGGATCCCCTTGCCGGGTCGCACCATCTGCGCGATGGTCCGCTGTAGCATCTCGTCTGCATTCATCCGCCTGCCTCCTTCGCATGCCCCGGACCGCCGCGCCGCCCACAGCGGAGGGGGTGTATCCGGCCGGGAGCGACGCGGCGGATATCGCGGGCGCCGAACATCCCATTGATATTCGACCGCGCCCGGGCGCGCGGCTCACTGCCTCCCATGTCGCTCCCCCGCGTGCACATGCAGCGGTTGATGCACGGTACCCAGGAAGTCCCGGTGCCGCTGCGCCGTCCACTCCAGGCGCCGATAGACGGCGAGTTTCGCCCAGTCCTCGACGAAGATCCACGCGATGCAATAGATCCAAACGAGCCCGGCGTCCGACCAGCCGATCGAGGCGACCAGGCCCATTGGATAGACCACGAACAGCGTCGCCAGCACCTTGGTCGCCACCGCCCCCCACAGCACCAGCGGCGAGGGGAACGGACGTCGCCAGAACGTCCGGCTGGTACGCGCCACGAACAGCGTCAGGTGTCCCGCGACGGCGAGTTTGAGAAAGATCACCGTCTGGATGTGCGCGATGTCCATGTGCAGCCATTCCTTGACGATCACCAGCAGGCCGAAGGTCTCGACCACGCCGATCAGGCCGAGCACCGTGGACACCGTCAGCACCCGGCGCATCTCCCAGCGCACCGGGTGCGGGTCGAGCCAGGTATTGTCGTAGGCGATGGCCATGATCGGTACGTCGTTGAACAACGCCAGCAGGATGATCATGATCGCCGTGATCGGGTAGAAATTGAAGGCGATCATCGCCGCGACCACGAAGAACATGATGCGGATGGTCTCGGTGATGCGGTAGATCGCGTAGGAGTTCATGCGCTCGAAGATGCGCCGCGCCTCCTCGATGGCGCTCACGATCGTCGACAACCCCGGCGCGGTGAGGATCAGCGCCGCGGCGGCGCGCGCGGCGTCCGTGGCCCCGGAAACGGCGATGCCGACATCGGCCTGCTTGAGCGCCGGGGCGTCGTTCACGCCGTCGCCGGTCATGGCCACCAAGTGGCCGCGCGCCTGCAGGGCCTTGACGATGCCGTACTTGTGCTCGGGGAAGACCTGCGCGAAGCCGTCCGCCTCCTCGATACGCCGGCCGGCATCGAGATCGAGATCACCCGCATCGCCCCCGTCGGCGAACAGGGCCTCGGCGGGCTGGATGTGGGTGCCCAGGCCGAGCCGGCCGGCGATCTCGCGGGCGATCGCAACGTTGTCGCCCGTCACCATCTTCACATGCACGCCGTGTGCCTCGGCCTGTGCGATGGTCTCCTTCGAGTCCTCGCGCGGCGGATCGAACAGCGCCAGCAGGCCGAGGAAATGCCAGTGGTCCGGCTCGTCGGCGCGCGCCACGCCGAGCGTGCGGTAGCCCTTGTGCGCATACGCGTCGATCTCGTGCTGCGCACGCTCGGCCGCCTCGCCGGTGACGCCGGCCAGTTGCAGGATCACCTGCGGCGCGCCCTTGGCGACCGCGAAGCGCCGCCCCTCGCCATCGCGCACCTCGGCCTGGGTGCGCTTGCTCACCGGGTCGAAGGGGATGAACTTCTCCTGGGTGTACGCATCCAGTGCGGAACGATCGCTGAGACCGGCGATCACGGCGAGATCGATGGCGTCGGCGTCCTCCTCCCTCTTGGAGGCAAGGGCCGCGGCCAGGATCAGCGACCGGGCGTCCGGCGCCTCGAACAGCACCGGATCGCCGAGGGTCAGGCGGTTCTGCGTCAGGGTGCCGGTCTTGTCCGAGCACAGGATGTCGACCCCCGCCATCTCCTCGATCGATTCCAGGCGTGAAACGATGGCCTTGAGGCGCGAGAGCGCCAGCGCCCCCACCGCCATGGTGACCGAGAGCACCGCGGGCATCGCCACAGGGATCGAGGCCACCGTCAGGATCAGGGCGAACTGCACCAGTTCGAGCAGCGGGGCGCCGCGAAAGAGCTGCACCAGGATCAGGATCGCCACCAGCCCCAGGCTGATGTAGATCAAATAATCGCCGATGGTCAGCACCGCCTTCTGGAAGTGCGAGACTGCGCCGGCGCTCTGCACCAGCTTCGCGGTGCGCCCGAAATAGGTGTCGGCCCCGGTCGCCACCACCAGGGCCACCATCTCGCCCTGCTTGGTCACCGAGCCGGAGTAGGCGACGTCGCCCACCTTCTTCTCCGCCGGCAGCGATTCGCCGGTGAGCGCCGACTGGTCGACGCTCAGGTATTCACCGTCGATGAGCTTGATGTCGGCCGGGATGATGTCGCCGAGCCGCAGGCGGATGACGTCACCGGGGACCAGGCTCGCCGCCTCGACCCCCTGCCAGCGCCCGTCGCGCAGCACGCGTGCCTTGAGGGCGAGTTGCTTCTTGAGGGCATCGAGGGCGTTGGCGGCCTTGTGCTCCTGCCAGAACCCGATGATCCCGTTGAAGCCCAGCAACACGCCGATAATGATGAAGTCGGCCCAGTGCCGGACCACCGCCGAGAGCACCGCCGCGACCTCGATCATCCACGGGATCGGTCCCCAAAAATAGCCCAGGAACTTGCGTAGCGGACTGACCTTCTTTTCTTCGAGGGCGTTGGGGCCGTACTGTTCGAGACGCCGCCCCGCCTCCTCGCCGCTCAGGCCCGCCGGCGCGGACCCGAGGCGCCGGAACAACTCCTCGGCCGCGATTTTTTCGGCCTCGCGACTGTCGATCACCGGCGCATTCACGGCAAGACTCCCCCTTCCTTAAGCATGTCCAAACGGCCGACCCGTAGGGCGGGGCTCGCCCCGCCGACAACAGCGAACGTCGCGCCCGACGCCATCGAAGTTCAAGGGATCAGAGTACTTGAAAATTTCTCGTGCGCTGAATCCTTGAACCATCCTTGGAATTTTCAAGTACTCTGATCCCTTGAACTTCCCTCTACCCCTTGAATTCCTCAGGGACCGGCGAGCGCGGCGCTCGGCAACGGCTCAGTCCTCCGCAACCATCCCGATGAACCCGCACGGGCACTCGTTCGCGCACAGCCCGCAGCCCTTGCAGTGCTGGTAGTCGAAGACGTAGTGACTGCCGTCGGAGGCCGCCTCGCGGGTCTTGAGCACCGCCGAGTCCGGGCACAGCGTGAAACAGTTGTCGCAGGCCAGGCATTCGCCGCAGGACAAACAACGGCGCGCCTCGCCGCCCGCCGGCTCCTCACTCAGGCCGCGGTCGATCTCCGCGTCGCCGCCGCGCTCGGCGACCGGCAGCACGTCCTCCCGGGCGCGCGGCGCGTGTTCGTAATAGGCGAGGTTGAGCCCCTCGATGCCGACCGGCGCAACCTCGTCCCGCTCGGCCGGCCCCGCGACCGGCGTCGCGCGCAACCACCGGTCGATCGCATGGGCCGCACGCCGCCCGGCCCCCACCGCCTCCGTGACGGTTCCGCCGTGCAGTGTCACGTCGCCGCCGGCGAACACCCCCGGCGACGCGGTCGCGCCCGAGGCGTCGATCTCGAGATGCCCGGCCCCGTTCAGCAGCGCCTCCAGCCCGGCCGGGTCGACCTCCTCGCCGATGGCCGGAACGACCATGTCGACGTGCAGCACGGTCTCCGTACCGTCGAACGCCACCCGGCGCAACCGACCGGCGGCGTCCGGCAGCTTCTTCATGTGCACCATCTCGACACCGACCACGCGCTCCCCGCGCAGGAGGAGCCGCCGCACCCCGCGATGGGCGAGGATCTCCACGCCCTCCTCCTGCGCCTGGACGATCTCGCGCGGGAGGGCGCGCATGGCGTCCTCGGCGGGCACGTCCGGACCGGGCAGACCGTTGTGGGTAATCACGTAGACCTGAGCAACCCCGGCGCCCTTGAGCACGCGCGCCAAGTCCATAGCGGTATTGCCGCCACCGATGACCGCCACGCTCGCCGGGGTCGGGATGCGGCCCACGCCCACCCACTCCGTAAGCAGCGGCAGCCCCGGGTGCAGATCGGCCGGGACCACGCCGTCGACGCTCCACACGCGCGGGCGTTGTGCACCCACCGCGACAAACACCGCGCCGTAGGCCGCACGCAGCTCCTCGATCGAGAAGTCGCGCCCGAGACGCTGACGTGCCCGGAAGTCGATCCCCGGCAGCGCGAGCAGCCGCGCGTTCTCCCCCTCCAGCACGGCGCGCGGCAGGCGGTAAGGCGGGATCGCCGAGGCACAGGCCCCGCCCGCCTGCGCCTCGGCCTCGAATACCGTCACACGATGGCCGAGACGCAGCAGTTGCCAGGCGCAGGACAGACCCGCGGGTCCCGCCCCCACCACCGCGATCCGCACCGCGCCCGGCGTCGGCTCCGGCACCGGCAGCACCCAGCCCTCGCGCAGGGCGGCGTCGCCCAGGTACCGCTCGACGTGATGGATAGCCACCGCCTCGTCGAACCGCCCGCGATTGCAGGCCGACTCGCAGGGGTGCGGACACACCCGACCGGTCACCGCCGGCAGCGGATTGGCCGCCACGAGGACCTCCCAGGCGGCGCGCGGGCGTCCTTGCTCGAAGTGCGCGAGGTACGCCTGCGGGTCCTCGCCCGCCGGGCAGGCGTGATGGCACGGCGCCGGGCGGTGCCGATGCACGGGACGCTGCACCCGCCAGCTGCCGGTATCCGCCGCCAGACTGGTACCGGGGCGCGCGACCCCGCCGCGCGTGTATCTCACGGTTGCATCCCCCGCCCCGCTCATGCCCAGCGCGCCCCGCCGCGACACACCGTATCCGCGCTCGCAGTATCCCGGGGATCGGGGCCGGTGCCGCGCAGCCCGTAGATCTCGATGTTGTGGTCGGCCAGCGCCTGCAGGTGTTCGAGTTCCCGGCGCGCCTGCGGCGTATCCGCGAACAGGTGCCGGAACCGCGCCTGCGCCTTCAGGTAGTCGGTCACCGGGCGGGCCTCGCGGATAGGCATGGCACCGATGAGTTCGCCCCGTTCCAGTTCGATCAAGGGCACCAGGCCGGTCTCGATCGCGAGGCGCGCGACCTCGATGCTCTTGGCCCCGTCATGGCCCCAGCCGAGCGGACACGGCGAGTGGATCAGCAGGAACGTCGGGCCCTCCACGGCGACGGCGCGGCGCACCTTCTTGCGCAGATCCGACGGGTAGGCCACGGAGGCCGTCGCGGCATAGGGCATGTGGTGGGCGGCGACGATCGACAGGATGTCCTTTTTCAGGTGCCGCTTGCCCAGACGCTCGCGCCCGGCCGGCGAGGTCGTCGTCGCGGCCGCGTGCGGGGTCGAACTGGAGCGCTGCACCCCCGTGTTCATATAGGCCTCGTTGTCATAACACACGTAGAGCACGTCGTGGTGACGCTCGATCATCCCCGACAGCGATTGGAAGCCGATATCGAAGGTGCCCCCGTCGCCGGCGAAGGCGAGCACCTTGACCGCCCGCCCCTGCGCCTTGAAGGCGGTCTCCATACCGGAGGCCACCGCACCGGCGTTCTCGAACAGCGAGTGCAGCCACGGGACGCGCCAAGCCGACTCCGGCCACGGCGTGGTGAACACCTCCAGGCAGCCGGTGGCATTGGCCACCGCCACGTCGGGACCCGCGGCCTCCAACACCAACCGCGCGGCGAGCGCCTGGGCGCAACCCAGGCACGCCCGGTGGCCGCCGTCGAGCCCCTGGAAGCGCGGCTGGCGGCGGCGCAACGCCTCCATGCCGACGTCGTCCGGTTGCGTCCCGTTTCCGCTCTCGTTCATCGCGAGGACTCCGAGTCGGCCGGCGGCGCCAAGCACGGCCCCGCCTCCGGGTACCGATCCGCTTCCGGGAGTTTGTCCAGATCCACGTCCAGCACCGCGAACTCGCCGCCCTCGGGCGCCAGCGCCGCGGCCACCGCACGCCGGTAGGTCTCCAGCGGCACGTCACGCCCACCCAGGCCGACGGCGAAACCGCGTACCGCGGGTGCCGCGTCGAGTCCGTAGAGCGCGGCGCGTACCTCGGCCGTAACGATCCCCCCACCGCCCGGGGACAGCGCCCTCTCCAGTACCACCAGCGTTTCCAACCCCTCGCAGGCCGCGCGCAGCGCCGCGGCCGGGAACGGCCGGAAGGCGCGCAGGCGCAGCAGGCGCACCGGCGCCAGATCCGGCCACGCGGCACGCGCATCCTGGAGCGTGCCGCTGATCGACCCGAGGGTGAGGATACCGATGCGCGCCGCGGCGGGACCGTCGACCTCCAGCAGCCCGCCCCAGGCGCGCCCGGTCAGCGCCGCCCAATCGGCGTCCGCGGCCTCGATCTCGGCGGCCGCCGCGAGCAGCGCGCCATGTTGGCTGTGACGCGCCTCGGTGAACCAGTCCGGCGAGACCAACGTGCCCAGGCTCAGCGGCCGCGCGGGATCGAGGGCGCGTGCGAAACGCAACGGCGGCAGGAAACGGTCGACTTCTTCCTGGCTCGGCAGCTCGATCGGCTCCAGCGTATGGGTCAGGGTGAAGCCGTCCACGCACACCATGACCGGCAGCTCGGTCTCCTGGGTGATCCGGAACGCCTGGATGGTGGTATCGACCGCCTCCTGATTGCCGGCGCAATAGAGCTGGATCCAGCCCGCGTCACGCACCGCCATCGAGTCCTGCTGGTCGTTCCAGATCGACAGCGGCGCCGACAGCGCCCGGTTGGCGCAGGTCAGCACGAGCGGAATGCGCAGGCCGGCGATGTTGTAGAGCACCTCGCTCATGAGCAGGATGCCCTGCGATGCGGAGGCGGTATAGGCGCGCGCGCCGACGGCGGCGGCGCCGAGCACCACGCTGGCCGCGGAGTGTTCGCTCTCCACACTCACGTATTCGCACTCGAGCACGCCGTCGGCCACCAGTTTGGCGATATTCTCGACGATGTGGGTCTGGGGCGTGATCGGATAGGCGGCGACCACCTGCGGGCGACACAGGGCGACCGCCCGGGCGATGGCCTGGGAACCTTCAAGCGCCTGCGGCATCGGCCTCCTCCATGGCCCATGCGCCGCTCGGGGCGGTCGCGGCGGCGGCCTCGATGAGGCGCGTGTTCGCCTCGAGCACGGCACCGTGGAAGCGCCCGGCCAGGGCGCGGCGCAACGCATCCAGCGGCAACAAACCGGTCAGCGTCAGAAAGACCGCGAGCAGCGCCGTGTTCGGGACCGGTCGGCCGAGGTGCGTCTGGGCGAGCTGCGTGGCCGCAACCGTGTAACGCTTCTCCGGCAACGCAGCCGCATCGGGCTCGCGCGGGGCGTTGATCAGCAGCCCGCCGCCCGGGCGCAGCCCGTCCAGCACCCCGGGTACATGCAGCAAGGCCACGTCCTGGACGATCAGAAAGTGGGGCCGCGCCACCCGATCGCGGCGCCGGAACACGCGGCGGTCCATGCGCGCGAACGCCGCCACCGGTGCCCCGCGCCGTTCCGCCCCGAACGCCGGAAAGGCGAGCGCGTGCCAACCCTCGCCGATCGCCGCACCGGCGAGCAGATAGGCGGCGGCGACGTTGCCCTGCCCGCCCCGACCATGGATGCGCACCTCGATCATCCGTCTCCGCGCCGTCATCCTGCGGCGGACCACCGGAACCGTCCGGCGCCCCCCCCTTTCGTTAAATTATCATATCGTGCATCGTGTGTATCGCAGTTGATCGGCGTCAGGATCGAACCCGATCGGGAACCCCGCGCCGGGTACGCACCCGCCCACGGCCTTGGGCTCCCAATTCCCGCCCGGGCGCGCTAGGCTGTGCACCGCGGCGGCGCCCACCGGCGGGGCATCCGCGATGCCGGTTTCCGGGGCTGCACACGGGCGGGCGCAGGCCCTTGCAATATTAGAGCTTGCTAATATACTAGCCTGCCGCGCTCAACCTTTACGATCAGGCGACGGACAGGAGGACGGATCGTGGCCGGAACCATTTGCAGGCGTTCGCCGCGCGCCGGCGTATGGGTCGCGACCGCCCTCGGCCTGCTCGCGGCACTGCCCTCCGCGGCCGCTCCGGTCGCCGGCGCACTGACCCCCGTCGAGGCCTACCGCATGGCGCTCGCCCAGACCCCGGCGATGATCGAGGCCCGCGCACGCCTCGCCGAGGCCCACGGGGCGGTGCGCGAGGCGAAAGGCAACCTTCTGCCCAAACTCGGGCTTTCCTTCGCCGCGAGCGGCAGCGACAACCCGCTCAACGTCTTCGGCATGAAGCTCCAGCAGCGGCGCGCTACGTTCAACGACTTCGGCGCCGGCAGCTTTCTGCAAGGGTTCAGCAACCCTTCGGCCATTCCGGCCATATTATCCAGCGCGCCCGACGCACTCAACCGGCCCGGGTTCTACACGAACTACCAGACCAAACTGCAGCTCACGATCCCGGTCTACAACGGCGGGCAGATCTGGGGCGGGTTGCGCCGCGCCCGGGCCATGGTGGCCGCCGCCCGCCGCGGCGAACGGATGGCCGGACAGAAACTGCTCTTCGAGGTGATCGGGCGCTATGAGGGCATACGCACCGCCGACGCCTACGTCGGCGTGGCCGGGCAGGCGATCCGCGCTGCGCGCTCTTATATGAAACTCAGCCGGCAGCTCTTTCGCCACGGGGTGGTTGCCAAGACGGACGTGCTGCGCGCCCGGGTGCAACTCGGCGACGCACGCCTCGGCCTGATGCAGGCGCAGAAGCAACGGGCACTCGCCGGGGAGGGACTGCGCATCCTCATCGGGCAACCGGAGGCGCGCGCGCTGCGCCTTGCGCCGGGGGCCGTCACGATCGAGGTACCGCAGGAGGCGCTCGAGCGCCTGAAGGCCGACGCCGAGACCGCCAACCCCGGGCTGCGGGCACTCGACGCACAGATCCGCGCCGCGCGCGCCGGGGTGCGCCAGGCGCGCGCCGCCTACCTGCCGCACTTCAACCTCATGCTGGCCCGCGAGTGGGACGACCGCACCGTGGCCCTCTCGCACCCCTCCTATACCGTGGCCGGCGTATTGAGTTGGGACGTGCTCGATCTCGGTGCGCGCCGCGGCGCCCTGGATCGGGCGCAGGCGCGGGTCATCCGCAAGCGTGCGGCCCTGCAGCAGGCGCGCAACGGGATTCGCCTGCAGATCGAGCAGGCGTGGCAGGACGCCCGCCTGGCCGCCGCCCGCATTCGGGTCAAGGCGGCCGCGGTGAGCGCCGCCGCCGAGACCGCGCGCCTCGAGAAACTGCGTTACGAACAGGGCGTATCGATCTTCACCCAACTGCTTTCGGCGCAGGCCGAACTCGATCAGGCGCGCGCCGATCGGGTCGCGGCGCACTACCAGGAGGTCATGGCCCGGGCCGCCCTGCTCCTGGCGCTCGGCCGGCTTACCCCCGCGGCCGTGCAACTCACCGCCCACCAGCCCTGAGGAACCGGACATGCGGGCACGACTCGTACTTGCGGCAATGCTGATCGGTGCACTGATCGCCCCCGCGGCGGGCGCGGCGGGCGTCGCGCCCGTCAAGGTGCGGGTGATCCGGGTCGAACCCCGCGCGATCGAGATCTACGCCTCTTACCCGGGCACCGTGATCCCGGCCGAGTACGTCCAGGTCGCCTCCCGGATGAGCGGCTACGTGGAGGACATCAAGGTCCACGTCGGCCAGTCGGTCACCAAGGGGGAGTTGCTGCTCACCGTCAATTCGGTGCAGGTCGCCGCCGGCGTGCGCCGGGCCCGCGCCCAGGAGGCCAAGGCGCGCGCCGCACTCGACACCGCGCGGAAAAACTACGAGCGCTTCAAGGCCCTGTATGCGGACGGCGCCATTCCCAAGGCTCGCCTCGAGCAGGTACAACTCGCCTACGCGGCCGCCGGGAGCGACTACCAGGCCGCGCGGGCGGCGGTGCAGCAGGCCCGGAGCCGGATCGGCTACGCCGAGGTACGCGCGCCCTTCGACGGGGTGATCTTCTCCAAGAAGATCAGTAACGGTCAGTTGGTCGGCCCCGGCAAGGAACTGATGGTGCTCTACAATCCCAAACAGCTCCAGATCCACGTGCAGGTGGCCGACGACGCCTACTACGCGCTCGAGCCGGGCAAGAAGATCCCGGTCGAGTACCTCGGTTCCGACCGCGCGCCGCACCGTATCGACGCGATCGTGCAGCGCCTGGTCGCGGCCTCGGACCCGATGACGCACACCCACACCGTGAAGCTGTTGCTGCCCCCCGGCAGCGGCGCACAGGGCGGCGAGTATGCACGCGTGATGATCCCGGTCCGGCGGACCCCCGCCATCGTCGTGCCGGCCGGCGCGCTCCGGGACCGGGCGGGCATCACCGGCGTGTTCGTGGTCGATGCACGCGGGCGCGCCCGCTTCCGGATGGTGAACCCGGGCGAACGGCGCGCCGGCGGCGTGGTGATCCTGAGCGGGCTGTTCCCCGGCGACCGGGTGGTCGTGAGCAGCGAGCGCCCCCTCGCCAACGGCGTGGAGGTGCGGGCGACGGGTAGCGGCGCATGAGTTCGCCCCCGGGACCGGTACTGAACTCCGCGGGCCGTCTGACCCGCGCGTTCCTCCATACCAAGATCACCCCGCTGATCATGCTCGCCATCACCCTGTTCGGGGTGCTGGCGATCCTCGTCACCCCGCGCCTCTACAATCCCGAGATCGTGGTACCGGCGGCGGAGATCATCGTCGCACGCCCCGGCAACGGCCCCGAACAGATCCAGCGCCAGGTGGTGCGCCCGCTCGAGCAGCTCATGTACTCGCTGCGCCGGGTCAAGCACGTCTACGGCTACGCCGCCGACGACGTCGGCGTGGTCACCGTGCAGTTCGAGGTCGGCGCCGACGAGACCTCGAGTCTCATGTACCTCTACAACGAGCTGCAGCGCAACATCGAACGCCTGCCCCTCGGGGCGCGCCGGCCGATCGTCAAGAGCATCGGCATCAATGACGTGCCGATCCTCGCGCTCACGCTCAGTTCCAAGAAACTCACCGGCCCGCAGCTGCGTGAAGTGGGCGAACACTTCCTCACGCAGTTGCACAGCGTGCCGGATGTGGGCCTGAGCACGATCATCGGCTCGGAGCCGCGCGCGTTGAAGATCCTCGTCGATCCGCAGCGCCTCGCCAGTACCGGCATCACCCTCGAGCACCTGTTGGGTGTACTCGAGGGCTCCAACGTGGTCGCCCCGGGCGGCGATCTGGAGAACGACAACCGGCGCATCCCGTTGCGTGTCAATGCCGCCTTCGCCTCGGTACGTGAACTCGGCGATCTCATCATCGGCGTGCGGGACCGGCGCCCGGTGTTCCTCAAGGAGGTCGCCACCCTCGTCCAGGGGCCGCGCAACGAACAACAACACGCCTGGATCGCCTTCGGAAAGGGTGCGAACGTCGCGCACCCCGACCCGCGCAATGCGGTCACGATCGCGATCGGCAAGCGCCCCGGCACCAACGCGGTAACCGTGGCGCAGGCGGTGCTCGCCAAGCTCAAGGTCCTCGATCGCGAGGCCCTGCCGGAAGGGGTGCGGGTCACGGTGACCCGCGACTACGGCCATCGCGCCGACGAGGCGGTCAACACGCTGATCGAACACCTGGCGATCGCCGCGGGGGTGGTCCTCATCATCCTGTTCTTCTTCCTCGGATGGCGCGAGGGGGTCATCGTCACGCTGCTGGTACCCCTCACGCTGTTCATCGTGCTGGGCGTGGGACTGGTGATCGGGCAGACCATCAACCGCATCACCCTGTTCGCCCTGATCCTCTCGCTCGGGTTGCTGGTCGACGCCGGCATCGTGGTGATCGAGAACATCCACCGCCACCTGCACCACGTGCGATCCCCGCGCGACTTCGCCACCCTCATCACCGAGGCCACCAACGAGATCGGCAACCCGACCAACGTCGCCACGCTGGCGGTGATCCTGGCCTTCATTCCAATGCTGTTCGTGACCGGCATGATGGGACCGTTCATGCGTCCGATCCCGATCAACGTCCCGATCGCGATGATCGCCTCGCTGGGCCTGGCCTACATCGTGGTCCCCTACATCGCCCTGCGCTGGTTGCGCAAACAGGCGGCGGCGCGGCGCGAAGTGCTGGAACGCCCCAGCCTCGAGGAGAAGGACCTCTCGCCGCGCGATCCATTGCGGCGGATCTTCCTGGCCCTGTTCGCACCGCTGCAGGAGCACCGTATCCGGCGCAATCTGTTCTTCGGCATCGTCGTGATCCTGCTGCTCGGATCGCTGCTGATGCCGACCTGGCAGTTCATCCGCCCCCAGGGCATGAACGGGCCCGAGAGCCCGCTCGGCGTGAGCCTCAAGATGCTGCCGGAAGGCAACGTCGGCACCTTCACGATCCAGATCCAGACCCCCGCGGGCACCGCACTGCCCGCCACCGACCGCATCGCACGCGCCGCGGCGCGGATCACGGGCCGCAACCGCTACGTCCACGACGTAGTGGGTTACCTCGGGCGTACCGGTCCCTTGAGCTTCGCCGGCATGGTGCGCGGCGACGAGATGATGCGCGGAGGCGACGTCGCGCAGATCGTCGTCAATCTGGTGCCCAAGGATCGGCGCCCGCACACGGCGGTGATCGGAGACGAGGTATGGCGGGCGCTGGCGCCGTTGCGCGCCGAGTTCCCGGCCACCCGCATCATGCTGTTCCTGGTACCGCCGGGTCCGCCCACGCGCGCCCAGGTGGTGGCGCGGCTCTACGGACCGGACTACGGGACCTTGCGGCGACTGGCGCACACGGTCTCCGAGCGGTTCCGCGGCGTCTACGGAATGATCAACGTGCATGACTCGGTCACCGACACGCACCCGGAATACCGCATCCACGTCGATCAGCGCAAGGCGATGCTCGCCGGCGTGGTCCCCGGACAGGTCGCCGGCCTGGTGCATGACCTCGTCGCCGGCAAGACCATCGGTTCCCTGTTCCGCCCGACGGTGGAACCCGAGGACATCATCGTGCGCCTGGACCGTGCCCACCGCGCATGGATCCAGCAGATCGAAGATCTGACCATCACCAACCCCATGGGCAAGCGGATCCCGCTCGGCAGCATCGCGGAGATCCGCCGCGTGGACGCCGCCAAGCCGGTCTTCTCCCGCGACGGTCACAAGGTCGTGTACGTGATGGGGGACGTGCTCGACTACTCGCCCGAGTACGCCACGCTGGTCCTGGACCACCGGCTCGACGGACGCACGCTCGCACCCGGCGTGCGCGTGACCACGGGCAACCTGCGCTTCTTCGCGAGCCAGCCCGACGACGTGAGTCGTTATCAGATCCTGTGGGGCGGCGACATGCGCCTCACACTCGACGTCTTCCGCGACCTCGGCACGGCGTTCCTCGTCGCGATGGTGTTCATCTACCTGCTGCTGGTGGCCTACTACCAGAGTTTCGTGCTGCCGCTGATCGTGATGGGGGCGATCCCCCTCACCCTGGTGGGCATCTTCCCCGGACACTGGCTGTTCCACGTGCCGTTCAACGCGACCTCCCTGATCGGCTTCATCGCCCTCGCCGGCATCGTCGTGCGCAATTCCCTATTGCTCATCGACTTCATCCTGGAATACCGCCGCCAGGGCGTGCCGCTCGGCGAGGCCGTGCGCGAAGCCGGGGCGGTACGCTTCCGCCCGATCCTGCTGACCGCGCTCGCGATCATGTTCGGTTCCGCGGTGATGGTCCAGGACCCGGTATTCGGCGGCCTGGCCGTGACCCTGATCGCCGGCACCTTCGCCTCCACCGTGCTGACCCTGTTCGTCATCCCGCTGGTGTACCAGATCTGGCAGCGCGGAGCGGCGGCGACCGGCGACCGATAGCTACCT
>CAZAQG010000038.1:0-6254 GCA_964487445.1 uncultured Chromatiales bacterium
GTCCCGCGCCGCGCCTTGGCTGGGAGCCCGAGATCCGTTATATTGAAACCATTAAAGCTTGATTTCCGGATGCATCAATGCCGATCGTGCTCACCATCGCCCGCCGCCGCGCCGGTCGCTTTGCGACCGGCCGGTTGCTCCCGTCCCTGCGACTGCTGCCGTAAGGCAGCATACCCCCCCCCTGCACGGCGAAGGACTCGCCACCCCATCGTTCCAGGATTACACCGGCCGCGGCCGGGGACCGCTTGTGTTCCCGGGGGTCGCGGGTACACTCAGTGGGCACTACCAAGGGGGCTCTCCCATGGGCAGCCGAGACAAACTGATCCTATTCGATACCACCTTGCGCGACGGGGAACAGAGCCCCGGCGCCTCCATGACCCGCGATGAGAAGGTCCGCATCGCCAAGGCCTTGGAACGGATGCGGGTGGACGTCATCGAGGCGGGTTTCCCGATCGCCAGCGCCGGGGATTTCGAGGCGGTCGGGGCGGTGGCGCGGGCGGTGCGCGAGAGCATCGTGTGCGGCCTCGCGCGCGCCGTGGACCGCGACATCGACCGCGCCGGCGAGGCGTTGAAGGGCGCGGAGCGCGCGCGTATCCACACCTTCATCGCGACCTCGCCGATCCACATGAAGATGAAACTGCGCATGGCGCCCGAGCAGGTGCTCGAGCAGGCGGTGCGCTCCGTGCGGCGGGCGCGGCGTTACACCGACGACGTGGAGTTCTCGCCGGAGGACGCCGGGCGCTCGGAGACCGATTTCCTGTGCCGTGTACTCGAAGCGGTGATCGAGGCGGGCGCGCGCACCGTCAACATCCCGGACACCGTGGGCTACAATCTGCCGAAGCAGTTCGGCGCACTCATCCGTACGCTCATCGAGCGCGTGCCGAACGCCGATCGTGCGGTGTTCTCGGTGCACTGTCACAACGACCTGGGTCTTGCCGTGGCCAATTCGCTCTCCGCGGTGCTCAACGGGGCGCGCCAAGTCGAATGCACCATCAACGGGCTCGGCGAGCGTGCCGGAAACGCCGCGCTCGAGGAGATCGTGATGGCGGTGCGCACGCGCCGGGATCTCTTTCCGTGTGACGTGGGCCTCGATACCACGCAGATCGTGCCGACCTCGCGGTTGGTCTCCGGGATCACCGGCTTCCCGATCCAGCCGAACAAGGCGATCGTGGGCGCCAACGCCTTCGCCCACGAGTCCGGCATCCACCAGGACGGCGTGCTCAAGAGTCGCGAGACCTACGAGATCATGCGCGCCCAGGACGTGGGCTGGAGCATGAACCGGCTCGTGCTGGGCAAGCACTCCGGGCGCAACGCCTTCCGCACGCGATTGAAGGAGTTGGGCATCGAGTTCGAGTCCGAGGAGGTACTCAACCAGGCGTTCGTGCGTTTCAAGGAGCTCGCCGACAAGAAGCACGAGATCTACGACGACGACCTCCAGGCGTTGGCGACCGAGGCCAGCCTCGCCGCCGGCAACGAGCGGATCCAACTGCTCTACCTCCGGGTGTGCAGCGAGACCGGGGAGACGCCCACGGCACGGTTGACGCTGCAGGTGGAGGGCGGGGAGCATCAGGCCACGGCCTCGGGCAGCGGGCCGGTGGATGCCTCCTTCAAGGCCATCGAGGAGATCGTCCACAGCGGCACGGAACTCCTGCTCTACTCGGTCAACAACATTACCACCGGTACCGATTCGCAGGGCGAGGTGACCGTGCGCCTCGGGATGGGCGGGCGCATCGTCAACGGGCAGGGCGCCGATACCGATATCGTCATCGCCTCGGCCAAGGCCTACGTGAACGCCCTGAATAAGCTGATCCGGCCGCGCGAGCGGACCCACCCGCAGGCGGCGGATGTCTGAGGGCCCCGCGGCGCGGCGCCTGCGCTACCTGCAGGCGATGGGGATTGCGCTGTGGGTCCCGCGGGAACGGGGCGCGTCGACGCCCGCGACGGCCGGGTCCGAGCCGTCTGCGGGCGGCACGGGAGGGGACGAGGGCCTCGGTTGGGACGAGTTACAGGCGCAGGTGGCGGCGTGTACACGCTGCGGTCTCGAGCGCACCCGCACTCAGGCCGTGTTTGGCGTCGGCGACCGGCGCGCACGATGGATGTTCATCGGCGAGGCCCCGGGCGCCGACGAGGACCGCCAGGGCGAGCCGTTCGTGGGCCGCGCCGGCCGGCTCCTCGACGCCATGCTGCGCGCCATCGATCTGGAGCGCGGCCAAGTCTATATCGCTAATATCCTCAAGTGCCGGCCCCCGCGCAACCGCGATCCGCTCCCCGAGGAGGTCGCGTGCTGCGAGCCGTATCTGCAGCGCCAAGTGGCGTTGGCGGCACCCGCGCTGATCGTCGCCTTGGGGCGCATCGCGGCCCACAACCTGCTCAAGACCCAGACCAGCCTGGCCCGGTTGCGCGCGCGTGTGCACCGCTACGGACCGCAGGGGATCCCGGTGGTCGTGACCTATCATCCCGCCTACCTGCTGCGCTTCCCGGGCGAGAAGCGCAAGGTCTGGGAAGATCTGTGTCACGCGCGACGGGTGGTTGCGCAAGCGGACGACGACGCGGCGCATTGATCGGTGGCTCTCTCCGGTGCGGTGTACCGGGTGGTATATACTATAAAGGGAGCTCTACGATGGGCGATTCCGGCCCGGGACTCTTCCGATGAGTGCCATCCTAAAAGACAGCCCGCTTCGCCTTCGGCCGTTGCGCGAGCGGGATCTCCCGTGGATCATGGAGATCGAGCAGCACGCCTATGATTTCCCCTGGACCGAGGGGATCTTCCGCGACTGCCTGCGTGTGGGCTATTGCTGCTGGCTGTACGAGGAGGTGGGTTCGGTTGCGGCCTACGGTGTGATGTCGGTCGGCTACGGTGAGGCCCACGTGCTCAACCTCTGTGTGCGCCCCGAGTCGCGCCGGTGCGGTCTGGGGCGGCGCATGCTGAGTCATCTGCTCGATCTGGCGCACCGACACCACGCCGATACCGTGCTTCTGGAGGTGCGCCCCAGCAACCGATCCGCCCTGGATCTCTACCAGGGGGTGGGCTTCCGGGAGGTCGGCGTGCGGCGCGACTACTACCCGGCGGTTCGCGGTCGTGAGGATGCGTTGATCCTTGCCTATCGCCTTGGATGACCCTCACGTCAGCCTTTCCCCTACAGAGACTGTCGGAAAATTTTACACGGGGGTTGAGGCGATAATCTTTTGTTATTTCGATATTCATTCGCTGAATTGCCGGCGCAATGCCGGTAATCGACGATCGGGTGTCGAGATTTTTTACACTTCCGGCATTTTCGGATGACTCGGCCTCAATCCTTTGTGTTCTATTGCTATTTCCCGGAAAGATACGGAAATTGCGGGTTGGTGTTTGTCGGAAAATTTGACAAATCTCGACGCCGGACCGGCGATGACCTGCCATGGATCCAGTAACTATCTGTTATAAAAGGCTGAATGTCGCGTTGGCATGGGTCTTGTAACAACCATGGCACGCGAGGAGGAGTATCGGCGGGTTGGGTGACCAACTGCCCTACCGCCGGGGTTCTTGGGGAGTCGATCCACCCCATCACCAAGAAAGGGCGGGAATCGTGCCCACGATAAGGCGACATAATTCTAACAGCCAGGGGCTCGCGGGTCGGCACGCGGATGCAGGCGTCAGCCATCAAAAACGATAAGGCTCAGAAGAAAAAATACGATGAGCCGATTAGGGGCAAGAACAATAACAACTATCGAGACCTGCCGCGAAGACTTGACGGCGCCAGGCGGGCGGTGAGCCACAGGGACGTGGGCTGATTTCGCCGCCGGTCGCCGGTTTCCCATCTCCTCCCCCAAGATCACCGCCCGGATTCTTCGCCGTCTTCGCCGTCTTCGCCGTCTTCACCCACACACCCGGTTGCGGCCCTCGGCCTTGGCACGGTACAGGGCCTCGTCCACGGACTTGAGCAGGCGTTGCGGTGTGTCGACATATGCCTCGTAAGAGGTGACGCCGATGCTCACCGTGCAGTGCAGCGGGGTGCCGTCCGGAGTTTCTTTCGGCGTCAGCAATTGCGCCCCCTCGATGCCGCGGCGCAGTTTTTCGGCGAGTTGCCGGGCCTTGTGGCGCCCGGTTTGGGGCAGGATGAGCAGCAGTTCCTCGCCGCCGAACCGGCCCAGGACGTCCGAGCGGCGCACCGAACGTTTGAGGTGTGCGCCGATGCAGCGTAGGACCCGATCGCCGAGGTCGTGCCCGTAGGTGTCGTTGACCCGCTTGAAGTGGTCGATGTCGAGCAGCAGCAGCGACAGCGGGGTTTGGTAGCGGTCGGCGCGCGCGACTTCCTCCTCGAGTTTGCGATTGAGGTGGCGCCGGTTGTAGATATCCATCAGTGGATCGGTGATGGCTTCGTGTTCCAGGGTCGCCACCTGCTGCAGGGAGTGGATCGCCTGGTGGCTGATCCGGCTGATGAGCAGCACGAAGAAGGCGCCGGCGACGAAGACCGTGGCCGTGGTGATGTCGTCGACCCGATAGACGCCGTAGGCATAACTGTAGGCGTAGACCAAGTAGCAGGCCACGAACAGCGCGACGCAGCCCTCGATGACGATCCACCAGCCGTGGTTGGTGGGGATCTCGGCGCGGATGCGGTGAATGCTGTGCAGGGCGAAGCCGAGCACCAAGGCGCCCATCAGCACCAGTATCGGAATCAGTGTCGTTGCCATCGTCCGTCGGGGGATCCACGTCTGTGCAGCGCTGCCGATCCGATCCGGACCGGATGGTCGCCGCGGGGGCCTGCGGCTTTCGGGGAGTCTAACCGAGGTGATGCGGGGGATCACGCGCGCATCGCCCGCTTGTTGTTGGATGTGGTCGACCCGCGCGCCGCCCGCGCGTAGCATAACGGCGGCGGGCCTCGGGGGTCCGTGCGCGCAACGCGGGGGCCGTCATGCCGGGCCGGTTCAGGATCGACCGCGCAACCCTGTCCTGGGCGCTCTACGACTGGGCCAACTCGACCTTTGCCACCACGGTGATGGCCGGCTTCTTTCCGGTGTTCTTCAGGGAGTACTGGAATGCCGGGGCGGCGCCGACCGTCGCCACCCTGCGCCTCGGCGTGGCCAACTCGGTCGCCAGTCTCACGATCCTGGCGATCGCACCCGTGCTCGGCGCGATCGCCGACGCAGGCGGTGTCCGCAAGCATTTGCTTGCGGGTTTCACGCTGCTCGGTATCGCGACGACCGGCGCGCTCTATCTGGTGGTGCGCGGCGACTGGCTGACGGCGGTCGCCCTTTATGCGATCGCCGCGGTGGGGTATTCCGGCGCCAATATCTTCTACGACGCGCTCCTGGTCGAGGTGGCCGCACCCGCGCGGCTGGATCGGGTGTCGGCGTTCGGCTATGCGCTGGGCTACGTCGGCGGCGGTTTGTTGTTCGCGGTCAACGTCCTCATGGTGTGGCGCCCGGCATGGTTCGGACTGGCCGATGCCGCGCAGGCGGTGCACTTGGCGTTTCCGATGGTGGCGGTGTGGTGGGCGGTGTTCACGATCCCGCTGCTGCGCCACGTGCACGAGCGCCCGGGGCGGGGGCTCGTGCGCAGCGTCGGCGCCGGCCTGCACCAACTCGCCGCGACCTTCCGGCACGTGCGCCGGCTGCGCTTCGTGGCGCGTTTCCTGGTGGCCTACTGGCTGTACATCGACGGGGTCGGTACCGTGATCCGCATGGCCGTCGCTTACGGTTTGGAGCTGGGCTTCCACGCCGACGACCTGCTCCTCGCGCTGCTGATCACCCAGTTCGTCGGCTTCCCGGCGGCGATCGTGTTCGGGCGCATCGGAGAGCGTTTCGGCCCGCGTACGGGCATCCTCATCGCCATCGCGGTCTACTGCGTAGTGCTGGTGTGGGCCGCGTGCATGCACGACCGCGCGGACTTCTTCGGCATCGCGATCACCATCGGCCTGGTCCAGGGCGGGGTCCAGTCCCTCAGCCGGTCGCTGTACGCGCGGCTGATCCCGGCGGAGAAGTCCGGCGAGTTCTTCGGTTTCTACAACATGCTCGGCAAATTCGCCGCGGTCCTGGGCCCGGTCCTGATGGGCTGGGTGGGCTGGGTGACGGGGAGCCCCCGGGCCTCGATGCTGGCCCTGTTGGCTCCGTTCGTGGCCGGGGCATGGATCGTCTGGTCGGTGGACGAGGAGGCGGGCCGGCGGGCGGCCGAAGGGCTGTAGCGGGTCGGGAAAGGCCATGCCCGGCAGCGCGGATTCGTTCGCTGTCGTTTGGATTGTGCGGTAGTGTCGGCGGGCCGAGGCCCGCCCTACAGG
>CAZAQG010000038.1:6354-23959 GCA_964487445.1 uncultured Chromatiales bacterium
CGGTGGGGGGCGAACCCCGCCCTGCGCGCGCATCGGCGATTGTGCCCACCCGGTAGGGCAGGGCGAGCCCGGCCGACGTCGCGGGACCATGTCGTCGCCGTTGGAGGTTTCGATGCCGCTGGCGGGCCGAGGCCCGCGCCCTACAGGGTCCGGATGCGTTCGGCCTGCTCGTCGAGGCGTGCGAGGGCGTCGCGCAGCTCCGCGACGCGGCGGCGTTCCTTGTCGACCACCTCGGCGGGCGCGCGTTCCAGGAAATCGGCGTTGGCGAGCTTGCGTTCGCCGCGCTCCAGGTCCTTGCGCCGCCGCGCGGCCTCTTTGGCGAGGCGCGCGAGTTCCGCATCGCGGTCGATGAGTCCGGCCATCGGGATCAGGATCTTGAGGGTGCCGACCAGTGCGGTGGCCGACTCCGGCGCGGCCTCGTCCGGCTCCAGCCGGCGCGCCGAGGCGAGGCGCGCGAGCGGTTCGAGGTAACGCCAATGGGCGGTGAGGCGCTCGTGGTCGCGCGCCTCGCCGCCCTGCAGCAGAACCGGGAGCGGGCGCCCCGGTGCGATGTTCATCTCGCCGCGGATGCGGCGCACCCCGAGGACGAAGGCCGTTATCCACGCCATTTCGTTCGCCGCCGCCGCGTCGATCCGATCGGGGGCGGGTTGCGGATACGGTTGTCGGGCGATCGTCTCGCCGCCGCATCCGGCGAGCGGCGCCACGCGCTGCCAGATCTCCTCGGTGATGAACGGCATGATCGGATGCGCCAGGCGCAGTACCGTTTCCAGGACGCCCACCAGCGTGTGCCGGGTGCCGCGGTGCGCGGGGGTGCCCGCCTTCGCATCCTGCAGCACGGGTTTCGACAGTTCCAGATACCAGTCGCAGAACTCGTTCCAGATGAATTCGTAGAGGGCCCGGGCGGCGCGATCGAGCCGGTACGCCTCGATCGCGACGACCACCTGGGCGCGCGTCTGCTCCAACCGAGAACGGATCCAGCGGTCTGCGACACTGAGTTCGCACTCGCCGCCGCGTTGTCCGCAGTCGTGTCCCTCGGTGTTCATGAGTACGTAGCGCGCCGCGTTCCAGAGCTTGTTGCAGAAGTTGCGGTAGCCTTCCACGCGGCCCAGATCGAAGTTGATGTCGCGCCCGGTGGTGGCGAGTGCGGCGAAAGTGAAGCGTAGCGCGTCGGTCCCGAACGCGGGGATGCCGCCGGGAAACTCGCGGCGCGTGGCCTGCTCGATGTGCGCCGCCATCTGCGGTTGCATGAGTCCGGCGATGCGCTTGGCGACCAGCGATTCCAGATCGATGCCGTCGATGAGGTCGATGGGGTCGAGGACGTTACCCTTGGATTTGGACATCTTCTGTCCGTGGGCGTCGCGCACCAGCCCGTGGATGTAGACGTCGCGGAACGGGACGTCGCCCATGAACTTCAGGCCCATCATGATCATCCGCGCCACCCAGAAGAAGATGATGTCGAAGCCGGTGACGAGCACGCCGGTCGGATAGAAGGTGGCGAGTTCCGGGGTGCGTTCCGGCCAGCCGAGGGTCGAAAACGGCCACAGGGCGGAGGAGAACCAAGTGTCGAGCACGTCCTCGTCGCGGCTCAGAGGCACGTCCGGTGCGAGCCCGTTTGCTTCACGCACCTGCGCCTCCGAGCGCCCGACGTAGACGCGACCTTCGAGGTCGTACCAGGCCGGAATGCGGTGCCCCCACCAGATCTGGCGGCTGATGCACCAGTCCTGGATATTGCGCATCCACTCGAAGTAGGTCTTGGCCCAGTTCCCCGGCACGAAGCGTACACGTCCGTCCTCCACGGCACGGATCGCCTCTGCGGCGAGCGGCGCGACCTTGACGAACCACTGATCGGTGAGCAGCGGCTCCAGCACCGCGCCGGAGCGGTCGCCGCGCGGGACCATCAGCTTGTGATCCTCGACCTTCTCCAGCAGGCCGGCGGCCTCGAGGTCCGCCACTATGCGCTTGCGCGCCTCGAAGCGATCCAGGCCGCGATAGCGTTCGGGTATAAGATCGATAGTCGGTGGTCCGACAAGTTCCCGGTCGGCCGATTGTTCGTCGACGGCGTGCCGTGCCCGGTGGCCGAAAGAAAAATCATCGAGCGCGCTATCCTTGATTCGTGCGTCGGGTTGGAAAATGCTGATCAATCCGCGAGAGGGTTGATCGGCCAACTCGTCCTGGTGTCGCTGCCAAACACCGTAGTCGTTGAAGTCGTGCGCCGGGGTGATCTTCACGCAGCCGGTCCCGAATTCGGGGTCCACGTATTCGTCGGCGATCACCGGGATGTCGCGATCCGTGAGCGGCAGGTGTACCGACCGGCCGATCAGGTGCCGGTAGCGGGGATCGTCCGGGTGCACCGCCACGGCGCTGTCGCCGAGCAGGGTCTCCGGGCGCGTGGTGGCGACCACCAAGTGGCCGGAGCCGTCGGCCAGCGGGTAGCGCATATGCCAGAGGTGGCCGGCCTCCTCCTCGGAGACGACCTCGAGGTCGGAGACCGCCGTGTGCAGCACCGGGTCCCAGTTGACCAGCCGTTGGCCGCGGTAGATCAGGCCCTCGTCGTAGAGCCGGACGAACACTTCCTCCACGGCGCGCGAGAGCCCCTCGTCCATGGTGAAGCGCTCGCGCGACCAATCCAGCGAGGCGCCCAGGCGGCGCAACTGGCGGCTGATCGTGCCGCCGGAGGAATGCTTCCACTCCCAGACGCGCTCGACGAAGGCCTCGCGCCCGAGATCGTGCCGGGTGCGGTTCTCGCCGATGAGCTGGCGCTCGACCACCATCTGCGTCGCGATGCCGGCGTGGTCGGTGCCGCCTTGCCACAGCGTGTTGTCGCCGCGCATGCGGTGGTAGCGGATCAGCGCGTCCATGATCGTGTCCTGGAAGGCGTGACCCATGTGCAGGTTGCCGGTGACGTTGGGCGGCGGCAGCACGATGCAATAGGGCGGACCCTCTCCGGACGGCGCGAAGTCGCCGCGCTCCTCCCAGAGGCGATACCAGTGCTGCTCGATCTGTTGCGGGTTGTAGGTCTTCTCCATGTGCTCTCGACGTTGCTCGGTTGGCGGGCGCGTCGGCTCGCCCCGCCCGCGTCCCGTGTTCCTCGTTCGTGCGGCGGTCACCGCGCGGTCGATCGTCTCACGAACGTTCAGTCCAGTTCATGCGTGGTGAGCGGATACCCGCGCTCGCGGTAGAAACGGAAGCGTTCCCGCGCCTGTTGCCGGGCCGGCTCCTCCGCGCCCACGATCTCCAGCACCCGTTCGAAGCGTGCAAAGAACCGCGGCAGGGCGTCGCTGAGATTGATCAGGACGTCGGGGGTCACCTCGGGCTCGTCCCCGTGGCCGATGAGCACCGGGGGACGCTCGTCCGGCGCGGGATAGCAGGCATGGGGCACGAAGCTGCCGGCCTGGAACGTCCACAGCATCTCATCGACTTCCTGTGTCTCGCGCTCGGACCCGGTATGGACGTATACGCGATGTGCATTGCGGTAGGCCTTGTCGACCAGGCGACAGGCGACCGCGCGGCGCCCCCCGTGCGCGGATCCGCCGAGGATATAGAAATCCACCCGGGTCATGGCGGGCGCCGCGGCGTTCAGCCGCCCGCGGCGCCGCGACCCTTGCGGGCCGGCGTACCGCGTTCCTCGCAGCGATCCAGCAGGTACTGGGCCAACAACGGTACGGGGCGGCCGGTGGCGCCTTTTCGCTTGCCGCTCTTCCAGGCCACGCCGGCGATGTCGAGGTGCGCCCAGTGGTATTTCTTCGTGAAGCGCGACAGGAAACAGGCGGCGGTGATCGTACCGGCGTCGCGACCGCCGACGTTGGCCATATCCGCGAAATTGCTCTTGAGCTGGTCCTGATACTCGTCCCACAAGGGCAGCTCCCATGCGCGGTCCCCGCTGTAGCGCCCGGCGTTCAGCAGGTCGTGCGCCAGCGGCGCGTGGTTGCCGAGCAGCCCCGAGGCATGCTTGCCCAGGGCCACGACGCAGGCCCCGGTGAGCGTCGCCAGGTCCACCACGGTTTCCGGCCCGAAGCGCTCGCAGTAGGTCAGTGCGTCGCACAGGATCAGGCGCCCCTCGGCGTCCGTGTTGAGGATCTCGATGCTCTGTCCGGACAGGCTGGTGACCACGTCCCCCGGTTTGCTGGCATCGCCGTCGGGCAGGTTCTCGCTCGCGACGATGACGCCGACCACGTTCAGGGGAAGCTGCAGATCGACGCACACCTTCAAGGCGCCGAGCACGCCGGCGGCTCCGCACATGTCGAACTTCATCTCGTCCATGGCGGCCGAAGGCTTGATCGAGATGCCGCCGGAATCGAAGGTGATTCCCTTGCCGACCAGCACCACGGGTTTGGCCCCGCGCGCCCCTCCCGAGTACTGGAGCACGGCGAGCTTGGGGGGCTGACGGCTGCCGCGCGCCACCGCCAGCAGTGCGCCCATGCCGAGTTCCTCCATGTCGGCTCGTTCCAGCACCTCGACTTTCATCCGTCGAGAGGACTTG
Organism: uncultured Chromatiales bacterium; assembly: GCA_964487445.1. Taxonomy (GTDB): domain Bacteria; phylum Pseudomonadota; class Gammaproteobacteria; order 21-64-14; family 21-64-14; genus BMS3Abin12. The sequence goes on from CAZAQG010000038.1 coordinate 10,835, forward strand.
GCGAGCCCCCGCGCTTCGTCGGCGAGGTAGGCCGGGGTGCAGATATTGGCGGGCAGGTTGCCCAGATCCCGCGCGAGGCGCACGCCCGAGGCGATCGCGGCGCCCTCGCGCACCGCGCGTTCACCGACGGCGAGTTCGCGCCGGCTGGGGACGCCGAACACGAGTTTGCGCAACGGCCGGCGTTCAGTGGACTTCTCGCTCTTCAACCGGTCGAAATGGTAGAGGGTGTCCTCGGCGGTCTCGACCGCCTGGCGTACCCGCCAGTAGGTGTCGCGTTCGCGTCCCTTCACGGTCAGTTCCGTGAGGTAGCACACCGCTTCCATGGCGCCGGTCTCGTTCAGGGCCCGGACCGCACGCCCCACCGCCTTGCGGTACCGGCGCTCGTCGAATTCGCGCTCGCGCCCGCAGCCCACCAGCAGCACGCGGTCGCACAAGGTGTCGGCGAGGTTGTGTACCAGCAGGGTCTGGCCGCTCCTGCCCTCCAGGTCGCCGCGCCGCAACAGGTTCGAGATCTGGCCCCCGCTCGTTTGGTCGAGCTGCCCGGCCGCCGCCGACAGCCGTCGGCGCTCGAACACGCCCACGACCACGCAGGCGGTGCGTTGTTTCTCCGGGTTGCCGCTCTTGACCGAAAAATCCATGCCGTGGCTCCTGACCGAGAATCGGGTTTTCCGCGCGCGGGCCTGCCTCGCGCGCAATTATATGGAGATTTCGAGCAGTTTACTGGAACGAGGGCCGGTTTACATCCGAACCGGCCGGTTTCGAGGAGACTCCGGGTGCACGAGACCGGCGGCGGGGGAAAAACGGAGGTTTCCTTCGCGGTGCGCATGTTGACATGGATCATGTCCGTTTGGCAAAGTCGCGCTATGGAGCGCCAGCTCCAAATTCCCTAAGATTCCCTCGAGGCGATCAATGATCATGTCCGGCGGTTTTCGTGAACGCATCGCGGCGGGGGGCGAGTCGCTGCCGGTGCTGTTGTGGCCCATCGCGCTGCTGTTGCGGGGGGTGCCGGATGCGGTTCACGAGACCGCGTTGAGCCGCGTGTTGAGCGGCGTGCTGCGTGCCCACGCGGAAGGTCTGCAGCCCCTGGAAGGACGGCGCGTCACCATCGTGGTCACCGACACCGGCAACCGCCTACGGTTTCGGGTGCATGCCGGGCGGGTGGGGCGTGATCCGACACCGGCGCAGGCCGATACCGAGCGCGACGTGGTCATCCAGGGCCGACTCTTGGACTTCGTCCGCCTCGCCGCGCGCACGGAGGATCCCGATACCTTGTTCTTCGCCCGACGGCTGAGTCTGGAGGGGGACACGGAGACCGGGTTGTATATCAAGAATCTGCTCGACGCCTTGGAAATCGACTGGCGCGGCCCGTTGTATCGTTTCCTGGGACGCTCCGGCGGCGAGCGCGCCACCGCGCTGGTCGAGCGCAGCGGCGTGGAAGCGACACTGCGCGGCTTGGTCGAGCGAGTTCTGAAGTAGGGCGGACCTTGGCCCCGCCCGGGGCGGCGGCATCCCCCTGTAGGGCGGGCCAAGGCCCGCCGACGCCGTTGGTGATCCCCGCGTCCTGCGTGGTACATCCACGTCCTCGGCCGGGCGCGCCCGGCCCTACCGCCGGCCGGTTCTCTCCGGTCGGGCCTTTGCGGTTGGTCCTCCCGGGGGGGTGGGTCTCGGTCGACGCCGTGCGGCGATCGGCGGCCCGCACGCCGGCACGGCGGCCATCACCTTTCTGAGGACCGGAAGGTTCAGTTCCGCCTGCGCCGTGAAGCGTCCCGCGTAGGCCAGTTCCTCCTGTTGCAGTTCATAGCAGTTGGCCCCGGTGATGTCGATCAGCACCGCGGGCATTCCGGCCGCCCGGAATGCGTACTCGCGCTTCAGGAAGAAGTGGCGGCAGCACATGCCCAGGTAGGCCTCGACCTTTGCGTCCCGCAGGTCGGCCAGGGTCGTTTCCAGATGTTCGAAGTTGCGGATGGTGATCACCTGCATGCCGCGCGCCCGACCCAGGCGGTAGGCCTCGCCTACCGCGCAGCGCCCGCACTCGGGGCAGCCGTCGCGATGGCGCCATTTGCACCACGTCGGCTTGGCGCAGTAGGGCACCAGCATCGCCTGCGCGCGCGCCAGGAGCGCCGGCGCGTCCGTCGTGCCTGCGGGGTCGTGGACCATCAACATGCCGGCCTCGGCGACCGACAGTCCGAGGCGCGACTGCAGGACGCGTCGCCCAAGCAACAGCCGCAGCAGGCGCTCGAGATCCGCGGCGGTGAAGCCGAGCAGTTCGCAAGGGCGGTGTGCGAAAAAGGTCTTGAATCGCTCCAGGGCCGTATCGAGTCGCACACCGGTCATCGCGGCGGACAGGTCCCGGAGCAGCCCATGGGGGTGGAACTGGACGTCCCCATGGACCACCAGCGATTCGATCGTGCGCCCGGGCGGGTCGGGGCGCAGCCCCCCGTACAGGACCCCGCCGCCGGTCTTCACGAACCCCTCCAGCTCGCACGGCTCACCGGGGGTCATCGCGGGTGCGGCGGCGGGGTCCGCCCGTGCCGGCGCCGGCCATGCCGCGGGCGCTCCCGCGACCGGTGCGAGCCCGAGCACCCCGGCGATCGCCTCGTGTGCGGCCGCCTGTACCGCCCCGGCGGCGAGTGCCGGGTCGTCCAGGGTGGCGAACCGGTGTCGGGCACTGCGGATCCCTTCGGGCGTGAGCTTTTCCTTCGGGACCCGCAGCACGCGCAGCATGCCGGCCGTGTCGATCGCCCGGAGGAGGTGCGCCTCGGCGATCAGTACCCCCTCGCGCACCGCGATGAACACCTCGCCGAGCGTGCGCCCGCCGATCTCGAGGTGATGCGGCGGGGCGAAGCGCGCCGCGACGCCGAGGCGTTCGAGCGCTGTCTGCAACGCCCGCCCCAGGAGTGCCGGCCACGGCCCGAGGGGAGGGCGGGTCACGTCGGCGCCTAGTGCCACGGTGAGTGTCAGATTGAGTTGCTGCGCGTCGCGATACCTCGCCTCGCCGCCGGTCAGACGGCGCAGGATCGGGATACCGCGCGCACGACAGAAGGCACCGCGCAGCGCGTGGCGTTCGTGTTCGTGGGCGCCGAGCCACGCGCTCGGCGGGCTGCGATGGAATCGCAGCAAGGCGGCCCGGTGGTCACGGCACCAGGCGAGCTGGCCGCGGTCGAGGTCCAGATTTGCGGCGGCCTCGCGCAGGCCGGTGTCCGCGGCAGCCAGCCGGTCGCAGTCGGGATGGACCGGCGGCGGGGACGGCACACTCACCGCGGATCCCAGGTCATCCCCGGTTGCCCGCGCCAGTAGCCGTTGTTGAATCCCTCCGGGGCCAGGTCGGCAAGCTCGTCGGGCGATGCCGGGGTCGGCCCGTCCAGAACGGCCCGGAAAGCCGCGGCGATCCGCCCGGTATCCCGCGGTTGCGGGGAGATGCGCAGTACATCGATCTCCAGGCGGCGCAGATCCTCGATCTCCGGAAGCAGGTTGCAGGGGGTGCCGGATTGCAACTGGATGCCGTTCACGGTGAACAGGGTCTGCTCCTCCTGGGTGTACAACGCGAGCCCCTCCGGGTGCGCCTCGCAGCGCATCTCGCAACGGTCCTTGGGTACGTTGGCGGCGCGCGCCGTGAAGCAACGCGCCGAGAAGGCGAGCGGCAGCCGCCCGTAGACGAACACCTCGGTTTCCATCCCCGCGGGCCGCGCACGTTGCAGGTCCGCGATCGCGTCGCGGGAGAGTTCCGCCGGCGGGACCCAGCGGCGCGCGCCCAGCCCCGCGAGCCACTGTAGGGTCGCGGCATTGTAGGCGTTGATGTGCGGGCCGGAGACGAAGTCGGTATGCCCGCCGAGCAGATGCAGCGCAGCGGCGTCGTTGGCCTCCACCCGATAGCGCCCATTGCTGCAGATGTGCTCCAGGGTGTGCAGATCGGCCTCCGATTCGAGGAGTACCTGTGTAGACAGGACCACTTCCTTGCCCGCCTCCGCGAGCCGGTCGGCGAGCGCGAGCCAGTCGGCGGGACGCAGGGCGCGGCGTTTCGCGCACACCGTCTCTCCCAGGTAGACGACGTCGACCGGCCAGGAGGCCGCCTCGGCATAGAATGCCTGCACGGTTTCCTTGGGCCAGAAATAGAGGATCGGGCCGAGCGAGAGTCTCATCGCGGATCTCCGGTTTCGAGTCTCGGAGCGGGGGCGCTCATTGCCATGGGCGGTGCAGGGCCCCGAGGGTGTCGCTGTGCCCCTCGACGAGGCGGCCGAGCACCGCACTCCACTCCTCGCGCACCAGGAACCGGTGCGGATCCGCCGCGCACGCATCCAGGGCGGCGCGCAGCACGCGGGTCACCTCGCGGACATAGGCCGGGCTGCGCTGGCGCCCCTCTACCTTGATCGCGGCGACGCCGCTCGCCATCAACTGCGGCAGCATCTGCAGCACGTTCAGGCCGGTGGGTTCCTCGATGGCATAGTAGGTGGCCTCGCCGACGCGGTAACGGCCCTTGCACAGGGTCGGATAGCCGGCCGCTTCGTCGGGGGCGTAGCGGTCGATCAGTACGCCGTTGAGCCGCGACTGGCGACCCGCCGGCGTCTCCTCCCAGCGCACCGCCTTGGCCGGCGAGCAGACCCCGCAGGTGTTCGGCGATTCCCCGGTGATGTAGGAGGATAGTGCGCAGCGGCCTTCGACCATCACGCACAGGCTGCCGAACCCGAACACCTCGATCTCCACCGGCGAGCGTTCCACGATCTGTTGCACCTGGGTCAACGACAACACGCGCGGCAACACGACGCGCCGGATACCGAACTGCTCGTGATAGAAGGCGATGGCATGGCGGTTGGTCGCGGAGCCCTGCACGGAGAGGTGCAGCCGCAGATCCGGATGGGTGTCGGCCGCGTAGTGGAGCAGACCGGGGTCTGCGAGGATCACGGCATCGACGCCGAGTTCCGCCGCGCGGTCCACGGCGTCCGTCCAACGCGGCCAGTGGGCGGTCCGGGGGTAGGTGTTGAGGGCCAGCAACACTCGCGCGCCGGCGCGGCGGGCGTAGCGGATGCCTTCGCGCGCCGTGTCGGGGCCGAAGTTGAGGCCCGGGAAATTGCGAGCGTTGGTGGCGTCCCGGAAGCCGATGTAGACGGCGTCCGCCCCCTCGTCCACGGCCGCGCGCAACGCCGGCAGGGAACCCGCCGGGCATATCAGCTCGGGTTTGCGCGCTACGACGTCCATGCCCGTCGCTCGTCGGTCATGCCCTGGCGGCGTCCACGCCGCACCAGTTCTGTCTCCACGGCGTTCAAGACCCGCCATTTCCAGGCGCACCAGTGCGGCGCCAGCAGCAGCCGCGGCGACGCCGTCGCGGTCAGGCGATGGAAGATGACCTCCGCGGGTGTGTATTCGATCAGATCGCAGGCGGTTTCCACATATTCCTCCAGGGTCCAGGGTCGATAATCGCCGCGCCGGAACTCGTTGGCGAGCGCCGTGCCCCGGACCACGTGCAGGGGATGGAATTTGAGTCCGTCGACACCCTCGGCGAGCACCCGGTCGAGGGTGGTGTGCGCGTGCCCGGAGCGCTCTCCGGGCAGGCCCACGATGAGGTGGGTGCAGACCTGCAGCCCGCGCGCGCGGGCTGCACGCACGGCGCGGCGGTACTCGGCGTAGCCGTGCCCGCGGTTGACGCGCTCCAGGGTGCGGTCGAAGCTCGATTGCAGCCCCAGCTCCAGCCACACCTCGTGTCCGCGATCGCGGTAGGCCGCGAGCAGATCCAGGACCGGGGGCGGCACGCAGTCCGGGCGTGTGCCCACCGAGAGCCCGATCACGTCCGGCTCCGCAAGGGCTTGGTCATACAATGCGCGCAGGTGTTCGACGTCTGCATAGGTGTTCGTATAGGCCTGAAAGTAGGCGATGAACCGCCGCGCCCCGGTGCGCCGCGCGAGCACGGCACGCCCGGCCGCAATCTGCTCCGCGACGGGCGCCGGTGCCGGAGACACCGGGCTGAAGCTGCGATTGTTGCAGAACGTACACCCCCCGCGGCCGCGTGTGCCGTCGCGGTTCGGGCACGTGAAGCCGGCGTGGATCGCGAGTTTGTGGACCCGTTCGCCGTAGCGCCTCAGCATTTCCTGGCCGAAGGTATGCACGACATCGGCAAGCGTCATCGTTGCGCGGTCCCCCGAGAGTCGGATACGCACACCCGGCGGCGCATCCCTTCACTACACTACGCATCGTGGCTGAATCATTTGATCCAGATCAAGTCCCAGCCGCCGGAAACCACGCTAACGCCGGGGTTGATCGACGTCAATACGCCGGCCGCGGCTTGGTGCTACATCATTCATGTAAGGTCCCGGGAGCCGGGGCCCGCCAAACAACGGGGGGCGAGACCATGCGAGTCAGCACCACCGATCCTATCACCCTGTGCGACGTGTCGAATCCGGAAGGGCATCCGTTCGTGATCGAGGGAGAGGGCGACACGGCGATCAAAATTTACTTCGAGAACGAGGATACCAAGCGCGAGTATCTGGATATCCAGGTGGAACATCCCGGAAAGGACTTCGAGACCAACCTCAATAATCCGGCGTAGGCGGGCACGCGCCACGCCTGCCGGGTGATTGTCGGGTGTGGCGCCTTCCCGGTGCCTCGGAGTCATCGTGGCTTCTCAGGCCGGCGCCGCCCGCGCGAGCCGCCGGTAGCGCCATGCGGTTCCCACGGCCAAGCGCCCGAATTCCGCGAACGCCACGGCGAGCAGCAGTGCCGCCGGTCGCGTCAGCATCGTCGGCCACAGGGTGGCCGCGCACAGCAGCACCAGGGACAGGAATTGGAGGTAGAATTGCCGGCGTGCCGCACGCTGGGGGAGGAGTTCCTTCATGGAGGGGATGGTGGCGTGCGGGTGCCCGCTCGCGAATCGCGCGCGGTGCAGGTGCAGCCAAGCCAGGAACGGCAGGATCTTGCAGAGCATCCCGTGGATGACCGAGACGCCGAACCCGAGGATGACGAGAACCCCGAGCAGCGGCGCGTAGTGCGGGTTCCGGGCCAGGGCCGGGACCGCCAGTCCGGCGAGCCAGAGGCCGATGGCGAGCAGCAGGCAGCCCATCCCCAGCCGCCAATAGGCCACGGTGACGTCCGGCAGCCGCCGCCTTCGGCGGTGTTGCAGCCACAGGGTGGCCGCGGCAAACCAACCGTAGCCGAGGGCGATCGGGAGGGCGGCGAGCGCGGACGCCCGGGGCGGCAGCCGCCCGTCGATCGCAAACCCCATGACCACCGACCAGACCGCGAGCGACAGGAAGATCGCCCGCGCCAGCCAGCGATCGGACAGTCCCGGGTAGGCCGGGGTCATTTGGAACATCGGGACCACTTGGCGGGCCACGGTGATCACCAGCAGCCCGACCCAGCCGAGCAGCCCCCAGACGAGGTGCACGTCGGTCCATGCGAGGGCCGGCGCGTGCGGTGCGAGATACCGCTCGGCCAGCCACGCGCCCAGGGTCAGGGTGACGCCGAGTGCCGCCAGGGTGAGCCCGAGTCCGCGGCCGGATTGCGGGCGCGACGGTGCGCCGTGCAGCGCGCCGCCGGCGATCAGGATCAGGGAGGCGAGCGCCGGGATCAGGATCACCAGGGCCCAGTGCAGGGTCGTGCGGTTGGTCGTCAGGAAGCCCACGGCCAGCAGCACCGTGCCCGTGCATAGCAACACATACAAGCCCGCGCTGACGGTGCGTGTACGCGCGATCCGCGCCCCCGCGAGTACCGGCAGCAGTTGCAGAATGGCGCCCGCCATGATCATCGTCAGGTAGCCGAGCGTCATCAGGTGGACCGCCGCCAGTGCCGCGGGGGTCCAGCGGCTCGCAAGCGCCTGCGGTCCGGTCCAGGCCAGCAGAAGGGCGGCGGCGATGCCGAACGGCGGCGCGCTCAGGAAGAAGCGCAACGAGATCGAGAACGGCGGCGCCTCGTCCAGGGACAGGCCGGCGTAGCTCATCAACGCGAGTCGAGCACGGCCCGCTCTGCGACCTCGTCGCCGGCGCGCCAGATCAGGATCTCGAACAGCGCGCGGCGTCCGGGGCGGGTCTCGAACCGGAAGCCGTCCTCCTCGATCATCGGATAGAGGAGGTACGGCTCGCGGTGCAGGAGCATGCGCAGATAGTGTCCGGGGGGCAGGTGCGCCAGGGCGTCGAGGGCGCGCTCCATGGGTTCCGGAGGCTCCAGGCCGTTCACGTCCAGCAGTCGCTCCCGTGGCGGCGGATTGCGCTCCGGGGAGGAGTTCATCCCACGCCCGTCGCCGCGACCGGGGAGGAGCGGGGAGCGGAGATCTGCTGCATCGCCTCCAGCAGCGCGCCCCGTTCTTTCTTCAGCACCATGTCGAGCGCAGGATAGAGGATCTGCTCCTCCTTGAGGTTGTGCTGCTGAATGAGCGTGAACAGGGTATCGCAGTGGTTGAGGAATGCATCGCGCTCCTGCGCCCGCACCATACCTTCCAGGCGGTTCAGCAACTCACGCATCTGTTCATGCTCGGCGCGCATGACCTGCGTCGGTCCGGCCCGTTCTCCGGTGCGTTCCTCGAAGCGCGGAAACAGGATCTGCTCCTCCCGTGCCAGATGGCGTTCGAGGGCCTCGAGGAAGTCCGCGAAACGCGCGGCGGCGATTTCCCACTGATCCGCGCCGACCGCGGCCTCGGCGGCGCCGAAGGCGGCGTCGCAGGCGTGATGGTCGTCGCACAGAAAACGGCTGATGGTGTCCATGCCGGCCTCCTTATAAAGTGGTCCGGGGGTGCGGATCGAGGAGCGACGATACGGGCCCGCACACGCCTGCGCCTTAACCAAGGTCAATTCCAGATGAAAAGGCGATTGTGCTTGTGCATCGGCGGCATCGGTATTATCCTACCAAAAGGCTGAGGAATTCACCGGATCGTCCGATCCCGGCGCCGGTCGCTGCGAATGCCCGCAACGTGCAAGACCCCATGACCTCATGACCGAATCCTCCGACATCGACGCCGAACTGCGCCGCGTATATCTCTTCAACGCACTCGACGCCGCGCAACTGGATCGCGTGCGGCACGCTATGCGCGTCCTGCATCTGGCCGAGGGCGAGCGGCTCTTCGACCACGGGCAGCCGGCCGAGCGGTTTTTCCTGGTGCACGCCGGGCGCATCAAGCTCTACCGCGTCTCTTTCGAAGGCGCGGAAAAAGTGATCGAGATCGTACCGCCCGGCCATACCTTCGCCGAGGCGGTGATGTTCATGGAGCACCAGTCCTACCCCGTCAGCGCCGAAGCCCTGACCCCGAGCGTGCTCTACTCTTTCGACAACAATGCATTCCAGCAATTGCTGCGCGACTCGGTCGATACGTGTTTCCGGTTGCTCGGCGACATGAGTATGCGCCTGCACGCGCGGATCAACGAGATCAACGCCCTGACTCTGCAGAACGCCACGCTACGCCTGGTCGGTTACCTGGTGCGGGAGATGGAGGCGGCGGGAGGGAACGGGACCGTCGAACTGCCGGCGGCCAAGAACGTCGTGGCCTCGTGCCTCTCGGTGCAGCCGGAGACCCTGTCGCGGATCTTTCACAACCTCGGTGGGGACGGGATCATCCGCGTCGAGGGCAAACACATCTACATCCTCGATGAGGCGCGGCTGCGGGAATATCTGCATTAGGCGGGCGGGAATTGCATGCCGTTGTGCGGGCCGCCGGGCCGGGGCAAGCCCGGCCGGCGCCGGCGTGTCGAGGTTTGCCGTTCGAGGAACCGCGTGGAGGGGGCGTCCGGCGTGTTCCCCTCAACCCGAACTCCAGGCGCGCGGGCGGCGCATCCCGGCGAGCTTGCAGGCCTGTTTGACGTACCCGTACGGAAACAGCGTGAACAGATAGCTGCCTGCATTCGTGCCCTTGCCGCATTCCTTCGCCAGGAACTTGATGACGAAGCGCGCGTCGGCGGTGGTGCCGCTGCGGGTGTAGTAGTCCCGCATGAACTCGAAGACCTTCCAGTGATCCTCGTTGAGCTCGATGTTCTCGCTCGCGGCGAGCGCGTGTGCCGTGGCCTCGTTCCAGTCCTCGGGGTCGATGAGATAGCCTTCATCGTCGAGAGTGACCGAACGTCCGGAGACTTGCAGATCCATACGTGTCCTCCTGAGTTGCAGGGGCGCCGTCCCGTGGGGCATGTGCGGCGTCGATGTCGGGTTTATGTAGGGATATGGAAGCAGCCGGGTCGGTGCGGCGTAATTGACCGAAGTCAAGGTGATGGCCCCGTGATCCACCCCAGGGTGGGTAGATTCCCACCCCAATGGAAATAGGGATCGAGCTTGCCCGGCCGCATCGTCGGCGTGTCCGATCGCCGCGATCCGATCGGTCGGTCGAATGGTTCGGGCGCGTGCGCGCCGGTACGGTGTGGGCGGTGCGCACGCACGCCGCGACCACCCCGCGCGCCGATTTCTCCGTCGGTGAGATAACGCGTCGGATCCTCGGCCCGCCTTACAGGCTCCGGGAGACGGGGTGGCGATCAGAGCAGGGCCGAGAAGGGCAGCGGGTTGCGAGTCACGGCCACCGCGACGATGTAGAAGAACACGCCCTGGGCGGAGATCCACGCGGCGATGCGCGTGCCGCGCCGGCGCCCGAGGCGCAACGCCACCAGCCCCAGGCCGATATAGGCGATCAGCCCGGCGAGCTTCGCGGTGAGCCATCCGTCGACCAGCGGGTACTGGTGGATGAGCACCGCGAGCGTGATGCCGCTGGCGAGCAGCAGCGTGTCGATCACATGCGGGACGGTCCGTACCCAGCGCCGTTGCAACCGCGCGGGGGCGCGGATCATCCACAGGCCGCGCGTCCAGAACAGCAGGTAGCTCAGGATCACCGTGCTCACGTGGATGAACTTGACGAGATGCAGCATCGTAGCGTGGTCCGTCACGTCTTAGGAGGTCCAACCGTGGCTGCCGGCCACCGCGCCGGCGACGGCGATCAGGCTCAGGAGCAGCAGCACCCAATGCATGGACCGGATGAAGGCGAACGTCCCGTCCGGGTCGCGCGCCGCGCGCGCCCGGAGCAGCCGGTGCAGCACCAGGGGTTCGAGCACGAACAACATCAGCGTGAAGATCGCCCACACCAGGATCATGGCACCGACCCACCAGTGCGACCACTGGTGGATCCACGCCCAGCCATGCAGGTAGTTCAACATGTACAGGCCGCTGAGGCCCGTGATCAACGTGCTCCAGCGGGACTGGCGGGCGAAGCGCACCTCGACCGCCTCGAAGAACGCGACCTGTTCGCGCGGCTCCTGGAACCGGCGCACCGCCGGCAATAATACGGTCGTGACCATGGCCACGCCGCCGATCCAGAACACCACGCCCAGTACGTGGATCACGCGCGCAAGGATGAACGATCCCATCGCCTCTTTCTCCGATCGGCCGCAGCCGCCTGCGAATCAGCCCGGGTTGCCGTCGATCCTGCGGCGCAGGTACATCGGCGCGTAGCGCACGGCCCATGCCCCCAGAAACAGCAACCACGCCGCCGCGGCGAGTACGTTCAGGGATAGCCCGTCGAGGTGTGCGAGCGGCGGGATCGCCGCGCCGATGCGCAGCAGCGCCGTCACGTTGATCCCCCAGAAACAGGCCCAGGTGAACCCATCGGCGACCAGCGCGCGTCCGGAGTGCCCGAGGCTCACGCGCGAGGCCATCGCCACCAGCATGCCGGTCAGGAAGCCGATACCGAGCGCGTGCAGCGGCGCGAAACCGAGGATCCGATGCCCGGTGCGCCAGAACACCAGGCTCTGGATCGCATACAGGGCGAGCGCCACCGAGCACCAGGCGAAGCTCACGTGCAGTACGGCGAGCAGGCGCACGCGGAAGCTGCGCAGCAGCCCCCAGCGCCAAGTGTGGACGAGGGTCGTGGCCAGGAACACCAGATCCACCGGCCACGTCCAACCCCTCAGGCCGGCCATCTGGAGGGCGCCGAGGGCGAGGCTGCACACGAGCATGAGCAGCAGGGCGGGGCGGGGCTGAAAGACCGCGTAGGGTTTGAGTACCGCGTTGCTGAAAAAGGGGATCATGCGGTGCGCCACGCTTACCACTACCGGGACCAGGAACCACCACAGGCCCGCATCACGGGCGAATGTGAGGAAGCCGTGGAGGCCGGTCACGACCCACAGCCCATAGGCCGCGATGCCGGCGGCGCCGGCCGCCAGAGCGGCGTTGAGCAGGCGTTCATAGAACTTGTCACGCGTCGGCGCCGTCGCATAGACGCGCAGCAGCGCGTAGAGGCCCGCGCCCCAGCCCGCGAGATAGACCGCCACGCCGGCGGCGAGCAGTGCGCGCGAGGTGAACAGGCCCGCGTAGAACAGGATCAAGCCCGCCGCAAGCAGCGCGGAACTGCACGCATAGCGGCGCCGCGGGATCGGCTCCCCGTTCATCCAGCGCGGATACGTGGTCATCAGGAAGCCGAGAAAGAACAGCGGGAACAGCGCGTAGATCATCAGAAACAGGTGGGCGGACGCGACCGGCACGCTCGTGTGCGGCGGCGCCCACAACGCGGTATAACGCCCGACCAGTTCCGTGCCCCAGAACAGCAGCACGACGACCATCTGGACGGCCCCGGCGAAGAACATCATTCGGTGCGGGGCCGCGCTGAAGATCGGCTGTCGGGCGGGGCGGCTCATCGGGTCAGGCGTGCACAGCGCCGGGGCGGCTGCGAGGGGCGGCGGATGGTCGCGAAGCCGCCGCCGAGCCGATGCGACAGGGGGGCTTCGGCCTCGGTGTTGAAGGCGATGCAGAATAGATCGAGGCCCTGTCGGCGCGCCTCGCGCACGGCGTGGCGCGCGTCCTCCACACCGTAGCGGCCCTCAATACCGATCAAGGTCGTTCTGTCTGCCGTGGGCGAGCGTCGGCATGCGCCGCTCCGGGCACATGCCGACGCCGCGGGCTTCGCGTAGGGCGCCATGCGGTTAGAATACGGGCGGCCCCATCGGAGTGACCTTGACCCGGATCAAGGTCATCGGTCCTGTCGGGAAGCCGGCGCGATGGGCAACCGGGGAAAGGGTGGCGTCCCTTTTCCCGCTTCGCATATGCATTCATTCCGATCGATCTCTTTACGCCGCCCACCGCTCCGATAGTTGCTCCGCCTGCTCCAGCACCGTCTGCGTGGCCTTCTCCTGCTTGTCGGGGGGGTAGCCGTGTTTGCGCAGGATGCGCTTGACGATCACC
>CAZAQG010000039.1:0-17900 GCA_964487445.1 uncultured Chromatiales bacterium
CTCTCATTTTGCCACCGATCGGCGTCCAGTGGCCAGTCGCGTCCACGCCCCGCCCCCGTGCCCCCGGCGCGTCGCTCAGGTCGAGCCGCCCGCGGCGCGCGGGATGCGCAGCACCTCGCCGACCTCGATGTGCCCGCCGTCCAGTCCGTTGGCCACACGCAGCCGCCGGATGCTCACCCGGTAGCGCCGGGCGATCCCGGAGAGGGTCTCGCCCGGCGTGATGACGTGCTCGCGCGCGGCGAAGCGGGTGCCGGCCGGCGCGCGCTTGACGAAGTAGTCGCGGATACCGCGCAGCACCGCGCGCGCGATGCGTGCCTGATAGGCGCGGCTGCGCAGCTTGCGCTCCTCGCGCGGATTGGAGATGAACGCGGTCTCGATCAGCATCGACGGCACATCCGGCGACTTCAGCACCACGAAGCCGGCCTGCTCCACGCGGCGACGGTGCACACGCCCGACGCGCCCGAGTCGATCGAGTACGTCGCGCGCCGCCTCCATGCTCGCCTCGAGCGTGGCGTTCTGCGACAGGTCGAGCAGCACCGAGGCCAGCAGGTGCCCCTTGTCCTCGAGGTCCACGCCGCCGACCCGGTCGGAGGCGTTCTCGCTGCGCGCCAGCCAACGCGCCGCCTCGCTGCTCGCACCGCGCTGCGAGAGGATGTAGACCGACGCGCCGCGTGCGCGGCGGTTGCGATAGGCGTCGGCGTGCAGCGACACGAACAGGTCGGCCTTGGCCTTGCGGGCGATCTCCATGCGCTGTCGCAGCCCGACGTAGTAGTCGCCCCTGCGCGTGAGCACCGCGCGCATGCCGGGTTGGCGATCGACCAGGACCGCCAGCCGGCGGGCGATGGCGAGTGTCACGTCCTTCTCGCGGGTGCCGCGCGGGCCGCGCGCCCCGGGATCCTCGCCGCCGTGGCCGGGGTCGATGGCGATGATCACCGCGCGTCGCGTGCCGGCACGGCTCGCGACGCGCTTGACCGGGCCGGGCCGCGCCGCCGCCCCGCGCCGGAGATCGACCACGAGCCGGTAGCCGCGGCCACCGCCGGGCGGCAGCAGGAAGCTGCGCGGGCGTACCGGACCGCGGACATCGAGCACGACCCGCAGTTCGCCGTTGCGGCGCGGCGCACTGCGAATCGCGGTCACCACGCCGGCGGGCAGGCGCGGGACGGCGAAGCCGCGACCGAACCGCGCATGCCGCAGATCGAGCACGACGCGCGCCGGATGTGCAAGGGTGAACAGCGTGTGGTCGGTCGGCCCGCTGAGCGGAAATACCACCCGTGTGCGATCCGGGGCGGCCCACAACCGCACGGTACTCACCACCGTGGGGGTCGCTCCCGCCACGGCAACCCCCCCGGCAATCCCCAGGATCCCCGTCCCCAGGGCCACCCACAGAATCGCTGCGATCCGACGCATCCGGCTCCCCCTCCGACGCCCCTACTCTAGCCACAGATGCGAAACTTTTTCAAGGTGATTTTTTATTGGGAATCGCCAGGATAGAGGCGTTACTTGCCCTGGAACCTTAGGACCCCCGCCCGCCCTCCGACCCTGGAACCTGTTCGGCCAGGGCCGCCAACACCGCGGCCCCCGCCGGAGCGCCCGCGCGCAGGCACACCCGCCGTCCCGGTTCGGCATAGGTCAGACGCAGCACCAGATCGCCGGGCGGCAGCAACGCCGCACCGCGCTCCGGCCACTCCACCAGGCAGATCGCCTCCCCGTCCAGCAAGTCCCGGATCCCGAGAAACTCCAGTTCCTCGGGATCCGCGAGCCGATAGAGGTCGAGGTGATAGATGAGTCGCGCGCCGAGTTCGTAGGGCTCCACGAGCGTGTAGGTCGGGCTGCGCACCGGGCCCTGGTGGCCGAGCGCGGCCAGGAAGCCGCGCACCAGGGTGGTCTTCCCGGTACCCAGTTCACCTTCGAGGCGGATCAGGAGGCCGGGAGGGCAGGCGTGCGCGAGCGCCGCGCCGAGCGCCGCCATCTCCTCGGGCGTGCCGATCAGCCGTTCCACGGGAATTGATGCGGATTGGCGAGCCGGCGCAGTTCCGGGAGCAGATCGGTCGCCAGCAGGCCGCGCTCCCCCCCCGCGCGCGCCGCGGCATCCGCCGCGGCGCCGTGGAGATAGACGCCGAGCCGAGCCGCGGCGGCGGAATCGAGGCCCTGCGCCAGCAGACCGGCGATCACGCCGGTGAGGACGTCGCCCATCCCCCCCGAGGCCATCCCCGGGTTGCCCACCTCGGCCACCCACGGCGCACCCTCGCCGGCCTGGATCACGGTCCCCGCCCCCTTGAGCACGACCACGGCGGCGTAGCGTTCGGCCAGGGCGCGCGCCGCGGCGTAACGATCGCGCTGGACCGCCCCGGCGTCCGTGCCCAGGAGCCGCGCCGCCTCGCCCGGGTGCGGCGTGAGCACCCAGTTCCCGCGCGCCACCGGTTCGCGCGCCAGCAGGTTGAGGGCGTCGGCGTCCACGACCAAGGGAAGGCGCGAGTCGAGCAGACTACCGAACAGATCCATCCCCCACCGTCCCCGCCCGAGCCCGGGTCCGACCGCAACCACCGTGGCGCGCCCGAGCAGCGCACCGAGATCCCCGGGACCACCGACCCCGTGCGCCATCAGTTCCGGCGCGCCTGCACTCAACGCGGCGGCGTGCTCGGCGCGCGTGGCGAGGCTCACCAGACCCGCGCCGACCCGACCCGCCGCCGCACCGGCCATGCGCAACGCCCCACCCATGCCCCGCCCGCCCCCGACCAGGAGCACATGCCCGTAGCACCCCTTGTGCGCGCTGCGCGGGCGCGGCGCGAGCAGCCGCGCGAGCCCCGACGGGTCCAGGCGCAAGGCGGCCGGCTCCAGCCCGCCGTACAGATCGGCGGGCACCCCGAGGGCGTCGAAATACAGCGTGCCGCGGTACACCGGCCCCTCGCCGCTGTAGAGCCCCGCCTTGCGGGCGATGAAGGTGACCGTCGCCGCGGCGTGGACCGCGACCCCCAGCACCGCGCCGGTATCGGCGTGCAGCCCCGACGGGATATCCACCGCGACCACCGGCGCGCCCCGCCCATCGATCGCCTCCAGCGCCGCGCGCCAGGCACCGCCCACCTCGCGATCGAGCCCGGTGCCGAACACCGCGTCCACGATCACTTCGGCCCGCGCCAGGCGCGCCGCGTCGAAGGGGTGCGGCGTGACACCCGCCGCCACGCACTCGGACCGCGCCGTGGCGGCGTCGCCGCGCAGGCGCGACGCCTCGACCATTTCCAGCACCTCCACTTCCCGGCCGGCCCGATGCGCCAGGCGTGCGACCACGAAACCGTCGCCGCCGTTGTTGCCGGCGCCGCACACCACCGTCAGGCGGCGTGCCGCCGGCCGGCACTCGCGCACCGCCGCGAACACCGCCTCTCCGGCGCGGCACATGAGTGTGTAGCCCGGGATTCCGCGCTCTTCGATGGCACGGCGGTCCAGCTCGCGCGCCTGCTCGGCGCGGTACAGGGCCCACTCCGGATCATGTTCCAGCACGTGCGCGACTCCTGAGACGGGCGGGCGCGTCACCCGGGTTCCCAGACCGGGGCACGACGTCCACAATAGAGCCCCGTCCTCCGAACAGCGAACATAGCGTGAACCGCCCGGCGAAATCCATCACCCCCGAGGCACCCGCGCGGTGCCCCGACCCCGCCGCGCTCGCCGCGGACATCCGCCGCTGGGCAGCGAAACTCGGCTTCCCGGCACTCGGGATCACCGACACCGATCTCTCGGCGGCGGAGGCCCGCCTGCTCGACTGGCTCGCCCGCGACCGCCACGGCGAGATGGACTGGATGGCACGCCACGGCGTGCGCCGCAGCCGCCCGGCGCAGCTCGTACCGGGCACGATCCGCGTGCTCTCGGTGCGCATGGACTACTGGCCGGGCACGGCGGCCGACGCGCACGCCGTGCTCCGCGACCCGGCGCGCGCCTACATCTCGCGCTATGCGCTGGGCCGCGACTACCACAAGGTGCTGCGCCGGCGCCTGCAGCGCCTCGCCGAGCGCATCGCCGCGATCACCGGCCCGTTCGGCTACCGGGTGTTCACCGACAGCGCCCCGGTCCTCGAGAAGCCGCTCGCGCAGAAGGCCGGGCTCGGCTGGATCGGCAAGCACACCAACCTGGTCGACGCCCGTGCCGGTTCCTGGTTCTTCCTCGGGGAGCTGTACACCGACCTGCCGCTGCCCGTCGACGCGCCGGCCCGCGAACGCTGCGGCACCTGTACCGCGTGCCTGGACGCCTGCCCGACCGGCGCCATCTTCGCCCCCTACCAGCTCGACGCACGCCGCTGCATCGCCTACCTGACGATCGAACTGCCCGGGGTCATCCCCGTGGAACTGCGCCCGCTGCTCGGCAACCGCATCTACGGCTGCGACGACTGCCAGCTCGCCTGTCCGTGGAACCGCTTCGCCCAACCGACGTCCGAGGCCGACTTCCTGCCCCGCCACGGCCTCGACGCGGCGACCCTCGCCGGGCTGTTCGCCTGGAACGAGGCCGATTTCCTGCGCAACACCGAGGGCGGCCCGATCCGGCGCATCGGCCACGAACGCTGGCTGCGCAACCTCGCCGTCGCGCTCGGCAACGCGACCCCGACCCCCGAGGTACCGGCCGCCCTCCGGGTCCGCGCCGACCATCCCTCCGCCCTGGTGCGCGAGCACGTGGCCTGGGCGCTGGCGCGCCACGCGAGCGCGCGCGACCCCGGCGGAACCGGCCCTTACGGCCCCTGATGCTCCCGGTAGTACCGGATCAGCCCCTGAGTGGAGACGTCATGTGCGCCCACCGACGCATCCGGGGCCAGTTCCGGGAGGATCGCCTTGGCGAGTTGCTTGCCGAGTTCAACACCCCATTGATCGAAGGAGTTGATGCCCCAGATCACCCCCTGCACGAAGATTTTGTGCTCGTAGAGCGCGATGAGCGTCCCCAGGCTACGCGGGGTGATCTTGCGCAGCAGGATCGAATTGGTGGGGCGGTTGCCCGGAAAGACCTTGTGCGGCAGCAGCCGCTTGAGCGCGCGCCCGGAGAGCCCCTGCGCCTCGAGTTCGGCGCGGACCTCGTCTTCGGTCTTGCCGCGCATCAGGGCCTCGGTCTGGGCGAAGAAGTTGGAGAGCAGGATCCGGTGATGCTCACCCAGCGGGTTGTGGGTCTCCATCGGGGCGATGAAGTCGGCCGGGATCATCTCGGTGCCCTGGTGGATGAGCTGGTAGAAGGCGTGCTGGCCGTTGGTGCCGGGCTCGCCCCACAGGACCGGCCCGGTCTGGTAGCGCACCGCGCGGCCCTTGCGCGTGACGCGCTTGCCGTTGCTCTCCATGTCCCCCTGCTGGAAATAGGCCGGGAACCGGTGCAGGTACTGGTCGTAGGGGAGGATGGCGTGGGTCTGGGCGCCGAAGAAATCACCGTACCACACGCCCAACACCCCCAGGATCACCGGCAGGTTGCGCTCCAGGGGCGTGGCGCGGAAATGCTCATCCAGGAGATGCCCGCCCTCGAGCAGTTCTTCGAAACGGTCCATGCCGATGTAGAGCGCGATCGACAGACCGATCGCCGACCAGAGCGAGTAGCGCCCGCCGACCCAGTCCCAGAACTCGAACATGTTCTCGGGATCGATGCCGAACTCGCGCACCGCCTCGCGGTTGGTGGACACGGCGACGAAGTGGCGGGCGATGCCGGCCTCGTCGCCGGTTTGCTCCAGGAACCAGGCGCGCGCCGTGTGGGCGTTGGTGAGCGTCTCCTGGGTGGTGAAGGTCTTGGACGAGACCACGAACAGCGTGGTCTGCGCGCGCAGCAGCTTGAGGGTCTCGGCGATGTGGGTGCCGTCGACGTTGGAGACGAAGTGCGCGGCGAGACGCGGCCCGCCGTAGGGGCGCAACGCCTCGGCGACCATCTTCGGCCCGAGGTCGGAGCCGCCGATGCCGATATTGACCACGTCCGTGATCGCCTCCCCGGTGCACCCCAGCCAGCGTCCCTCGCGCACGTCCCCGGTGAAACGACGCATGTGTTCCAGGACGGCGTTGACCTTCGGCATCACGTCCTCGCCGTCCACCAGGATCGGGCGGTTGGAGCGGTTGCGAAGGGCGACGTGCAACACCGCGCGGTCCTCCGTGACATTGATCTTCTCACCGGAGAACATGCGCTCGATCCAGCGCGGCAATTCACGCTCGCGGGCGAGTTCGAGGAGCAGGCGCAGGGTGCGCTCGGTGATGCGGTTTTTGGAGTAGTCGAGGAGGAAGTCGTCGAAGTGCAACGAGAAACGCTCGAAACGCTTCGGATCCTCGCGAAACAGGTCGCGCATGTGCCGATCGCGGATCTCGCGGTGATGGGCCTTGAGGGCCTTCCAGGATTTGCAGTTCGTCAGTGCCGTCATCAGTTTCTTCCTTTCTGTTCCAGAATCCCGCAGATCCGACATCGCCGGCGGGCCAAGGCCCGCCCTACCGGGATTCGCGCATCCCCGCACGTCCCGTACAAGGGCCGGGCCCGGCCGGCGCGGAACCCGTGCGCCGATCCGCCCGGCGACCGGTTCGCGCCCGCTACGCCGCGCCCTCGTCGTCTTCCAGGGTGTTGCGCCAGCGCTGGTCGTCGCGCTCGAAGAGCCGGCCGGCCTCGCGCGGCCCCCAACTTCCGGCCGGGTAGGTGTGGATGAAATCGCGTTCCACGGACCAGACCTTGAGGATCGGGTCCACGACGCGCCATGCCCAGGCGACCTCGTCGTAGCGCAGGAACAGCGAGTGGTCGCCCCCGATGACGTCGAGCAGCAGGGCCTCATAGGCGCCCAGCCCCGCCTGGTTGATGCCGCAGTAAGAGGCATCCATCCGCGTGGTCTGGGTGCGCATCTCCAGGCCCGGTTCCTTGACCTGCAGTTCTATGCGCAGGCATTCGTTGGGCTGGATATTGAGCAACAGCCAGTTGGGACGGATCCGGTCGATCTGGGTCTCACGGAAGAGCTGCTGCGGGGGGTGCTTGAAGCGAATTGCGATGAGCGAGTTGTCCTTGGCCATGCGCTTGCCGGTGCGCAGGTAGAAGGGGATGTTGCGCCAGCGCCAGTTGTCGATGAACAGCTTCAGGGCGGTGAAGGTCTCGGTGGTGCTGTTGGCGGGCACCCCGTCCTCTTCCAAGTAGCCGCGGATCTGTTCGCCGCCGATGCGCCCGCGCGCGTACTGGGCGCGGAAGGCGTGGGCATGGACCGCGCTCTTCGGGATCGGGCGGATCGAACGCAGCACCTTGACCTTCTCGTCGCGCAGCGACTCCGCGTCCAGGCTGGCGGGGGGTTCCATCGCCACCAGCGTGAGCATCTGCAGCAGGTGACTCTGGATCATGTCGCGCAGCGCACCGGCCCCGTCGTAGTACTCGGCGCGCCCGTCCAGACCACGCGCCTCGCAATGAGTGATCTGCACGTGATCGATGTAGTTGCGGTTCCAGAGCGGCTCGAGCATCAGATTCGCAAAGCGGAACACCAATACGTTCTGAATAGTGCCCTTGCCGAGATAGTGGTCGATGCGGTAGAGCTGCTCCTCCCGGTAGTCCCGATGCAGCCGCTCGTCGAGCAACTCCGCACTCTCCAGATCGTAGCCGAAGGGCTTCTCCACCACCAGCCGCCGCCAACCCGTATCCTCCCGGTTGAGCCCGACCTGCGCGAGATTGCGCGCCACCACACCGAACTCCGCCGGGCGGATCGCCATGTAGAACACCAGGTTCTCGGGGAAGCGCGCGCCGTCGGCCAGCGTCCGGTACAGGCCCTGGTAGGCGGCGGCGTCGTTGAGGTCGAGCCGATAGTACTGGAGCCGTTCCCGGAGGCGGCCGAATATCGCCTCGTCGAGCCCGCCGCGCACGCGCGCACCAAGCGCCTCGCGCACCTCCGCACGCCACTGATCCGCCTCCCAGGGGCGGCGCCCGATGCCCAACACGACCAGTTCCTTCGGAAGGCGTCCCGCGGCCTCCAGGTGGTAGAGAGCCGTCAGCAGTTTGTTGCGGGCCAAATTTCCGGTCGCGCCGAAGATCACGAACGTACAGGGATCGAGCATCGAAAAGGCCCCTCTGTGCACCGCCCGAGCCGGGGGTGTGCAACCCCCGATCGACGGCGCATCCGTGCGCGGCACCGGAACACGACGCGGGCGCACCCGCGTCGCAGTGAAGTATGAAGCCGATTGTAGTATAAACAGGCGACGGCGTTCGTTGATTCTATCGACCACCGGGGGCCGCCACGGTTCCCACTGCGAATCGAGACCCGGCCCTGATGAAGATCCTGTTCGCCGCCAGCGAGGCACACCCCCTGATCAAGACCGGCGGCCTCGGCGATGTCGCCGGCAGTCTCCCGGCGGCGTTCGAGCGCCTGCATCAGGACGTGCGAGTGATCCTGCCGGCCTACCGCCATATCCTGGAACGGCTCCCCGAGGCGACCGTGGCCGCCGAATTCTCGGTGCCCGGGTCGCCGGAACCGGTTCGCCTGCGCCGGGCGACACTGGTCGAGGACGGTGTGCCGGTCTATCTGGTCGACGTACCGGCGCTGTTCGACCGGGCCGGCGGCCCGTACAGCGACCCGCAGGGGCGCGACTGGTATGACAACGCCCTGCGCTTCGCCACCTTCTGCCGTGCCGTGGTCCGGGTCGCGGCGAACCATGCGGGGCTGGACTGGGCGCCGGACGTGGTGCACTGCAACGACTGGCAGACCGGGCTGGTGCCGCCGCTGCTGATCCGCGAACCACGCCGTCCCCCCATGGTATTCACGATCCACAACCTGGCCTACCAGGGCATCTTCACCCGGGATACCTTTCAGTATCTCGGTCTCCCGCCGGAGCTGTGGTCCATGTACGCGCTGGAGTTCTACGGCGGGTTCTCGTTCATCAAGGGCGGGCTGGTGTTCGCCGACCGGCTCACCACCGTGAGTCCGACCTACGCGCGCGAGATCTGCACGCCGGAGTTCGGCGCCGGGCTGGACGGGGTACTGCGCGGGCGCGCCGACCGCCTCGAGGGCATCCTCAACGGTGTCGATTACCGTGTGTGGGATCCGGGCCGCGACACACTCATCCCGCACCGGTATACCGCGCATGCCATGCAGGGCAAACAGCGGGACAAGGTCGCGCTCCAGAAGCGCATGGGACTCGCCGTGAAACCGCGCGTACCGCTGTTCGGACACATCGGGCGCATGGTGGAACAGAAGGGCGTCGACCTGATCCTCGGCGCACTCCCCGCACTGATGGCGGAAGACCTCCAACTCGCGATCCTCGGCAACGGCGAGGCGCGCTTCGAGGCGGCGTTCCGCGCCGCCGCCGAACGCTGGCCGGGCCGCCTGGGGATCCACATCGGCTACGACGAGTCGCTCGCCCACCTCGTCGAGGCCGGCTGCGACGCCTTTCTGATGCCTTCGCGTTTCGAGCCGTGCGGCTTGAGCCAGCTCTACAGCCTGCGTTACGGCACCATCCCGGTGGTGCGGCGCACCGGCGGGCTGGCCGATACGGTGGTCGATGCCGACGGGAAATCGATCCGCTCGGGCGCCGCCACCGGCTTCGTCTTCGATGAACCCACGCCGGACGCACTCGTATCCGGCATACGGCGCGCCCTGGAACGCTACCGCCGACCGCCCGCTTGGCGCAATCTGATCGGCAATGCCATGCGCCAGGATTTCAGCTGGCGGCGCAGCGCGCAGGCCTATCTCGCCCTCTATCGCCGGATCTGACGGTGCGTGCGGACGCGCGCGGCTCGCACCATCGCCCGGTACGGGTATAATGGCGGCCACCCGCCCGGCCCGGGGCCGCGCGAGCGGCGCCCCGTGTTGGCCCCGATCACCTGAAAAACCCAGACGACGCCCATGGATCTGCCACCGCGGGACAAAGAACTGCGCGCCCATGTCAAGCTGTTCGGCAACCTGCTGGGCAACGTGCTGCACACCCATGCCGGCGGCAAGGTGTTGTCCGCGGTGGAGGCCCTGCGCAAGGGGTTCCTCGGCCTGCGCAAGGAGGCCAATCCGCGCCGCCACGATCGCCTGATGCGCATGATCCGCCTGCTGACGCCCGAGACCACCACCCACGTGGTGCGCGCGTTCAGCACCTATTTCAGTCTCGTCAACATCGCCGAGGAGGCCTTCCATCACCGTGAACGCCGCCGCCGGGTGCGCCGCGGCGGCCCGTTGTGGACCGGTTCGTTCGACGAGACCCTGCGCTGGTTCCGCGCGCAGGGAGTCGAACCGCGGCAGCTCCAGGAACTGCTCGACCGGCTCGCCTACATCCCGGTGTTCACCGCACACCCGACGGAGGCCAAGCGGCGCACCATCCTCGAGGCGCTGCGGCGCATCTTCGTCACCAGCGAGCGGCTCCGAGCCCCGGGCATCGGCAGGGAAGACCGCGAGGAGATCACCCGCCGCATGGAGAGCCAGATCCAGATCCTGTGGAAGACCGACGAGGTGCGCGTGCACCGGCCCCAGGTGCGCGACGAGATCCGCAACGGCCTCTATTACTTCAAGGAATCGCTGTTCGAGGCGGTCCCGCTGGCCTATCACCATCTCGACAAGGCGATCCGCCGCGTCTACGGCGAAGACGCCGCCCGCACGATCCGTGTGCCGGGATTCATCCACTTCGGCTCGTGGATCGGCGGCGACCGCGACGGCAACCCCAACGTGAGCCCCGGGACCACCGAACTCGCCGTCTACCTTCAGGCGCGAGAGATCCTCACCGAGTACGTCTGCCGCGTGAACAGCCTGGGCCGGATACTGACCCACTCGATTCGCATGTGCGAACCGAGCAGCGCGCTGCTGGAGAGCCTGGAATGCGACGAGCGCATCTGCACGGAGGTCCTGAAGGAGACTCCGGCCCGCTTCGGCCATGAACCCTACCGGCGCAAGCTCTATTTCATGCGCCACCGCCTGGCGGTCGTACTCAAGGCGGTGCGCCGGCACTTGGCCGGCCGACCCATGGAACGCCCGGATACCGGCTACCGCTCGGAGGCGGAGTTCCTGACCGACCTGCGCCTGATCCGGGACTCGCTCATCCGCCACGGCGACCGCAACATCGCCGATCAGGAACTCCAGGATCTGACGCGGCTGGCGGAGACCTTCGGTTTCTCCCTGACGAAGCTCGACGTGCGCGAGGAGTCCTCGCGCCACACGCGCGCGGTGACCGAGATCTGTGCGCAACTCCCCGGCGGCACGGACTACTCGGCCCTCGACGAGACCGGTCGGCTTGCACTGCTGGACGAACTGCTGCGCGCGCCCGAAGCGCCGGTCGTGGACCGCGCCGCGCTGAGCCCGCAGACGCGCGACGCTCTGGAGGTGTGCGAAGTGATCGCGCGGGTGCGCCGGGAATTGAGCGTCGAGGCCTTCGGGGCCTATGTCATCTCCATGACCCACCGCGCCAGCCATGTCCTGGAGGTCCTGCTGCTCGCGCACATGGCGGGGCTCGCCGGGCGCGACCCGGCGCACGGCTGGTACTGCCACCTGCACCTCACGCCGCTGTTCGAGACCATCGAGGATCTGGCGCATATCGACGAGGTCCTCTCGACGCTGCTCGATCATCCCGCCTACGCCGCGCTGCTGCGCGCCTCGGGCAACGTCCAGGAAGTAATGCTCGGCTACTCGGACTCGTGCAAAGACGGCGGCATTCTCGCCTCCGCCTGGAGCCTGTACGAGGCGCAGAAGAAGATCCTGGAACTCACCGACCGGCGCGGCGTCGGCTGCCGGCTCTTCCACGGGCGCGGCGGTACCGTGGGGCGCGGCGGCGGGCCGACCCACGAGTCGATCCTCGCGCAGCCCCCGGGCACCGTCCACGGGCAGATCAAGTTCACCGAACAGGGCGAGGTGCTCTCATACAAGTACAGCAACGCCGAAACCGCGGCCTACGAACTCGCCATGGGCAGCACCGGGCTGATGAAGGCCAGTCTGTGCCTGGTCCGTACGCCGTCGGCGGACCACGAAGACTACCGCGCCCACTTGGCGGAACTGGCGCACCTCGGCGAGCGCACCTATCGTGACCTCATCGACGTCACACCGGGAATCATGGACTATTTCTACGAGGTCACGCCGGTCAACGAGATCGGCCTGCTCAACATCGGCTCGCGCCCGAGCCATCGCTCGCGCGAGGATCGCTCCAAGGAGTCGGTGCGGGCCATCCCCTGGGTGTTCGGCTGGGCCCAATCCCGCCACACGCTCCCCGCCTGGTACGGCATCGGCACCGCGCTCGCGCGCTGGCGCGGCACCGACCCGCAGCGCCTGGCGACGCTGCGTGCCATGTACCGCAACTGGCCGTTCTTCCGCGCCCTGCTCAGCAACACCCAGATGTCGCTGTTCAAGGCCGAGATGACTATCGCCGCCGAGTACACCCGCTTGAGCAAGCACCCCGACCAAGCCCGCGCCATCTACCGGAAGATCCGCGAAGAATACCAACTCACGGTACTCGAGGTGCTCGAGGTCGCGCAGCTCCACGACCTGCTCGAGGAAAACCCCCCGCTCGCCCTGTCGCTCACGCGCCGCAATCCCTATCTGGACCCCCTCAATCACATCCAACTCACCGTGATCGAACGCTACCGCAATCCCGATCTGCCCGAAGAAGGGCGCGAGGTGTGGCGCGACCCCCTGCTGCGCACCATCAACGCCATCGCCGCGGGCATGCGCAATACCGGCTGAGCCGCGCTCGGATCCGGCCGGGCGCGCCCGGCCCTACCGCCTCTCCCGACAACCACGGCTCCCGTAGGACGGGCCATGGCCCGCCATCCGTATACGATCCGTAATGCCTCCAGACCGATAGTTTCCCCGGCGGGGGCCCGTACCCGCAGGACGGGGCGGGGAAAATTCATCCGGGGGAAGGGAAGGGGGGAATCGTGCGCACGATTGGGACGGGTACACCCGGCCGCCGCGCGGTCGTTGCGCTGTGGATAGTGTGCCTCTACGCGCTCGGCGTCGGCTGCGCGCTGGGGACGCCGCAGCGCGTGGCCGACTGGAGGCTGACACTGGTGAAGGCGGCCGCGGGCGCGCGCTATCGCACGCCCTCCTCGACCTTCCGCATCCGCATCCCGGCCACGGTCCCCGCGGCCGTCCTCGGGCAATTGCGGCTCGAACTCGACGGGATCGACGTCACCGACCTGGTCACGCGCAGCGGTGAGTACGCCGTGTATACGCCGCCTCAGCCGCTGGCCGCGGGCCCGCACACCCTGCGCGCCGTGCAGGAGACACCCGAAGGGGAATTGATCGAGCGCGGCGTCTGGCGCTTCGAGGTGGGCGAAACGAAGCGCTTTCGCGAGGCGCGTTGGAGTGGGGATGCGAACCTGACCGCAGCCTACCGGCTTGCGGATCAGGGCCTGAACAACACCCCGGCCCGGTTCCAGAGCAACGGTTCCGGAAAGCTCGGGGGAAATCTCGCAGCGGGCGATTGGCGCGTCGGGGGAAACGGATCGTTGGTCTTCGACGGCCGGGGCGTGACCGACGGACGGCGCGTGGACCTGAGCGGCTATCAGGTCGGCGGGCGCAAGGGGGCGCTCGGCGCACGCGCGGGCGATCAGACCGTGTGGCGGGACAATCTGGCCCTGCAGCAGTTCAACCGTCGCGGCATCTCCGCAACCTACGGCAACGCCGGTGATCACGGTGCCGGCGGCTCCGCGGTCACCGCATTCCTCGTGAGCGGCTCCGCGGTCCAGGGATTCGACAACGGCCTCGGCATCCGCGACCCGGACAACCGTCTGGAGGGGATCGCCGGCCGCGTCCGCCCGGTGCGTCTCGGTACCGGCGCGATGTTCCTCTCGGCGACCTACCTGCGCGGGCGGCGCAGTGAGATCGGTGCCGGCAGCGTCGGCAGCAGCGACGTCAGTTCGGGTGATATCTGGGATGTTCGCGCCGACAGCCTGTGGTTCGCGCAACGCCTGCGCGTGCTCGGCGAGTTGACGGAGTCGAACTACGACCCGGACGCCGACGGGCCGGTGGGCAGCCGCCGTGGACACGCCTATGACCTGCTCGGTCATTACCAGATCCTGCGCGGCCGCGAGGTATCCGGCAGACCCCTGACCTGGGGCGCCGAGCTGCGCTATCAGGAATACAGCACCTTCTTCCGCAGTCAGGCCAACACGGCCGCGCCCCGGGACCTTCGTACGTTCACCGCCACCACGAACCTTGCCTGGGGGCCGGCGAGCGCCACGGGGACCTTCGGCTGGAGCGAGGACAACGTCGACGGGCTCGCGCTACTCCCACGGGCGCGCGTGCGCCTGTTCGATGTCAATCTCGACTATGCACCGCAGCCGGCCTATGACCCGGCGACGGGGGGGGCGAGCTACCCTTGGTACGGGCTGCCGAAATTCCACGTAAGGTGGTACCGGGAGGCGACGCTGACCCTCGAGCAGCCGAGTTCCACCCTGACCCCGCCGATCGATTCCTTCAACCGGATCATTGACGCAAACGTGCACTTTTACTATCCGCTGGTCGACTGGGGCGTCCAACACACGATCACCTGGGAATACGACCACACGGGCGCAACGGGGAACCAGCGCATCGACGATACCCGGCTGGACGTAAACCTCCCCCTGTTCGCCCAGCGGGTCACCCTCACCCCGTTCTTCGAATACACGCGCACCGAAGAGGGCGCCGGGGTCGGACTCACGCTGGAACGATATACCGGCGTGAAATTCATTGCGAACCCGACCGAGCGACTCTCGCTGGAAGTTGATCTGGATATCGATGATGTGAACCGACCGCCGGGTAACGCCGACACACAAACATACTCGGTGGTCAACACCCTCACCTGGACCGAGTCCGATCCGCACGGCGCCCGACCCGGGCTCACGTGGACTCTGACCGGCAGTTGGAACCGGAACGACGTCGGCGCCGGTTATCTGATGGAACCGGACAGCTATCAAGTGTTCCTGCAACTGACCATGAACTGGGAGCGATCATGAACCTCCGCCGCACCGCCGCCCTGACGGGCCTCCTGATCCCCCTGTGCGCCGGATGGGGATGGCGCGCCGCACACGCCAACATCATCGGATTCCAGGTGCAGCCCGCCACGATTCAGGCCGCGGTCGGACGCAGCACGAGCGCGCGCGTCACTTGGCGCATCCAGCGCGACAACACCCCCTGCGACGCCCTCGTGCGCTCCGCCTCCGGCGTGTTCCGGACCGATGCCGGTCTGGTGCTGGGCCGCGTGAATATCGCGCTGAGCCGCCGCAGCATGTGCACCGGGGCCACCTCCGTCGCCCGGACCACCACCGTCGACACCTTCACGGAAAACGTGCTGATTCCGGACGCGGTCGCGCAGCGCGCCCTGCAGTTGGGAATCACGCATTTTTTCTACTCCCGCGCCTTCACGGACGGCGCCGGATCGTCGACCGCCGCCGTGACGGTCACACTCGGCGGCGGCACCACCGGCGCCCTCGGCATCTCCAACGTCTCGCTACGCTTTGCCGACGAGTCGGTCATCGGCATGATCGACCGCAATGCCGCGCTTACGGCGACGGCGCGGATCGGATACGCGGGCTCCGGGCCGATACGGGCCGTCTGGGAGATCGCCGGACCCAGCACCACGAGCGGCGCGCCCCAATTCCGCATCCTGTCGGTCGTCCACCCCTTCTTCGGCATCGGCGGCGAGATCACCCTGCGCAGCCCGACGCTGCCGAGTGCGACCGCCGGGCGCTACCGGCTGCGGCTGCGCATCACCCGCCCGGCGACCACGTTTCCGGCACCCGAACTCACCTATTTCGTGATCGAAAAGCACGCCGCACCCCCGCCACGGCCGATCAAGACCCTGAGCCCCGCGCGCGGGGCGCAACTGGGGCCGAAGACCCGCTTCTCGTGGACCCCCCTGGCCGATGCGCAGGCCTACCGGCTCGAGTTCTATCCGCTCGGACCGGACCGGCAGACGCCCGTCGGTCGGAAACCGACCGGCGGAATGCTGGTACTGGGCACGCGCCACCGGCTCCTGCTCTCACTGCCGACTCGCGCACGCCTGCGCCCCGGCGCCTATCAATGGCGGATCGTCGCGATCGGCGACCATGGCCGTATCCTCGGCGCCAGCCCGCCGGTGCCCATCTATGTCCCGTGACGCACGCCTCTGGTGCAGCACCGCCCCCGCTCCGGGGGCGGATCGCGCCGCAACCGCAGGCGGGTCGGCAGCGCATCCGTCCGGGACGCAACACCCGGAACCGACCCCCGATGCCGCCCACGATGCCTACCTGTTGACCGCCATCGCGCGGGGCGAGACGGCCGCCTTCGCCGAATTCTACGCTCGTCACGCGCCGCGCGTATTGCGCTTCTGCGGCACGCGCCTGGGGGGAGACGATGCCGCCGCTCAGGATGTACTTCATGAGAGTATGCTCGAGGTATGGCGCGTCGCCGGGACCTTCCAGGGCCGTGCGCGCGCCGCGACCTGGCTGCTCTCGATCGCCCACCACAAGACCGTCGATCAGCTGCGACGCAGGCACCACCGCCGCGAGTGCGAGTTGCCCGAGGAACCCCTGGGGAGCGACGACTGCCCCGCCGCCGACGCGCTCGCGGCAAGCGAAGATCGCGAGCGCCTGTATCGATGCATCGCGCTCCTGCCCGCGGTGCAACGCGCCGCGTTGCACCTGGCGTTCTTCGAGGATCTGCCGTATCGCGAGATCGCCGTTATCCTGGGCTGCCCGGAGGGTACCGTCAAAACCCGGGTGTTCCATGCCAAACTCACGCTGAAGCGCTGCCTGACCCGGGGCGATTGAACGCTTTCGCCGCGTGCTCCGACTAATTTGCAGACCCATCCACATCATCCTGGATCTGCGGACGACCATGGACCCTCACGATCACCCGAATATCGACCTCATCGCCTACGTCAACGGCACGCTCGGCGGGCCGGACACGGCGCCTGTACAGCGCCACCTGTCCGGTTGCCCGCGTTGCCGCGAGGAGGCCGAATTCCTGCGGCGTGTCCGTTCCGGCATTCGCGATATGCCCGCGCCGACCCCGGATGCCGGGTCCCTGGCGCGACTGCTGCGCGAACGGCCGGCCCCGTCGGCACGCCGCCACGGTCGGTCCGGCACGGGTCTGGGGCTGGCACTCGCGGCGTCGCTGCTGCTCATCCTGTTCCAGGGGGTGCTGATCGCGCACCTGTGGACTTCCCGACCCGCGGTCGCGCCGCTCAGCGGCCCCGAGCCCGCGGGTGCGGTACTGGAGGTGCGCTTCGCGCCCACCGCGACCGAGGCGCAGATCCGCCGAGCCTTGCGCGAGGTCGACGGCGAGTTCGTCAACGGCCCGGGCGCCACCGGCGTCTACCGCGTGCGGTTGCTCGACGTGGCGCCGGACGATCACGCCGCCCGGCGCCACGCCGCCCGGCAGTTGCGCTCGGAACGCGGCGTAGTCCGAGAGGTTTCCGATGAGTAACCGGATAGCGCTCGCCGGTTGCCTGCTGGTCATTGCCCTGCCCGCATCGGCCGGGGGGATCAGGAGGATCGGGAGGATCGAGGTGCGACCGATGATCGGCGGCCTTTCGCTGTCGCCGCACCTGACCCTGGCTCGACCGAACCTGGCGATCCCGCACGTAGGCCTGGCCGCGGGATGTCGCGTGCAGGTCACCATCGTCAACCACGGACCCGGCCCGCTCCCCGCCCGTGCCTGGAGTGCGCAGCCGAACCACGCCGCCGAGTTGGAGATCCGCGTCGACGGTCAGCTTCGGGCCCGGGTCACGCTCGGGCTCGTGGACCCGCAGCGGGCGCTCACACCCGGCGGCCAGGTCGACTATACGAGCCCGGTCACGGTAACCGGCACCGCACAGGTGACCGCGCACATCGATCCGGCACACCATATCGCCGAGACCCGCCTGACCGACAACCTGCTGAGCCACTCGCTGACCTGCATCAAGCCCTCCGCCGCGCACCCTACAACCCCGGTTACCGGGGGCGCGAAGTACACGATTCGGCGCTTCGCGCCGCTACGCGAACGGTTGTTGACTCCTTCTTCTCCTCCTCCCCCTCCT
>CAZAQG010000039.1:18000-20625 GCA_964487445.1 uncultured Chromatiales bacterium
CTCCTCCTCCCCCTCCTTCTCCGCCACCGCCACCACCGGCCGTCACGGGTACGCAATTCCTCCCCGGGGAGGAAGCGCAGGCCCCCGCAACGTCCGGCCCGCCCCCTCCCGCGCCCGGGGACCTCACGCAAAGCCCCGCCCTGATCGGCGCCGCCCTGCCGCCGCCACCGACCCTGCCGCCCCCGTCGGCGGCGGTCACGGCGGACGCCGAACCCGGGGAAGTGGTGGCCGTCAGTTCCGACATGGCGCAGGCGCGCGCCCTCGCCGGGCGCCTGCAAGGCACCGGAATCCACGTCCTGCGCCGTCGCATCCTGCACCGGCTCGGTTTCGTGCTGAGTACCCTGGCGCTCCCGAAGGGCACCGGCGCGACCGCGGCCCTGGCCCGACTTCGCGCCCTGGCGCCCAAGGCCTGGATCGATCTCAACTCCCGTTACCGTCTGCTGGGTTCGACCGCGCACCGCTACGCGCGCGAGCTGATCGGCTGGCGGCGGCGGACCGGTTGCGGCGTGCGGGTCCGCATCGGCCTGGTCGACACCGGCGCGGACGCGCATCACCCGGCACTGGCACATGCGCGCCTGGACCAGCGTGAATTCCTGAGCGACGGTTACCGCGCGGCCCCCCGGGAACACGGAACGGCGGAGGCGGCGATTCTGCTCGGCAACGGCGCCGACGACCTGCGCGGGCTGCTGCCGCGTGCCCATCTGTTCCTCGCCGCGGTGTTTCGGAAACGTGCCCACGACACCGCCGACGCCACCGCCGAGCAGGTGACCCTCGCCCTGGACTGGCTCGCCGGGAAAAACGTATCGGTGATCGTGCTGCCGCTCGGCGGCCCGCGGAACCTGCTGATCGAGGTGGCCGTCCGTCGTATCCTGCAACGCTCCATTGCGGTCACCGCCGCCGCCGGCAACGGCGGACCGAACGCCGCACCCGTCTACCCCGCCGCGCAGGCGGGGGTCGTCGCGGTCACTGCCGTCGATGCCGACGGGCGGATTTACGCGCACGCCAACCATGGAGCGTACATCGACTTCGCCGCCCCCGGCGTCGACCTCTGGGTCGCGCGCCCCGGCGGCGGCGCGCACTATGCGAGCGGTACCTCTTACGCAACGCCCTTCGTCGGCGCGGCGCTGGCCGTCGCACGGAAACGCGCGCCGCGCGGTGCATGGGCGGCCCTCGTCCGGAATCTCGCCGCGCACGCCCGCGACCTGGGCGCGCACGGGCGCGATCCGGTCTACGGTTGGGGGCTGCTCCGGACC
This sequence comes from uncultured Chromatiales bacterium, assembly GCA_964487445.1. Lineage (GTDB taxonomy): Bacteria > Pseudomonadota > Gammaproteobacteria > 21-64-14 > 21-64-14 > BMS3Abin12. The sequence continues at coordinate 19,254 of CAZAQG010000039.1, forward strand.
CATGGTTGCGCACGACCGTGAACCCCATCGCCCACCACGCCCGACGCCGCAGCGAGCCGACGCGACGCATGCTACACTCCGAGCGCATAGCCCGATCCAGTTCTTACCCGCGGGATGAAGGGGTGTTTACGTGGATTCCCGGCAGGACGCCGGGCGCCGGAAACCCGTGCATGCGATCACGGGGCCGCATCGGATGTCCTACGGTGGGGGAGGCGCGATCGGGCAAGGGGGGGAACCAGGGCGGCGGTCGCGCGCGAATCCGGACATCGCCGCGCGGGCGGTGTTGCGCCCTGTGGGGTATGCATACGTTGCGGCGCCCGCACCGGTGCGAGCGCCCGATCCGTCCCCGCGTGTTCCCGTTCCCCCCGGCACCGGCCACGGAGCACGGAGCGGAACAGTGGACCGCGGGGATCCCGTAACCACCGGAACTCCTCCAACGCGGAGAGGCGGGTCGCGTGCACGCCTCGCCCCCCCGCGGCTGGCCGCGCCGCTGCCGCGCGAACGCTTGTTCGCGCGGCTGGATGGCTGCCTGCGCGCGCCGGTGGTCTGGGTACACGCCGCGGCCGGTTTTGGAAAGTCCGCCCTGGTCAGCACCTACCTCGAGCAACGCAAGCGCCCCTGCCTCTGGTACCAAGTGGAGGAACGCGACAACGACCCGGTCGAGTTCTTCCACGGCATGCGGCTGGCGCTGGAGCGGCTCACGCCGCAGGCTCGAAGTCTGCCACAGCCCACCGTCGAACGAGCGGGCGCGCTCGCCTCGTTCGCCCGTGAGTTCTTCGCCCGGCTGTTCGCGCTGCTCCCCGCCGCCACGCTGCTGATCCTCGACGACCTCCATGCGCTCGCCCCGGACGGCGCCGAGTTCCTGCTCTCGTCCGCCTTGGATGTGCTGCCCGCCGGGCTCCACCTGATTCTGATCGGCCGCAACCCGCCGCCGGGATGGATGTCGCGCATGTTCGCCAATGAACGCGCCGCCGGCATCGACAGTTCGGAACTACCTTTCACGCTTGAAGAACTCACCGAGTTGGAACGCCTGCGCAACCCGCAGGGCACGACATGCGCGGACGCCCTGCGCGCGCTGCACGAACGCACCCGCGGGTGGCCCGCCGCGGTCGGGTTGCTCCTGGACCGGAACGTAAGAGACGCCCCCGCAGTGATGGAGGACGGCGTGCTCGCCCGATACCTGGAAGAGGAAGTCCTCCAGGGGTTGCCGCCCGCAGAGCGCGAGTCCCTCATGCGCTTGGCGTTTCCCCTGCATGTGACCGCCGGACTTGCGCATCGATTGAGCCCCGAACCCGATGGAATCGGGTTGCTGCGGAGGCTGTGGCGGGACTCGACGCTGATCACTCGCGACGCAGACGGTGACTCCTACGAA
>CAZAQG010000039.1:20725-23244 GCA_964487445.1 uncultured Chromatiales bacterium
TGCGGGTCACCGCGGGCAGTCATCTGCTCCTGTACCTGACGTGGTGGCGCGGCGACCTCCCCGCCGGCGCGGTCCTGGTCGAACTGCTGCGCCCGCAGATCGGCCCGCACCACGCGTCGGCCCTCGACGAGATCGTCTGGCGCGCGATCGACGCGACCTATGCCTGGATGGCCGGAGAGAACGAGCGCTGCATCGACAGCGCCGAGACCGGTCTGCGCTCCGCCGAGCGTACCGGCGTGCACCTCTGGGACTTCATGCTCCTCGCCCAAGCCGCGTGGGGGGCGATCACCTCCGGTGACCTCGCGCGCGCGGGCGGCTACCTGGAGCGCATGGCCGCGACCGTCCAGCCCGGCCGCCTCCTCGACCTGTGTCACTACCACTACCTGCGCTTCGTGGAGGCCCTCCACCACGGGGACCTGCCGGCCCAACGCGAGCACGCGGAGGCGGCGCTACGCCTGGCGCGCCAAGCGGGCGTGCCCTGGGCCGAGGGGATCGTACTCTCGGCGGTGGCACGCACCATGGCCACCGCCGGGGACGCGTGCGGGGCCCGGACCCGGCTGGCACAGGCCATGCGCATCGCGCAGCGGTTGGGCAGCGCCACCATTCACTACGGCGCCGCACTGGCGCGCGCCGAACACGACCTGCACCCGGAAGACCGCCGCGCGGCGCTCCGGGACCTGTTCGAGGTATCGGCCCGCGGCGGTTTCGTCAACTCCGCGTGGTGGCGCGACGTACCCATAGCGGAGTTGGCGTGCGAAGCCCTGGAACTCGATATCGAGCCCGGCTTCGTCCGGCACCTGATCCGCACGCGCGGCCTCACGCCCCCGCCCACGCGCGCGACCCCCGAAAACTGGCCGTGGCCGCTGCAGATATTCACCCTCGGGGAGCTGCGCCTGCTGCGCGACGGCCGAGCGGTGACGTTCCGGGGCAAGACGCAGAAGAAACCGCTCGAACTCCTCAAGCGCATGGTGGCCACCGGCGCGCGCCCGATCAGCGAAGCGGCTCTGATAGATGCGCTGTGGTCCGACAGCGAGGGTGACGCGGCGCAGCAGGCGCTCTCCACGACGCTGCACCGGCTCCGCCAGATCATCGGGACACCCTGCATCCTGCGCCAAGCCGGCCAACTGCGCCTCGACGAGCGACGCTGCAGGGTCGACGCCTTCGTGCTCCAGCGCCGGTTCCGCGAATTCGAGGAGCACCACCGCAGCGGCGAGCCCGCGGCACGGCTCTGGAGCCGCGCCGAACCGATTCTGCACCTCTACCGAGGGCCGTTCCTCGACGGCGACACCGATCTGGCTTGGACGGTCTCGATGCGCGAGCGCCTGCGGGCGGGCATGATGCGCCTGCTCACGACCCTGGGCGCCGTGCTCGCGCACGAGGGTCTGACCGACACCGCCGAGCGCTGCTTCGAGCGCGGCCTGGAGATCGACGAACTCTCCGAACCCTGTTACCGCGGCCTGATGGAGGCCCTCGCCCGACGCGGAGAGCGCGCACAAGCCATTGAAATCTACAAGCGCTGCGCCCGCCTGCTCGAGGCACGGCTGCAGGCCCGCCCGGGTGCCGCCACCGAGGCCCTGCGCGCCCGGATCGTGCGCTCCTGACCCTCCCCCGAGTACCCGTACACGATTCGTAAAGCCCTTGCGGGCATTCTTGGCCCCGGGCTTTGGAATCGCGACACGGGGTCATCATGCCAACCTACATCGTACGCCTCTTCCACCGCGACGACGGGCAGGTGCTCGGGCTCGTCGAACCCGGTCGGCTACCGATTCGACCTGCGCCCGCACCCTCACGCGCGGACTCCGGGGGTTCGCCGGGCCGACCCGCGGGGAACTTGCCTGTCCCGGGCCGGACGGCGGCTACCGGTTGAACCGCCGAAGTCTCGACTACGACCAACGATTGGCAGGAAAGCAACGAATCGAGTTCAGGTTGAGTATTTAATGGGGATTCATCATGAAAATTCAGCATATCGCTTTGTTATCCGTCTTTTCCATTTTTACCGGCGGCATCCTGGCCGGATGCGTCAGTGGCTCATCAAGCCCAAGCACCCAAAATACGGCAACAAGCAGCACCACCTATTCAACCACCAGTAACAAAGGCGATTACAGCGAATGGACATTGTCCGGCAATTCGCTCAATGCCCAGTGGGAAGTTATCAACAGCAGTGGCGGCGTTGATTATACTTACACCATCGCGGCCACCTGTAGTACCGCTGATGCCAACAGTGTTCATCAATGTACTATCAGTACAGCGAGCTGTGTAGACGACCTGGCCACCTGCCCGACCACATCGCCTACCGGTACTTTTGACATGATGGAAGTGCCGGGGGTGGCGCTGCTGGTGCATACCACTAAAAACTCCGGCGGCGATGAATTACAGGTGGGCTTTGTTAAAGATGCGAATGCCTGTAACGATAACGTTAGCGGTGATTACACCTTTATTCGAACCGGTGTGGGCCTGCGGGACAGCTTTGGCATGTACCGCTCCGATAAGAACTTCCTGTCGGTTGTACATTCGGATTT
>CAZAQG010000040.1:0-22782 GCA_964487445.1 uncultured Chromatiales bacterium
GGATTTTGCGAATCATTTGATCGTGGTGCGCGATGGCAAGGGGGGCAAGGACCGGGTGACTCTGCTCCCCGCGGAGCTGGTCCCGCTGTTGAAGGAACATCTGCAGGCCGTGCGACAGATTCATCGGGACGACCGCGCCGCCGGGTTTGGCGAGGTCTATCTACCCTACGCATTGGATCGCAAATATCCGGGGGCGGCGAAGGAGTGGGGGTGGCAATACCTGTTTCCATCCAGGGATCGGTCGGCCGACCCGCGCAGCGGGGTGATCCGCCGCCACCACGTACACGAGAAGCGCCTCCAAAACGCGATGAAACACGCCGTTCGGGCGGCCGGGATCCACAAGCCGGTCTCCTGCCATACCCTGCGTCATTGTTTCGCGACCGACCTGCTGGAGGCGGGTCAGGACATCCGCACGGTGCAGGAATTGTTGGGACATAAGGATGTGCGCACCACTCAGATATACACTCATGTGCTGGGCAGACACACCAGTGGCGTGGTCAGTCCCTTGTCCCGTCTTTGAGGGGTGCGGCCCCGTTCCCAGAGACCGGGCTGCCCGCGGACGATGCGCCTGACCGATCCACCCCACGCGCGGACCCCGGGCCGGGGGCTGCCGCCGGACCCTTCGACGAGGCCGCAGCCGGCGTGGCGGGTGCCGGCGGGCCGCCGGCGCGCTTCGGCGTGGGGACGGTCTGCGGCGCAGGGGCCGATGCCGCCGGCGCGGTGCCGGGGGCAACACCGATCGCGGGCGCGGATGCCGGTGCGGGAACGGACGCGGGGCCGCTCGAGGGGCGGGGGACAGGAAGATTCGGCGGCGACACAGGGGCGGCACGGCTGCCGGCCTCGTGCCCGGCCAAGCGCCGCTCCAGGCGCTGCTCCGCTGCCTGGATTTGCTGCTGTTCGGCGGCGGCGCTGCGATCTGCCGTTGTGCGGATTCGGGGTCGTCGGCGGGCCTCGGCCCGCCCTACGCCACGCTCTGGTACCCGCGGATGAATCCCGGGCACCGATAGGGCCGGGCCCGCCCGGCCGGCGGCGACCGGCCCGCCCATCGCGCCGGTCTCGGGGCCGGCGGCCGCGTGTGTGCCGGTGGCCGGCGGCGTGACGATCGACGGTGCGGGGGTCGACGGCGTGGCGGTCGCGGCCGAAGCGGGACGGGGTGGTGCCACGGCGGGCACGGCACCCGTCCGCGACATCGCCCCGGAATCGGAGGCGGGGGCAGGCACCGACGGGGCCGCGGGCACGAGGGGCGCGCCGGTCACCTGCGGCACGTTCCGGGAAGCGGGAACGGGCGTCACCGGCCTCGGTGGCGGAGCCGTCACGGCGCGGGCCGGGACCGGAGGTGTAACGGGCGATACAACAGGGGCCGGCCCGGCAACCGGCATGCGCGCGGTACTGTGCGGCGCCACCGAATACAGGGACACGGCACCACCGACCACGAGCGCGACGCTGGCCGCCACCACTGCGGCCACGCGTGCCGCAGGCACGCGCGGGGGGCTTCGCGGCAGGGTGCGGGCGGACCTGCGACCGGCGGCGTTTGCGGGCACCCCGGTCGGCGCCGGAGAAACCGACGGTGGCGGCACTGGATGCGCGGGCGCCGGATCCGACGGGCGGATCGGTTTGGGGGACGCCTCCGCTTCCGGGATCACCTCCGGAGAAGGGGCGGATACGGCGACGATCTCATCAACGACGTCCGAGGGGGGGGGCTCTCGGCTCATGGGGAGCCCCTCGAACTCCTCCGCCGGCTCTTCCGGGGAGTCCAGGTCCTGCAGCCAGGGGAGGACGAAATCCAGCGACGGCGGGACCGGTTCCGGATCCGGAAGTCGCTTTCGCAGCCGCGCCCGGGGTTTCTCGCGGACGGGCGCGGACGGCGTCGGGACGACAGGGGGGGAGCTCACGGCCCCTCCCGGCGGATCGATCGACGCGATGGCCTGGTAGGCCGCTTTGATCCGCGAGGCCTCTTCCCGCTCGCGACTGCGCACCTGTTCGGCGTCGAGGCGCTGCTCGAGGACGGTCACCGCCTCGCGCATACGCTGCGCCTCCGCTTCGGCGACATGACGCGCCGCCTCGGCCTGTTCCCGAACCTTGCGCACCTCGGCCTCGGCCTGTTTCCGAACCTTACGCATCTCGGCCTCGGCCTGTTCCCGGACCCGGTGCACCTCGATCTCGGCCCGATCCCGGGCGCTCTCCGCCTCGGCCCGCAGCCGCGCCTCGCTCTCGACCCGTTGCCGGGCGGCCTCGGCCTGCGCGGCGCGTTCCGCCTCCTCGGTCGCCTTGCGTTGCGCGGCATCCACCTCCGCCCGCAGCCTCGCGACCTCGGCCTCGGCACGCCGCCGTCGGGCGACCTCGGAGGCCTGCACGCGCAGCACCTCCTGCTCGGCCTGCTTGCGCGCCGCTTCGATCGCCACCTGGCGCCGGGCGGCCTCGGCCTCACGCACCTGCTCCGCTTCCTGTTCGGCGCGATGCCGCGCAAGCGCCGCTCGCGAGGACTTTATGCGCTGTGCCTGGGCGCGTCGTTCGAGCACACTCAGCTCCGAACGTAGCCGCCGCACTTCCTCCTCCGCAGCCACACACGCCGCCTCGGCATCGCCGCGTCTATGCGCCACCTTATCGCCCAACTCCGTGACCTCACAGGAATCCGTCCGCCCCCGCTCGAGCATCGTGTCCAGGAAGTCGACATCGATGCGCACGATAGACACGGGGCTCACGGCCCGGGCGGTGAACCGGCGCGGCTGGTGAGGGGCGAGCGGGTAGCGAGCGGGATCGCTCCCGGCGAGCAGGCCCTGGGTCGGCTCGCCGGGAGCGGCCAACTCGACCTCTCCGGAGAGCAGGTACACGGCCTTGCCGTCCCGCTCCCCGGCCTCGAACACCCGCGCACCGACCGGCAGTTCCTCGATGGGGAACTTGCGCGCCAGTTCCCGGAGGTGGTCCGGAGTCAGGGAGTGCAGGGGAACCAACTCCCGTAGCCAGACCGTATCGACGAGTCTTTTTGCCGCTCCCATACTTGGTCCCGAATCCGGTCAGTGCGCGCCGGAACCCCGACGACGTAATGCTACAATGACGGCGGCCCGGACGCGCATTTCTTGAGGGCCGCGGGCGGCAGCGCCCCAACCACGGCATAACCCCGAACGTCGCCGGCGGGCCAAGAGACCCGCCCTACCGCGAAACACACACCGTGACGACCCGGTAGAGCCGGGCTCGCCCGGCCAACGTCGTTGGAATCCGCAACGCCGTCGAAATCCCGGGCGTCGCCGGCGGGGCTCGCCCCGCCCTACGGAACCCATGACGTCCGCGGAACCCCGGTAGGGCCGGGCTCGCCCGGCCGGCACCGTGGAACCGCGCATCCGCGACGCACCAACGCAACCGGCGGGACGAGCCCCGCCGATTGCGACCGCCCCCGCCCCTTCCCCGGCTTCAATACCCGGTCGAGGCCATGTCCGCCGCGGCCGCGAAATCCTCCAGGTACCCCACTCCGGTATCGATGCCGCCATCGGCGTGCAGTGCCAACCAGCGATATCCGGGGGCGGCGCAATCCAGTGCAAACTCATCGCTGCGGCGTCTGAACTGGAAACAGGTGGAAGGACTGCCCAAGATTCGCACACCGGCGCGCCGCGTTTCAAATTCCTGGTGGATGTGCCCGCAGAGCACCGCCCGCACCTGCGGGTGGCGATCGAGCACAGCGAACAATTCGGCGGCGTTCTGCAACCCGATGGCGTCCATCCAGCGGCTGCCGACGGGGACCGGCGGGTGATGCAGGCAGACGAGGGCGTGGTGGTCGGGATAGCGCCCCAGATCCTCGTCCAGGGACCGCAATCCGGTGTGGGCCACTCGGCCCGCATCACCACCGTCCGCGATGCGGGAATCGAGCAGTACGATCTGCCAGCGCCCGACACGCACGCTGCGCGGATCGCACACGCCGGCGTCGGCGAGCACTTCGTGCATTACTTGCGGGTCGTCGTGGTTTCCGGGCACCCAGTACCCGGGCGCGGCGAGGGAGTGCAATAGGGCGCGCAGTCGCGCATACCCTTCGCGAGCATGGTCATGGACCAAGTCGCCGGTGGCGAGCACCAGGTCGGCCGGCCCATGCTCGCACCAAGCCTGTTCCAGGACCTGTTCGAGGGACCGCCGGGTATTGATACCGAGCAGGGTCCGATCGGCGTCACGATACAGGTGCGTATCCGTGATCTGGAGGACCCTCAAGCTCTCGGCGGGCGGGCCGGAAGGCCATCCGGCCCTGTCACGGACCGCGCCCCAATGGAGAGGAACCGGACCGCCGTGCGCCGGTGGTGGAAACCGCCTTGCCTTCTGTCGAGCGAGCATGATGATAACCGGATCCCACCGATCACGCGCCGGGGGCCCCCGCCCCCCTGAGCAACCGGACCTTTACCCTATCGGATTCACGGTACGAGTATGTGCTCTCAGTCGCACTTCGGGAAAGCGAGGAAGTCACCAAGTTCGCGACCAACCCCTGCCCGGGGCTCATCCGCGTGACTCGATGCGCCATGGTCTGCACCACGCGCCACGCGCTCAGCAGCGCGCCGACGGCGGGATGCGAGCACGCACGCCCCCCCGGGCTACCGTCGCACCCCGCTCCGAATCCTTACGGTGTTGTGATCAGACCGGCTTGCCGGGGGCGATCCGTTTGACGAAGACCTTGGAATTGCGCTGGTAGTTGTAGAGTTCCCGGCGCCGGATCGACAGTTCACGCGGCGCGGCCGGCTCGAAGCCGCGCTCGCGGAACCAGTGCGCGGTGCGCGTGGTGAGCACGAACAGCCGCGTGATTCCCAGGGCCGCGGCCCGGCGCTCCACGTAGCGCAGCAGCGCATCGCCGCGACCGACGCGCTGATAGTCCGGGTGTACCGCCAAGCAGGCGAGTTCGGCCCCCCGTTCCTCCGGGAACGGATACAGGGCGGCGCAGGCGACGATCATCCCGTCGCGTTCCACCACCGAGAAGCGGTCGATCTCCATCTCCAGGCGCTCGCGTGAACGCCGCACCAGGATCCCCTCGGCCTCCAACGGGGCGATCAACTCCAGGATCCCGCCCACGTCCTCGATGGTGGCGGCGCGCAGGCCTTCGAACGTCTCGGAGGTGATCAGGGTGCCGGCCCCGTCGCGCGTGAACAGCTCGATCAGCAGAGCGCCGTCGACGCGCCGACTCACCAAGTGCACGCGCGCCACGCCGCCGCGGCAGGCGTGCACCGCCATCGCGAGCTGCCGGGCCACGTCCTCCGGCAGCCGGCGCCGCCCGCGCAGCAGCCCTTCGGCGTCCGCCGGGCCGAGTTGCGGGATCAGCCTCCGGCGCCCGTCCAGCACCCCGTCGGCCTCGACCAGCCCAAGCAGCTTATCGGCACGCAGGGCGAGCGCCGCGGCCGCCGCCACGTCCTCGGCGCTCAGATTGAAGACCTCGCCGGTCGGCGAATAGCCCAGCGGAGAGAGCAGCACGACGGCCCCACCCTCGAGCTGGCGCCGGATCGCCTCCGCATCGATGCGGCGCACCTCGCCGGTGTGCCGGTAATCGGTGCCCTCGCGCACCCCCAGGGGACGCGCCACCACGAAGTTCCCGGAGGCCGCCCGGATGCGGGCACCGGACATGGGCGTGTTGGCGAGCCCCATGGACAACAGCGCCTCGATCTCCACGCGCACGCTGCCCGCGGCCTCCTTCACGCAGGCGAGCGCGTCCGCGTCGGTGACCCGCAAGCCGTTTACGTAGTGGATCTGCGTACCGCGCTCGCGCAGACGCCGCTCGATCTGCGGGCGCGCACCGTGCACCAGCACCAATCTCACGCCGAGGCTGTGCAGCAGCGCGATATCGTGCACCAGCGTCGGGAACGCGGGATCGGCAACGGCCTCGCCGCCGAAGACCACCACGAAGGTGCGGCCGCGGTGGGCATGGATATACGGGGCGGAGTCCCGGAACCACTGGACGTGAGCGGCGTACTCTTTTCGGCTGCGCGCCAAGATTCGGTTCCCCCGGGGCGGATCCTGCCCGCGGCGTATTGTTGACCGGGAACCGGGCGCGAGACAAGCGCGGCGCCGCCGGATCACTTCACGAGTTGGTTCAGATCGAAGATCGGCAACAGGATGGCGATCACGATCAACAGCACCATGGCGCCCATGACCAGGATCAGCAGCGGCTCGAACAGACCCAGCAGCGCCGAGATCAGGGTTTCGATCTCGCGCTCCTGAGTGACCGCCGCCCGCTCCAGCATCCCCTCCAAATCGCCGCCGGCCTCCCCGCTGGCGATGAGGCTGAGCATCATGGGTGGAAACAGCCCGCTCGCCTCCAGGGCGCCGTGCAGGCTCGCCCCCTCGCGCACCCGCGCCGCGGCATCCTCGACCGCTTCGCGCATCGGCACGTTGGACATCACCTGCGCGGAGATGCGCAGGGCCTCCAGCACGGGGACCCCCGCCGCCACCAGAATGCTCAGGGTGCGCGAGAAGCGCGCGGTGTTGAATCCCCGCACGAGGCGTGCGAGCAGCGGCAGACGCAGTTGGAAGCGGTGGAATTTCCGGCGCGGGCCGGGCTGGCGCAGCAGATAGACCGTGCCGCCCACGACGGCCGCGAGCCCCGCGAGCAGCACCACCCCGTGGGCGCGCAGGAAATCGCTGAGCGCGATCAGGCCGCGCGTGAGCACCGGCAGTTGCTGGTTCATGTTGGCGAACACCTGCACCACCTGCGGCACCACGTAGGTCAACAGCCCGGTGGTCACCGCGAGCGCCACGACCGTCAGCAGCACCGGATACAGCAACGCCAGTTGCACGCGCTGGTGCAGCACCTGGCGGGTCTCGGTATAGTCGGCGAGCCGTTCCAGGACCGTGTCGAGGTATCCGGACTGCTCACCGGCGCCCACGGTCGCGCGGTAGAGTTCCGGAAAGACCTGCGGGAAGTCGGCGAGCCCGGTGGCCATGTCGTGGCCCTCCATGATCCGCGAGCGCACCGCGAGCAGCATGCTCTTGATGCGCGGCTTCTCGCTCTGGCGGGCCACCGAATGGAAGGCCTCCTCCAGGGGCAGACCGGCGCGCACCAGGGTGGCCAACTGGCGCGTGATCAGCGCGAGATCGGTGGCGCCGATGCGCCGGCGCAGGACGGCACGCCCGGGCGCGGCGGTACCCGACTCGCGGCGCACGACCTCTTCCACCGAGAGCGGGGCCAGACCCTGCTCACGCAGGCGCTGGCGGACCTGGCGCGGGGTGTCGCCCTCCATGACGCCGGAGCGCTCCTTGCCGCGCGCGTCGAGCGCGTTGTATTCGAAGGCACCCATGAACCTCGTGCACCACCCCTGCCGGCAACCGCGCCCCCGCCCCGGGGGGCGCGGCGCGCGGAATCAATCCTCGCGCGTCACGCGCAGCACCTCTTCCACCGACGTGTCGCCGGTCAGGATCCGCCGCCTCCCGTCCTGGCGGATGCTCGGCCCCAGGCGCCGCGCATAGGCCTCGAGTTCATGCTCGCCGGCCCCGTCGTGGATCATGGTGCGCATCGAGTCGTCCAGCGCCACCAGCTCGTAGATTCCGGTGCGGCCGCGGTAACCCAGGGACTTGCACTGCTCGCACCCGTTGGGGCGGTACAGCGTGGGCGGCGCCGCGGCGTCCAGGCCCAGCGCCTCGCACTCGGCCTGCGACGGGCGGTACGAGATCTTGCAGTGCGGGCACAGCAGCCGCACCAGCCGTTGCGCCAGGGTGCCGATCAGGCTGGAGGCCAGCAGGAACGGCTCCACGCCCATGTCGCGCAGGCGCGTGACCGCACCCACCGCGGTGTTCGTATGCAAGGTCGAGAACACGAGGTGCCCGGTGAGGCTCGCCTGGACGGCGATCTGCGCGGTTTCCAGATCGCGAATCTCGCCGACCATCACCACGTCGGGGTCCTGGCGCAAAATCGCGCGCAGACCACGGGCGAAAGTCAGGTCTACCTTGGTGTTGACCTGCGTCTGTCCGACGCCGTCGAGATAGTATTCTATGGGGTCCTCGACGGTCATGATGTTGCGGCTGCGATCATTGAGCCGCGTAAGCGCCCCGTACAGGGTCGTGGTCTTCCCGGAGCCGGTCGGCCCGGTAACCAGGACGATGCCGTGCGGGCGGTGGATGACCTGATCGATCACGTGCAGGGTCTCGACCGCCATGCCCAGGTGTTCCAGATCCAACCGCCCCGCCTGCTTGTCGAGCAGGCGCAGCACGACGCGCTCTCCGTGCCCCGAGGGCAGGGTGGAGACGCGCACGTCCACGGCGCGCCCGGCGATGCGCAGCGAGATCCTCCCGTCCTGGGGCAGGCGCTTCTCGGCGATGTCGAGCCGCGCCATGACCTTCACCCGGGAGACGATCAGCGACGCGAGTTGGCGCGGCGGCGTGAGCACCTCGCGCAGCACGCCGTCGACCCGGAAGCGCACCACGAGGCGGGTCTCGAACGGCTCGATGTGGATGTCCGAGGCATCCTCCTTGACCGCCTCGGTGAGCAGCGCATTGATGAGCCGGATGATGGGGGCGTCATCCTGGCTCTCGAGCAGATCGGCGGGCTCGGAGAGCTGCCGGGCGACCCGCGAGAGGTCCATCTCCTCGCCGAGGTCGCCCATCATGGACATGGCGTGATGGGTGCCCTCCTGGTACGTCGATCCAAGCAGCAGGTCGAACTGCTCGGGCGAGACGCGGCGCAGGCGCAGGGGCCGCCCCAGGAAACGGCGCAACTCGGCCAGGCTCCGGCTGCGCACGCCTTCCCGGCAGGCGACGACCGCGGCACCCTCCTCCTCGCCGGTGACCAGGACGCCGTGGCGGCGCGCGAACACGAACGAGGGCCGAACCGGACCCGCGGTCTCCGCCGCGGCGCCCCCCCCGTCGACCTCCGGCCCCGGCCCGCCCGCGGGGGGCGCGTCGCGATCGCGTTCCAGCAAGGATTCGTTCGCCATCGCCGCGCCGGTCAGTGCGATCCTGAAGCGGCCGCGTGGGGGCGGGCCGGGGCCGGAGACCGCGGCTCGAAGGGCGGCGGCAGGCGGGTATCCGCCCCCGGCGCGGGCAACCTGGGCAACATCGGCGCCTTCTCCCCGGGCATGAGGAATACGCCCTTGCTCTGCAAAGCCATCTGCTGAGCGCGGATGTAGTCGTACTTCTCGTCGGTGTAGTCACGCGCGCGCCCGGCGTCGCGCAGGATCACCGGACGCAGGAACACCATGAGGTTGGTCTTGTTCAGTTGGCTCTGCCGCGAGCGGAACAACGCGCCGATCACCGGCAGATCGCCGAGGATCGGCACCTTCTGCTCGGTCTCCTTGTGGATCTGATCGATCAGCCCGCCGAGCACGACGATCCTGCCGCTGTCGACCAGCACGGTGGTCTTGATGGAGCGCTTGTTGGTGATGACGTCCGCAGCCTGCGTGCTGTTGGTGAGGCTGGAGACCTCCTGCTGGATCTGCAGCTTGACGGTATTGCCCTCGTTGATCTGCGGCTTGACCTTGAGCGTGAGGCCGACATCGTGGCGCTGGATGGTCTGAAACGGCGTCACGACGCCGGCGGTGGCCCCGGTATTCGTATACCGCCCGGTCACGAACGGCACGTTCTGTCCGACGATGATCTCCGCCTCCTGGTTGTCCAGAGTCAGCAGGGTCGGAGTGGACAGGATGTTCGTCGAAGATTCCGAGGCCAGGGCCTGGATGAGCGTGGAGATGTTCAACACCTGCGTCCCGAACAGCGCGCTGGTCCCGCGGATGAAGCCCACCGAGAGACCGCTGCCCACGGACAGCGGGTTCTGCATCATGTTGGTCAGCGAAGGGCCGGCGGCGTTGAAGTTGGTCCCGCCGATCGGACCCCGGCTGTCGAGGTTCTGCGCGGCGTTGAACTGCACGCCGAGCTGGGCCGCGTTGTCGGCGGAGACCTCGGCGATCACCGCCTCCACCAGGACCTGGGCGCGGCGGATGTCGAGGCGCCGGATCACCCCGCGCAGCGAACGTTGCATGTCCGGCGGCGCCGTGATCACCAGGGCGTTGGTGCTCTCGTCGGCGGCGATCTCCACGTCCTGCGCCTGCGCGACCGCCGCGCCCTTGCCCCCCTTCGTCGCCTGCCCCTTGACCACCGACTGGAGTACCGGCACCAGCTTCTTGGCATCGGCGTAATGCAGGTAGACCACCTGCGTGTTGCCGGTGGACTGCATCGGCGTATCCAGGTGCGCAACGAGGGCCTTGAGCCGCAGGCGATCGCTCGCATCGCCGCCGATCAACACGCTGTTGGTGCGCGCGTCGGCCACCACGACCGGGGCCGCGCCGGCGCCCCCGCGGCCCCGGCGCTCGGACTGCAGCAAGGAGGTCAATATGCGCACCACGTCGCCGGCCGAGGCGTGCCGGAGCGGGACGATGTCGACCCCGCTGGAACTGGAGCTGTCGATGCGCCGGATAATGCGCACCATGCGCTCGACGTTGTCGGCGCGATCGGAGATCACCAGCATGTTGGACGAAGGATACGCCGCGAGGTGACCCTGCTGCGGGACCAGCGGGCGCAGGATCGGCACGAGTTGCGCCGCGGAGACGTTGCTGACGTGGATCACCCGGGTCACCATCTCGTCGCCCACGCCGGGATGGCGGCGGGTGACGACGGGGATCGCATCCTGCTTGGCGGTCACGTCCGGGACGATCTTGATCACGTTGCCGGCGGGCACCGCGGCGAAACCGTGCACCTGCAGGATCGACAGGAACACCTGATAGAGTTCGTTCTGGTTCACGGGCCGCGAGGAGATGACCGTGACCTTGCCCTTGACGCGCGGGTCGACGATGAAGTTCTTGCCGGTGACCTCGGCCACGGTGGCGATCAGTGCCTGGATGTCGGTATCCTTGAGATTGAGGGTCACCTGCTGGGTATCGCCCGTCGCGGCGCCCCGGTCCGGCGGAACCGAGGGGGCCGCCGGGGCCGGGAACGTCCCGACCAGCCACACCAGCAGCAGCCACGCCGACAGCCACGCAGGCCGCAGGGGGCGCCGTATGGCGGACGCGTCTTCGGATTCGGTCGGCTGCATCGCTACCCCACACGGTGTCCGGATCGACAGGACTGAATCCATGGGAATTTCCAATAGTATCCGACCGGCGGGCCGGGTTCCATTACAGAATGTCTGAGCCGCCGGAGGTTGAAACCACCCGCCGGTGCGCGGTGATGATCCTCCACCGGGACCTGTCCGCCCGCCTACGGCCGGCCGCGCCCGTGCGAGAGGCGCGCAGCAGACCGCGTTCCACCGTCCAACGCCCACGGTGCCGACCTTGAGACCGGTACGACTCGCGGCGCTGCTGATCCTGTACGGCATATCCGTGGCCGGATGGGGTGCACCGCCGATCCAGGTGCAGGTGCCGCACACCGCCCTCGGGCCGGGCGAACTCGCGGTGATCGTCAACGACGCCGACCCGCTAAGCCGGCGCATCGGTGCCTACTATGCACGCCGGCGTCGAATCCCCGCGGACAACGTGATCCACATCCGCTTCCCGCCGGGCAGGCCGGTGATGAGCCCGCACGAGTTCCGCGCCCTGCGCGCAGTGGTGGAGGCGATCACCCCGAAACGCGTGCAGGCCTACGCACTGACCTGGGCGGCGCCGTATCGGGTCGGCTGCATGTCGATCACCACCGCCTTCGCGGCCGGCTACGACCCGCTGTTCTGCGCCGCCGGCTGCCGGCCGACCCGCTTCAACCCCTATTTCGACTCCGAGAGCCGGCACCCGTACCGCGACTTCGGCATCCGCCCGACGATGGCCCTGGCCGGGACCACCTTCGCCGCAGTCAAGGCCCTCATCGACCGCGGCATCGCCGCCGACCACACCTTCCCCGCCGGCACGGCCTACCTGGTCAGCACCGGCGACAAGGCACGCAACGTGCGCGCCCGTTTCTACCCGCGCATCCTACGCACGTTGCGCGGCCACCTGCGGGCGCGCGAGGTGCACACCGACTATCTCACCCACCGCGACGACATCCTGTTCTATTTCACCGGGCGCTCGACGGTCCCGGGTCTGGACACCGACCGGTTCCTGCCGGGCGCCATCGCCGATCACCTGACCTCGACCGGCGGGGCGCTCACCACCACGCACCAGATGAGCAGCCTGCGCTGGCTGGATGCGGGCGCCACCGCCAGCTACGGCACCGTGGTGGAACCGTGCAACTTCCTGGAGAAATTCCCGAACCCCGGGATCGTCATCCGCCGCTACCTGCAAGGAGAGACCCTGATCGAGGCCTATTGGAAGAGCGTCGCTTGGCCCGGGCAGGGGATTTTCATCGGGGCACCGCTGGCGCGGCCCTTCGGCGCCTATCGGATCGTGCACCGCGCAAGCGGGCGGGTGCTGGATCTGGAGGCGCTGCCCGCCGGGCATCGCTACCGGCTGCTGGCCGCGCCCGGGCGCGACGGCCCCTATCACGTGGTACGCACGTTCACGGGTACCGGCTGGCCCTCTGCGCTGAGGCTGCCGCGCCCGGTGGCGCGCGCCTACCGGGTCGTTGCGACACCGGCCGTGGGCATCGCGCCGCTTACAGGGCCTCGCCGGTGAGGGCGCGGTAGCGAGCCTCGAGTTGCTCCGGGGTCTCGCGGCGTTCGGGATCGGGGACGATACACTCCACCGGGCAGACCTCCACACACTGCGGCGTGTCGTAGTGACCCACGCATTCGGTGCAACGCAAAGGATCGATGACGTAGACCTCCTCGCCCGGCGCAATTGCCGTATTCGGGCACTCCGGCTCGCACACGTCGCAGTTGATGCATTCCTCGGTGATCAGTAATGCCACGGTAACGCTCCCGATGCGACCCCGACGGGGCCATCGACCCTATTGTACCGGGATCGTATCGCTCCCTCACCGACGACGTCGGCCGGGCGCGCCCCGCCGACGTCGCCCGATCCAGGGTGCCGACCACGGCACGCCTCCGGGTTCCGATCGTGAAAAAAACGCCGCGAAACCCTCGGACCGCACAGACAACACCCTATCCGGTCCGTGGATTCCGTGGCTCATCTCGGCACCATTGCGAAGATCAATGACGTCGGCCGGGCGCGCCCGGCCCTACCGTCCACCACCAACCCCGCGGATCACCTGTAGGGCGGGGCGCGCCCCGCCGACGACGCCCGATCGGGGGTGTCGGCCACGACGCGCACCCGGGGCCCGGTCGTGAAAAAAACGCCGCGAAACCCTCGGCGCGGGGGACGGAACATCAGCGGGCGCGCCGCTTGAGCGCCGCCTCGACGGCGGGATGCACGAAGTCCGAGACCGCGCCCCCGAGCGCGGCGATCTCGCGCACCAGCCCGGAAGAGATGAACGAGTAGCGCTCCGCGGGGGTGAGGAACAGCGTCTCTACCTCGGGAGCGAGTTGGCGGTTCATGCTCGCGAGTTGGAACTCGTATTCGAAGTCGGAGACCGCGCGCAGACCGCGCAGGATGACCTGGGCGCCGCGCTCGCGGACGTAGTCGGCGAGCAGAGTATCGAAGCCGGTCACCTCCACGCGATCCATCCCCGCGAGCGCCTCGCGGGCCATCGCGACCCGCTCCTCGAGCGGAAAGAACGGCGCCTTGTAGGGATTCTCCGCGACCGCCACGATCACCCGCTCGAAGAGCCGCGCTGCGCGATGCACCAGATCCGTATGCCCGTTGGTGATCGGGTCGAAAGTGCCGGGATAGACGGCCGTGGCCTGCATAGATTCGCTCCGTGCGCGGGTTGAGGTGGGCAGAGCATAGAGGCTGGAGACGGGCTTTTCCACTGCACCGCGGCGAACGGTCCGGACCGCCGCCCGGATCGGCACGGTACAGGGTCCGTCGCCCGCTATGGTAGAGTCGGACCGTCGACCCGGCACCGGAAGACGAAGGGATGAAGCGCGTCTACACCGCACAAAACGGCCTGCTGGTGAGCCATCTGCGCAACCTGCTGGAGGAAGCCGGCATCGGGTGTCTCGTCAAAAACGAGTATCTCGGCGGCGCGGCGGGCGAGCTGCCGCTCGTCGAGGTCTGGCCGGAACTGTGGGTGGCCGACGACGCCGATTACCGGCGCGGGCGGGCCCTGGTCGAGGAATCGCTGCGCGCCGACGCGCGCCCCGCGGGCCCGTCCTGGACCTGCCCGACCTGCGGTGAGTCCATCGAGGGACAGTTCACCGACTGCTGGCACTGCGGGACGCACCGCCCGGAATGCTGACCCGGGTGCAAGGGGATCAGGTCAGGGCGGGCCTACCGGATACCGCAACACAACCGGGACTCCCTGTAGGGCGGGCCGAGGCCCGCCGACGACGCTCCGATCCCTTAAGAACGCACTGCCAGATGATAGGCCACCTGTCCCGCGCGGCGGCTGCGCAGCAGCGACCAGGACGGAGGCAGCGCCGGCAGCGGGGTGCGCGCACCGACCTCCAGATAGATCCGTGCATCCGCGCGCAGCCAACCGCCGTCCTCCAGCAGCCCGATACAGGCCACCGGCAATTCGGGGCCTGCAAACGGCGGATCCAGGAACACCACGTCGAACGGCTCCGGGGTGCGCGCGAGCCAGGCGCAGGCCTCGGCGTGAACGACCTGCACCGCGCTCGAGCCCAGGACACGGACCTGCTCTTCGAGTACCCGCACCACCCGTAAATCGCGCTCCACCAGTACCACGCGCGCGGCGCCGCGCGAGGCGGCTTCCAGGCCGAGCACGCCGCTGCCGGCGAACAGGTCCAGGCAGCGCGCCCCCTCGATCACCGGCTGGAGCCAATTGAACAGTGTCTCGCGGACCCGATCCGGGGTCGGGCGCGTACCCGGTACGGGTGCGAACGGGACGCGTCGCCCGCGCCACCGTCCGCCGACGATCCGCACGCGGTTGCGGGGTTTCGTGGACATGACGGTGATGCGGAGCGCCCCGGCGGGCCGCGCTAGCGCGACCCGGGCGCCGACGCACCGCCCCCGACGATCACGGTCACCAAGCGCCGCGGGTCGATGCGGCGGCGGAAGGCGTCGCGGATTTGGGCACGCGTGACTGCGCGGACGCGGTCGGGGAAGGTCTGCAGGTAATCCAGCGGCAGCCGGTAGAAACCGATCATCGCCAAGTACTCGACGATGTCGGCGTTGCTGTCGATGCGCAGTGGGAAACCGCCGATGATATTCTCCTTGGCGGCCTGCAACTCTTTCTCCGTGGGCCCGTCGGCGACGAACCGCTGCAGTTGGCTGCGCAGCAGCCTGATCGCCTCGCGCGTGTGGCCGTTGCGCGTCTGCAGGCCCATGAGGAACGGGCCGCGGCGACGCATGGGCAGGAAATAGCTGTACACGCTGTAGCTCAGTCCGCGCCGCTCGCGGATCTCGCGCGAGAGCCGCGAGACCAGGCCGGACCCGCCGAGCACGTGGTTGCCCACGTAGAGCGGAAAATAGTCCGGGTCCCCGCGGCGCATGCCCACGGTACCCACGCGGACATGGGTCTGCGTGGAGGCGCGGTGGATCTCCACGAGCCGCGACGCCGTCAGGTCATGCACCAGCGGCAGCTCGGGCGCCGGTGCGCCCGCCGGAAGGGCACCGGCGACCCGCCGCGCGAGCGCCTGCGCGCCGCGCCGGTCCAGGGCGCCGACGATGGCCACCACGGCGTTGCGGCCCACGTAGTAACGCCGGTGGAAACGCCGCACCTCGGTACGTGTGAGCGCCGCGAGAGCGCGTGCGGTGCCCCCCGGCGGCGAGGCGTACGGGTGCCCACGGTACAGGGTGCGGTAGAACGCGCGACCCGCCACATCCCCCAGGGACTGCTCGCGTCCCTTGATCGCGACGCGCATGCGCCCGCGCTCGCGGCGGAAATCGGCCGCGGCGAAGCGCGGGGCGGTGAGGATGCGCGCCACCAGTCCCGAGGCCTCGCCGAGCGTGTCCGCCCCGGAGAGGCTGCGCAGCGAGACCCAGGCCATGTCGCGCGATGCGCCGCTGCCGAACTGCGCGCCCAGCGCATCGAACCTCGTGGCGATCCGATCGGCGTCCAGGTCGCCCGCGCCGTCGGCGAGCAGTGTGTTGGTGAGCCGCGCGAGGCCCGCGTGTGCGCCGTCACGGGCACTGCCCGCATCGAACACCACCCGCAGATCGACCATGGGCAACTGCGGCGCGCGCACGAAGTAGACGCGCACGCCGTTGGCGAGTGTCCAATGCTGTACCGGCGCCATCGCCCAACCGGGCAAGGCCCATAACAGCAGCCCGAGGGCCGCAACGGCGCGCACCGGGGCCCGTGCGGACATCGCCCTCACCGCAGCGCCCCGGCGCCGGGAAGCGGCGCGGCCCGCGGGGGCCGGCCCTGAACGGGCAGCGGATCGAGCACGGCGACCGTGAGCCGCTCGGGGATCAGGTAGCGGCGTGCGACCGCCTGTATCCGGGCCGGGGTCACGGCGCGGATCCGGTCCACGTACTCGTCGAGCACCCGCGGGTCGAGCCCCGCGGTCACCACGCGCCCGAGTTGCATGGCCTGGTAGAACACCGAGTCCTGCTCGAACACCCGGCGCGCCACCACCTGGGCCTTGACCCGATCGAGTTCCGCGGCGGTCACCGGCTGCTCGCGCAGACGGCGCACCTCGCGGCGCAGGGCGCGCTCGAGCTCCGCGACCCCGTGCCCGCGGGCGGGGGTCGCATTCAGCAGAAACAGATCGGTACGCCGCGCGTAGAGGTCGTAGCCGGCGGATGCGGAGGCGGCCACCTGTTCGCCGCGCACCAAGCGGCTCGCCAGACGCGCGCCGGAACCGCCGTCCAGGATGCCGGCGAGCACTTCCAGGGCATAGGCCTCGCGCACGTCGCGCGCGGTGCGCAGCACCGGCACTTGGTAGCCCATCAACAGGTAGGGCAACTCGGCCGGGGCGCGCACCGTGACGCGGCGTAGGCCGCGCGGGTCGAGTTCCCGCCTGGGCTTGGAATGGATCGGGCGCCCGGCGGGCAGCGGGCCGAACCAGCGTTTCGCCAAACGGACCACCGCCTGCGGATCGACGTCGCCGACCACCACCAGGGTGGCGTTGTTCGGCGCATACCAGCGCCGGTACCAAGCGCGCAGGTCCCCGACCTTGAGGTTCCGCAGGTCGTCCATCCAGCCGATGACCGGATGATGGTAGGGGCTGCTCACGAAGGCCGCGGCATTGAATCGCTCGTAGGTCAGCGCCTGCGGGTTGTCTTCGGTGCGCAGGCGGCGCTCCTCCATGACGACCTGGATCTCCTTGCGGAAGTCGGCCTCCTTGAGGGAGAGATTGCGCATGCGATCCGACTCCAGCTCGAAACTCACCGCCAGGCGGTCCTTGGCGAGGAGCTGGAAGTAGACGGTGTAGTCGCGCCCGGTAAAGGCGTTCTCACGACCGCCGTTGGCCGCGACGATGCGCGAGAACTCCCCGGCCGGGTGCTTCGCGGTACCCTGGAACATCATATGTTCCAAGGCATGCGAGATCCCCGTGATACCCCCGTGCTCATCGCCGGAGCCCACCTTGTACCAGACTTGGCTGACCACGACGGGCGCGCGGTGGTCCTCCTTGACGAGGACCCTCAGGCCGTTGTCCAGGCGGTACTCATGCACCGGGCCCGCCGCAACTGCGGGCGCAAAGAGCAACAAAAGGATCGGCAACGCCCATCGCGGCATGCGAACTCGTCCTCCCGGCCCGGGAACCCGGCCCGAGGCATCGGCTGCGGGGCGCCGTCGCCCTTCGGGAATCGGTCCCGCGTATCGGTTTCGGCAAACGCCGCTCCGGCGCTTATCATCCGCCTCGGGAGGGTGGTAGGATAACCTGGTTCCCGGATCGTTCACAGACCCGCCACCCGTCACACCGGCCTCCCATGTTCGGTTTTCGCAAGAACAAGACCCGCACCGAGGAACCGCAGACGCGGGACGAGGACGGCGGGGCCCCCGCCGCCGGGAAACCGGCCGGACCCGGCCTGTTCGGGCGTCTGCGCCAACGCCTGGCCAGGACGCGCGGCAATCTCACCGACGGGCTTGCCGACCTGGTCCTCGGGCGCAAGGCCATCGACGACGAGTTGCTGGAGGAGTTGGAGACGCGGCTGCTCACGGCCGATGTCGGCGTCGAGGCGACCACCGAGATCATCGCCGACCTGACGCGGCGCGTCGCGCGCAAGCAACTCGCCGACGCCGACGCACTGTTCGCGGCGCTGCGCGAGGACATGCGTGCGATCCTGGCGCCGGTCGAGGCGCCGCTGTGCATCCCCGACGACGTACGCCCGTTCGTGATCCTGATGGTCGGGGTCAACGGCGCCGGCAAGACCACCACCATCGGCAAACTCGCGCGACGTTACTCCGAACAGGGCCTGGGCGTGATGCTCGCGGCGGGCGACACCTTCCGCGCGGCGGCGGTGGAACAGCTCCAGGTGTGGGGCGAGCGCAACGGCGTACCGGTGATTGCGCAGCACACCGGCGCGGACGCCGCCTCGGTCGCCTACGATGCGCTCCAGGCGGCGCAGGCGCGCAACGCCGACGTGCTCATCGTCGATACCGCGGGGCGGCTGCACACCCAGTTGAACCTGATGGACGAGTTGAAAAAGATCAAACGCGTCCTCGCCAAGCTCGATCCGCAGGTACCGCACGAGGTGCTGCTGGTAGTGGACGCGGGTACCGGGCAGAACGCCCTCAACCAGGCATTGCGGTTCCACGAGACGGTCGGTCTCACGGGACTGGTACTGACCAAGCTGGACGGCACCGCCAAGGGCGGGATCGTGTTCGCGATCGCCAAGCGGCTCGGAGTCCCGATCCGCTTCATCGGCGTCGGCGAAAGCGCCGAGGACCTGCGCGCGTTCGACGCCGGCGAGTTCGTCGATGCACTGCTCGACACCGGACCCGCGCCGGACGCCGCGGGGCACGCCTGAGCCTCATGGCGGTCGGTGTGCCTGCCGCATCCGCACGAGGGACGCGCGGGCTCGTTCGCGTGCGCCCCCGATGATCCGCTTCGACAACGTCGGAAAGCGCTATCCGGGCGGCCACGAGGCGCTTGCCGAGGTGAGCTTCCGACTGGAACGCGGCGAGATGGCATTCCTGACCGGGCACTCGGGAGCCGGAAAGAGCACCCTGTTGCGCCTGATCGCGTTGATCGAGCGCCCGACCCGCGGCCAAGTACTGCTCGACGGCGAAAACCTCGGGCGCGTGCGCCGGCAGCGTGTCCCGTACGTACGCCGGCGCATGGGGATCATCTTCCAGGACTACCGGCTGCTGCACGAACGCACGGTCTTCGACAACGTCGCCCTGCCGCTGGTCATCGAGGGGCATCCGCATGCGGAAATCGCCCGCCGGGTGCGCGCCGCACTGGACAAGGTGGGGCTGCTCGGGCGCGAGCGGATGCTCCCGGTGACGCTCTCCGGCGGCGAGCGGCAACGGGTGAGCATCGCCCGCGCCGTGGTGCACAAGCCGCCGCTGCTGCTCGCCGACGAGCCGACCGGAAACCTCGATCCGGACCTCTCGCGGGAGATCATGGAACTGTTCGAGCAGTTCCATCAAGTCGGGGTGACGGTGCTCATCGCCAGCCACGATCTGGATCTGATCCGATCCATGGGCCACCGTGTCCTGCGGCTGCGCGCGGGGCGTCTCGACGCCGCCGGGCCGCCGGAGCGGGTCGCATGAGACGGCGTCTGCGACAGGCGTCGCGGCAGCCGATCCCGCGCGCGCGGGCGCAGCCGCCCCCGCGCGGGGCGGGCCGCGCGGCCCCCGCGGGAAGCCGGCTGCGCCGCCCGCTGATCCATCTGCAACGCCATGCCCAGGTCTTCCTCGGCAGCCTCGGGCGGCTCTCGCACGCCCCCCTCACCAGCCTGATGACCGCCACCGTGATCGGGATCGCGCTGGCGCTGCCGGGCGGGCTCTACCTGCTATTGCACAACGCCGAGCGGCTCGGTGGGGATTGGCAGGGAAGCGCGCATATCTCGCTCTATCTCAAGCGCGACGTAGGGGAGGCGCAGGGACGCGCGCTCGCCGCGCGGCTGCGCGGGCGGCCCGGCGTACGACAGGTGACCTACATCAGCCGTGAACAGGGCCTGCGCGAGTTCCGCGCCGCCTCGGGATTCGGGGCCGCCCTCGACGCCCTCAAGACCAACCCGCTGCCGGCGGTCCTGGTCGTACAGCCGGCGCTCTCCGGGGACGGGCCGCAGGCGGTCCAGGGACTGCTGGAGGCACTGCGCAAGCTGCCGCAGGTGGCCCTGGCGCAACTCGATATGGCCTGGGTCCGGCGCCTGTACGCGTTGATGGCCCTCGCGCAGCGGGGCGTGGCGATCCTGGCCGCGATGCTCGCCCTCGCGGTGCTGCTGGTGGTGGGCAACACGATCCGGCTCGATATCCAGAACCGGCGCGAGCAGATCGAGGTCACCAAGCTGGTGGGCGGCACCGATGCCTTCATCCGCCGCCCGTTCCTCTACAGCGGACTCTGGTATGGACTCGCCGGCGGGGCCATCGCCTGGCTCCTGGTACGCGCCGCACTGTGGCTGCTGCAAGGCCCGGTGCGGCGTCTCGCCCTCCTCTACCACAGCGACTTCACGCTGACCAGCCTGGGCCTCGGGCCCTCCGCGATCCTGCTGGCGGGCGGCGGCCTGCTGGGGCTGCTGGGCTCCTGGCTGGCGGTGAGGCGGCACCTCGCGGAGATCGAACCACGCTGACCCAGCGTGGTCAGAATTTTATTATTTTTCAATAATCTTTCAAATTCCGCCGGAACCCCTGCCGGGATCTCCGGTCAGGGAACTTCCGGCGTCGGATGGCATCTTATTTTTAGCACTCCTTCTGTGGGAGTGCTAAACTTTTATGCCTGGAAGGGGCAACCGTATCTCAAATGGGGGACTGATCCATGAACAAGGCACTGGTTGCCGGCATTCAGACCGGGGGGCTGCCGTTGACCCCGCCGGTGGGCAACGCAACCGCCTACATTCAGGCGGTCAACCACCTGCCCATGTTGAGCGCCGAAGAGGAGCACGAACTCGCCGTGCACCTGTACCGCGACCACGACCTGAACGCCGCGCGGCGGCTGGTGCTCTCGCACCTGCGTTTCGTGGTGTATGTCGCACGCAGCTACGCCGGCTATGGCCTGCCTCTGGCGGACCTGATCCAGGAAGGGAACATCGGCCTGATGAAGGCCGTCAAACGCTTCGATCCGGCCGTGGGGGTTCGGCTCGTCTCGTTCGCGGTGCACTGGATCCGCGCCGAGATCCACGAGTTCATCCTACGCAACTGGCGCATCGTCAAGGTCGCCACGACCAAGGCCCAGCGCAAGCTGTTCTTCAACCTGCGCGGCGCCAAGAAACGCCTCGGGTGGATGAATCCGCAAGAGGTCGATTCCATTGCGCGCGATCTGGGCGTCAAACCGGAGACCGTGCGGGAGATGGAGTCGCGGCTGAGCGGGCATGACCTCGCCTTCGACGGGGGTGCCGACGACAACGACGACGCCCGGCAGGTACCCGCCGGCTACCTGCCGGACCAGCGTTACGACCCCGCCGTAGCCGTGGAGGAGGAGGACTGGGGACGGCACAATACCAAGCGCCTGCGTGCGGCCCTCGAGGGCCTGGATCCACGCAGCCGGGACATCCTGGCGCGGCGCTGGCTCGCCGAGGAGAAGACCACCCTGCAGGAACTGGCCGACCAGTACGGGATTTCCGCGGAACGCATCCGGCAGTTGGAGAAAAACGCCATCGGCAGGCTGCGCGCGGCGCTGGAAGCGGCCTGAACCCTGCGACCGGACTTGTGCCCGGCCAGGTACCGCGATGCCGTGGGACCCCGTAGGGCGGGCCTCGGCCCGCCGGCGGCGCCCGGGATTTCAACGCCGCCGCGGATTTCGGCGAGCCCCGGCCCTATAAGACGCCGGCGATCAGACTTACATCCGCAAATCATCCAAAAACTCCGATGCCGGATCGACGCTCGTCACCAACAGATGATCCCGTGCGCGCGTACAGGCAACGTACAACAGGTGACGTTCCGTGGGAAACACGAAGTTCGGATCGTTGATTATGTGGATGGCAAAGCACCTATGCTGGCCAGGATGTTCGAGAGAAGGCTCCGTGGCTATCGTGCGATGGGGTACCAGGAAAAGGATAGAGGATCCTTTCTCGATTGACCGACAACTCGGTTCGCCCACCAGTCTGCATAGGCTTTTTTAGAGAACGAGGAATCCGCCGAACCAATTGCGGGGATAGTGTGGCGTTGAGAGGGGGAGGCAACCCCCTGGTTTTTACCCGTCAAACCAAAGAGCTTGCAAGGCTTTATTTTACTTATTTTTCGGCTCCTCAGCAGAACCTGTGGGTGGACTCCGGTTCGGGTAGGGCGCCAAGCACAGGATGCAAAGTGGTTTCAGCGCCGTGGCAAGCGCGAAAGCCGAAGGATTTTCCGGAGGTCGGTTTTGCCTTGGCGTTGAAACCCTCAACGACTCCGCTGGAGAACCGACCTTTTGCGCGAAACCGGTTGAGCAGGAGCGCGCGGTGAGCCGCGGTATCCACATCGGGTGACCCGCGCATCTGCACATCTGGTGACACCGCACATCTGGACCGTGCTTATCCGGTTAACTCCCAGACCTACTAGATGTAGTGGGTCGTGATTTTGCGGCGTAGAGCTCGGCGTAGGTGGGTGCAGTAACGTCGCCGGCGATGCCGAGCAGGGAGCGGAAGGCGTTGAAGGGGTAGAAGCGGCGGTTGAAGCAGAAGGTGAACTCGTTGAGATAGGTCTGTAGGTGCTGCGGGCTGACGCCATGGTGGATGCCGCGCAGCCAGGTTTTGAGATTCCTCCGGCGTCGAGATTCGGCTTGGAAGCGTCACCGCGACAAAACCTGCCCCATCGAGCAGGGCATGAGGCAGCCGTCAGCTACTCACCGGCCGGGGGCACTTGGTATGCGTGAGCTCGCGGCGAAAAGCGTGACACCGCAGAGCGGTGTCACGA
>CAZAQG010000041.1:0-22659 GCA_964487445.1 uncultured Chromatiales bacterium
CCCTGGAACACCTTCGCCCCATCGATGACTTCGGCTACCAACATTCGCAGGCTGTTCGTCGCTTCAGTAAAACGTGTTTCCATGCCCTGACGGGCCTCGATGCCCTCGGGGGTCGAGGGTACGCCTTTATATTCCAGCGTCTCCTTGGCCGCGCCCTGGGAGGCGATAACACGCGCCAGCGCATCGGCGCGGGACTTCGGGACGAATATATGGATGACCGGGCTATCCGAGCCCGCCATGCGCGCATCGGAGACCACGTCCTTCCCGGAAGCGCCCCACTCATCGCGAATCCACACCGGAATTTCGTGGCCGGTGCCCTGCGGCGGTTCGGCGCCGAAGTGCAGTGCGAGCTTCCGGGGTTCTTTGCACTTGCCATGCACGAGCTTCACGGATCCCACCGCATCCTGTACCGCGGCTCCAAGGAGCTGGGCGCGTTTGCTGCTCATTCGAGTGGGATCATTGGCGAGCCTGGCTTGCCGGTTGCGGAACTCGGCTTCCCATTCGCTGCTCTCCCGCGTTTGCAAACTGTACTCGTCATCCAGCTTCATCAACGTGCCGGCGGCCGCCAGTTCGTCCAGCCGCTGCGGTATCTGACCCCGCAGTGTCGACCCATCTTTCGCCAGATCCTCCACCAGCAGATCGGCCAACGCACCGGCGGTGGCGCGAAGGCCGATATCGACACCGGCTTCTCTCGGAAGCTTGCGGATCAGGAACACCAGCGCACACAACCGCGACTTCAGATGGCCATCAGGAGTCCCGTCGTCCTGCTCGATAATGGTTTTATTGACCTCGCGGAGCAGCACTCCGGACTGCAGCAGATTGGCGGAGATCTCCTCGAACAGGAAGTCCGCCGGCACCACCGACCCGACCGGTTCCTCGGCGGTACGACGTGCGGCATCGTAGACGATGCGCAACTGCGTGCGGAGCTGGCCTGCGGTGCCCGCGCGGTCAACCGCGCGCAACGTATGCTCCCAGAAGCGCCGGCGCACGGGCAGCAACGGATAGTCCTCGATCAGGATCGACTTGTCCTCGCTACGGGGGCCGATCTTGGTGCCCACCAGGTGACGGTCGAGTTCTCCGGCGTTGGCTGCCAACGTCGAGTTGACGTCGTTGAGGCGGTCCGGGCGCTTCGCCAGCACGACCCGCCGGGTGACCGTTTCGACGTCG
This sequence comes from uncultured Chromatiales bacterium, assembly GCA_964487445.1. Lineage (GTDB taxonomy): Bacteria > Pseudomonadota > Gammaproteobacteria > 21-64-14 > 21-64-14 > BMS3Abin12. Next base: position 1,168 of record CAZAQG010000041.1, read on the forward strand.
TTGTCCGAGAGTTCGACATTGACCGTGAACCGACCCTGAAGACGTTGCAGCGCCGGTGTTCCGGAGAGCGCGGTTTGTCCGGTGCCCAGGAAGAGCACGCGATCGCCAAACCGTTTGCTGCATGCCTCAACGACCTCCTGAACCACATAGGAACGGCTGGTATCGTCGCCGATGTACTGCTGTACCTCGTCGAGGATGACGACGGTGCAAGGCACGTCGCCGTTGGGCGCCAGTGTATCGTACAGCGCACCGACGAATTCGTCCGTGGTGATATCCTTGGGCTTGGAAAACTGAGCCCGCAGTGCGGCCCTGGCATCCTTCTCGCCGCCGGCGAAATTCGGGTAAGCCGCGAGCAGCGCCTTGGCGATCAGCGGGCTGACATACAGGTCGTTCAGCTCGCGCCGGAATTCCCGGTCTTGCGCCTCGACCACAGTACGCACTTGGTCATAGATGCCGTTCTTTTTCAGCCAGAGGCAGAAGCGCGCCTGGGGAAAACTCTCGGGCAGTTCCGCGGATTTGAACACGATCCCGAGAAGCGCGAGCCGAACGCTGTCTCCGGCGCCGGCACCGAGATTTCCCGCTGCGGCATGCAGTCCATGGCCTCGCTTACCGAGGGTCGAGATTTCTTTTAGCAAGTCCTGCACATCGTTCGGAAGCCGTGCAAGCCCCCGAGCACTGGCGCCATCTTCGGGAAAAGTGTAGTCCGTCCACAGGAAGCGCAGCATTTTTGCCAAGTGGGACTTACCGCTGCCGAAGAACCCGCTGATCCAAGCGGCCGGCTGTTCGGGCCGACCCTGGTTGCTGACGTACGAATCGAGGATGCGAACGAGGCCGCGCCGATACTCACCTTCGCAGACGAAGTGCTCGAGTTCGAAACGCAGCGTGCGCCGCTCCTCATCGGTCAGGGCGTCGGTCATTGCAGCCACGCCATTGTTGAGCAAGGTGATCTTTCCGGGGTCTCGCTGGTAGATGTCCCGGTTTTTCATGCCTCGTACACTCCTCGGTCTTCTTGCAGGGTGATCGGGACTGCGAGATAGTTCCATCCGTCCCGTGCATTCAACAACCGATAGTTGCTGTTCTCGTACTCGCCCGGGAAGAACACCACTATACGGCCTCGGATATCCCTCTCGATTTCCTTCATTAACTCCGATACGCGGACGAACCCGAACAGCGAGGCGATGCCATAGATGCCGACCGCCGAACTTTCATCCACTTCCGGTGCCGTCAGCACTTCCCGTACCCGGCCGGCGATGTGTTCCAGAAAGTCATCTTCGAGCTTCAACTCAAGGTCTTCCGGCGACTCGAAATAACTATCCCGATACTCCGTATTCGCCATCCATTTTGCGAATACCTTAGTCAGATCACACTCGAACCAGCCATGCCCGGCCTCTTTGGTCGCCAGTTCAAACAAATCCTTGCGTGCCCGCAGTCGTCGCTCGTCGGCACTGTCGTAGACGATGAATAGAGCGCGCTGTGCACCGGCCAGATCCCTCTGCCACGGCAGCGCGATATAGCTCTTGTAGCGCTCAGCCAACCTGTCGATGCGCCCCATAGACCAACTCCCGTTCCTTTCCGGCGAGTATCGTCGGAAACGACACGTCGATCATCGATCCGGACTGTTTGATATCGAGCAGCCCGAGTCGCTTGGCATCGACGGCGACGTCGATGAGTTCGTCGGGACCGGCATCCAACACAGCGGTCCAGGGTGTCTCGAACAGCAGACGACCACGCCGGCCGATTGCAAAACCCAGCAATAATGCGTAGGTAGTTGCGGCTGGTGTAGCCTCGACGCGCCGCCTGGTCTTTCGACTTCTTCCCCTCAGGTGACCGGACTGTGTCCATGACGACGAAGCGTTGCGCATCACCTTGTCGAGCGTCGCTTCGTTCAAGCGACCTCCGACTGCATTGGAAAGGGTATCCTTCATGGATTGCCGCGCGAACTCGTGGCCAAACGGTGTACCGACAACGGCTCGTGCAGTCGCCCGTAGCAGCGGGTCGCGCGCAAGGGCGAGCAGGAGCGCCAGGAGGGGGCGGCTGGTTTCGTGACGACTCCAGAAATCCCTAAGAACCCGGAATAAGACCACCCGAGCATCGAGACCGTAGAGTTCGATCAGCCGTTGTAGGGAGAGCTTGCGGGTTGCCACCGTCCTCTTACCAAGACAGTTGTCTTCCATGACGGCGGTCGCGTAGTTCGCTCGGGGCGCCTCGCCCGGAACCGCATCCAGAAGATGCGATAGCTCATCGAGCATGATTGTCCGACTGGTGTGGGTACCCCGATCACCCGAACGAAATCCCCAGACCAAGGTTTGGTTGGATGAAAGACCGGCGATCCCGGCTTCGAAATTCAGACCGGATATTATCCTCATAACGCCGCACTATAGGGTAATTGAAAATAATGTCAATATTCGCCGGCATACCAGCCGGCGAAATTGAGAATACCCGTGTAATCAGGTCTCAGTAAATATAAATCAATAAGTTAAGTGATACTCAGGACGCTCCACACCTCTCCAGGGGGGAGCAGCCAATACCCAGACACCGTAGAATGTGGATTCTACGAAGTAGCCAGACGTTGCCTCGGCGGGACATTGATCGTAGAGGACGTGACCCCTTGACCCCTCGCCTCACTCCGGGCGCATATGCGGGAACAGCAGCACGTCGCGGATCGAGGCCGCGTCGGCGAACAGCATCACCAGCCGATCGACGCCGATGCCTTCGCCGGCGGTGGGCGGCAGGCCGTATTCCAGTGCGCGGATGTAGTCCGCGTCGTAGTGCATGGCCTCCTCGTCGCCGGCCGCTTTCTCCTGCGCCTGATGCCGGAAGCGCTCCGCCTGGTCTTCCGGGTCGTTCAGTTCCGAGAAACCGTTGGCGATCTCGCGCCCGTCGACAATGAGTTCGAAGCGGTCGGTCACCGAGGGATCCGCGTCGTTGCGACGCGCCAGGGGAGAAACCTCGGTGGGATAGGCGGTGATGAAGGTGGGATCGGCGAGCTTCGCCTCCACGATCTTGTCGAACAGCTCCATCTGCAGGCGGCCCGCGCCGTGATGCGGCTCGACGGCGACACCGTGGCGCGCGCACAGCGCGCGCAGCGCCTGCGGGTCGTCGACCCCGCCGCCGGCCAACTCCGGGATGAACCGCAGCAGTGCCTCGCGCACCGTCATGCGCGTAAACGGTCGGCCGAAATCGTAGTCTTTCCCCTGGCAGCGGATGACCGCATCGCCCAGCAGTTCCACGGCCATGTCGCGGAACAGGGTCTCGGTCAGGTCCATCAGGTCCTCGTAATCGGCGTAGGCCTGATAGAACTCGAGCATCGTGAACTCGGGGTTGTGGCGCGTGGAGACGCCCTCGTTGCGGAAGTTGCGGTTCAGTTCGTAGACCTTCTCCAGCCCCCCGACCACCAGCCGCTTGAGATACAGTTCCGGGGCGACGCGCAGATAGAGGTCCATCTCCAGGGCGTTGTGGTGGGTGACGAACGGGCGCGCCGCGGCACCGCCCGGGATGGCATGCATCATCGGCGTCTCGACCTCGATGAAGCCGCGCTCGTCGAGGAACCGACGCAGGTAGCGCACGATCGCACTGCGCAGATGAAAGACCCGGCGTGTGGACTCGTTCATGACCAAGTCCACGTAGCGCTGCCGATAGCGCATTTCCTGATTGGTCAGTCCGTGGAACTTCTCGGGCAGCGGACGCAGCGACTTGACCAGCACCCGCGCCCGCCCGGCGCGCACCGTGAGTTCCCCGGTGCGGGTCCGGAACAACGGCCCCTCGACACCCACGATGTCGCCCACGTCCCAGCCCTTGAAATCCGCATAGACGCCGTCGGGCAGCGCATCGCGCTGGAGGAACACCTGGATGCGCCCGCTCATATCCTGCAACTGCGCGAAGCTCGCCTTGCCCATCACGCGCTTGGCCAGCATGCGCCCGGCGATCCGCACCGGGTGCGGGTCGGCCTCCAGCCGCTCCCCGTCCACGTCGTCGAAGACCCGGTGCAGGTCCGCGGCCAGCGCGTCACGGCGGAAGTCATTGGGAAACGCCGGTCCCCGCTCGCGCAACGCGGCCAGCTTGGCACGGCGTTCGGCGATCAGCCGGTTGTCGTCGGATTCGCTCATGGCGTTCCGTCTTCCTCGCAGTCGTAGCGGCACACGCCGCGCACGCGGCTCACACGCCGGCCCTGAGGCTGGCCTCGATGAACGCGTCCAGATCGCCGTCGAGCACCGCCTGCGGGTTGCCGGTCTCCACGCCCGTGCGCAGGTCCTTGATGCGCGACTGGTCCAGCACGTAGGAGCGGATCTGACGCCCCCAGCCGATGTCGGACTTGCTGTCCTCCACGATCTGCTGGGCGGCGCGCCGTTTCTGCTCCTCCAACTCGTAGAGCTTGGCCTTGAGCTGCTTCATGGCCGTGGCCTTGTTCTTGTGCTGCGAGCGGTCGTTCTGACACTGCACGACGATCCCTGAAGGGCGGTGGGTGATGCGCACGGCCGACTCGGTACGATTGACGTGCTGCCCGCCCGCGCCGCTCGCGCGGTAGACGTCGATGCGCAGATCGGCCGGATTGATCTCCACGTCGATGCTGTCGTCCACTTCGGGGGAGACGAACACCGCGGCGAACGAGGTATGGCGCCGGTTGCCCGAATCGAACGGCGACTTGCGCACCAGCCGGTGCACGCCGGTCTCGGTGCGCAACCAGCCATAGGCGTAGTCGCCCTCCACCTTCACGGTCGCGCTCTTGACGCCGGCCACCTCCCCCGGGGAGACCTCGATCAGCTCGGTGGCGAAGCCGCGTCGCTCGGCCCAGCGCAGGTACATGCGCAGCAACATCTCGGCCCAGTCCTGGGCCTCGGTGCCGCCGGAGCCGGCCTGGACGTCGAGGAACGCGTTCTTCGCGTCCATCCCGCCCGAGAACATGCGGCGGAATTCCAACTGCCCGACACGCGCCTCGGCGCGGTCGAGATCCCGGACGAGGGCGTCGAACGCCGCCTGATCGTCCTCCTCCGCGACCAGTTCGAGCAGTTCGCGCGCCTCGCGCAGGCCCGCGCTCACCTCATCGACGACGCCGACCTGCTCCTCGAGCCGCGCCCGCTCCCGGCCCAGGGTCTGCGCCTGCTCCGGATTCCGCCAGATCTCGGGCTGTTCCAACTCGCGCCGGACCTCGGCCAGACGTTCGCGTCCGGCATCGTAGTCAAAGATACCCCCTGAGGGCGTCGACCCGCCCTTCCAGGTCTTCGATGCGATGTACAACGGCGTTGACTTCGAGCATGACGGATACGACCTCCCCCGGCGCCCGGGCGGCGCCCGGCGCGCAATGATACACCAGCCCCGCCCGTGATGGGGACCACGCGCGGCGCGTTCGCGATTTTACAGTGCCTCGATCCGCTCGACGAGCAATTGGGCGCTGCAGGCCCCCCGGTATTCGTTGACGTCCAGCCGGAAGGCGAGACGGGCGCGGCGCAGGGGTTCGGCCGGCGCCGGCGTGCGGAAGGCGATCGCCTCGACGCACCGATCCCCATCCAGGGGCCGCACGGTGAACTTGAGGTGTCCGTCCCCGACCACCCGCTGGGTCAACACCTCGAATGTCCCGTCGAACCGCGGCTCCGGGAACCCCTGCCCCCAGGGTCCGGCGTCGCGCAGCAGGCGGGCGAGCCCCAGATTGAGTTCCGCCGCCGCCAGCGCACCGTCCGTGTACAGGGTACCCTGCAGGTCCGCCGGGCCGAGGCGGCGCTGTACTTCCTCCTCGAAGGCGCGGCGAAACGCCGGAAGATCGCGCGGCGCGAGACTCAGACCCGCCGCCATGGCGTGGCCGCCGAAGCGCCCCAGCAGTCCGGGACGACACCCCGCGACCGCCTCCAGGGTGTCACGGATGTGCAGACCCGGCACCGATCGCGCCGAACCCTTGAGTTCGTCGCCGGCCGGAGCGAAGGCGATCACCGGGCGGTGAAAACGCTCGCGGATCCGTGCGGCGAGGATCCCGATCACGCCCTGATGCCAACGCTCGTCATACAGGCAAAGGCCGGCCGGCAGCGCCGGGTCGCCCGGATCCTGCGGCAGGTCCTCGAGCGCCGCCAGGGCCTGCCCGTGCATCTCCCGCTCGATGGCGCGCCGTTCCCGGTTGAGCGTATCCAGGCGCAGCGCCATGTCGCGGGCCGCGTCCGGTGACGGTGTAAGCAGGCATTCGATGCCGAGCGACATGTCCTCGAGGCGTCCGGCGGCATTGAGCCGCGGCGCGGCGGCAAACGCCAGATCCGCCGCCACGACTTGGGCGCGCCGCCGCCCCGCGACCTCGAGCAGGGCCGCCACCCCCGGACGGCAGCGCCCGGCACGGATGCGCGCCAGACCCTGAGCCACCAGGATGCGGTTGTTGCGATCCAGCGGTACCAGGTCGGCCACCGTCCCCAGGGCCACCAAGTCGAGCAGGAACGCGAGATTGGGTACCTCGACGCCGCGGCGCCGGAACCATCCCGTCTCGCGCAGCCGCGCACGCAGCGCCGAGAGCACGTAGAAGATGACGCCGACACCCGCCAGATGTTTGCTGGGAAATCCGTCCCCCGGCAGGTTCGGGTTGACGATCGCGTCGGCCGCCGGCAACTCGGTCCCCGGCAGGTGGTGGTCCGTGATCAACACCCGGAAACCGCGCCCTCGCGCCTGCGCCACGCCGGCGATGCTGCCGGTACCGTTGTCGACCGTGATCAACAGGTCCGGTCGCCAGTCGGCGGCGACGGCCACGATCTCCGGGGTCAGCCCATAGCCGAATTCGAACCGGTTCGGGACCAGATAATGAACCTGACGCGCACCCAGTGCGCGCAACCCGAGCACCCCCACCGCGCAGCTGCTCGCCCCGTCGGCATCGAAGTCACCGACGAACAGGATCCGCCCGCCCCCCTCTACCGCTTCGGCCAACAGTCCCGCGGCCCGCTCGATCCCCCCCAGCGCGCCCGGAGAACACAGCCGGTCCAGGGAAAGGGCGAGTTCTTCACTCGTACGCACGCCGCGCGCGGCGTAGACGCGCCGCAGAACGGGGTGCAGATCCGACGGTAGCGCACACCCGGCCACCGGGGAGCGACGCACGATGCGCGGACCGGCGACCGCGCTCCCCGATGCATTCGGGCCGTTCCGAGCGGACATCAGCGACCTCTTGTTCTCATGTAGAATATGAAAAATTTATGTTAACCGATTATTTTATATGATGAAATCATGGAGTACCGTGCGGATCGTCGCTCGGCGCCTCCAACGCGGCGGCGCTCGCAACCGCCACGCCCGCCCGTCGCCCGTATAGAGAACCGGATGAAAGGAGCGGGCCTCCCGCAGGTGCGCCCGCAACGCGACGAACCAGTCCCGCTCCAGCACGGCGAGCGCCTCGCGCCGGCGCGCCGTATCCCCATGCAGCATCGGCACCCGGGCGTGATCGAGTACCGCGAGCACGGGCCGGTCGGTACTTGCGGCCGCAAGCAGGGCGGCGGCCGAAGCGGGCACCGGTTCATGGGATCGACCGGTCGCCGCGGCGATCCCCCGCGCCAACACCCCGCCACCGAAGATCTGCGACCAGCGCGGCGACGGCGTAGCAACCGTGCCCGGCCCCCAGAACCAGAGGCTGTTGATCGGCGCCAGTCCGCGCGCGGCGCGGGCCTCGTTGACCGGACTTGCGTGCAGGACCATCTGCACCTCGTTGAGGCGCGTGCGCCATACCCGGGCACCGGGCCCCTCCGGCAGACACGGCGCCACATCGCACCCGACCACGCCGCTCAACGCACAGGTGCGAATCTGCGGGTCCCCCGTCAACCTGAGATACCAGCAGGTCGGGGACGGGGCCTCCAATTCCAGCCCATCGAGGCGGAACAGCCGTTCGTTCAATTCCGCCGCCAGCGCCGCGGCCTCGGCGGCCGTCACCGCCAGCGCCTCACCGTCGGCGAGCACCAGCCGGCCGAAGTCGGCGTGCAGGTGCACCGGGTCGGCCCGCAGCCACCAGCCGTCGACCGACGCCCCTCCCTCACCGAGCCGGCAGAAGGCGGCGCATGCCGCGTCCTGCGCCCGCTCCTGCGGGATCCCGGACAGATGCAGCAGCGTGGCCTCCGGACCCGACACGGGCACCGGAAAGGCCGTCGCCGCCGCGATCAGCGAACCGAGCGCCGGCAGGGGCGGGAGATCCGCGAGTCGCCCCTCGCCGGGCTCCGGCGCGACATCCGACGCCCGCTCGCCCGTCCCGCTCAGGCCCGGAATCACCAGCGTCAGTGCCGGGGGCTCATCCGCTCCGCGCATGCACCTATCCCCGCCGCGCGCGCCGGGCCGCGCCGCCTCCCGCTATTCCAATCGCTCCAGGATCGCCCGTCGCACCGCATCGAGTTCCGCCGGGATCGTCCGCAACCGTTCCCCGCACTGGCCGATCACGATGTCCGGGTCCTTGAGCCCGTGTCCGGTGAGCGTACAGACCACCTTGCTCCCCTCCGGGATACGCCCGGCGCGTGCGTCGCGCAATGCGCCGGCCAGCGAGGTCGCCGAAGCCGGTTCGCAGAACACCCCCTCGCGTTCGGCGAGCAGGCGCTGCGCCGCGAGGATCTCCTCGTCGCTGCACTCGTCGAACCAGCCGCCGGACTCCTTCTGTACCGTCCATGCCTTGTCCCAGGATTGCGGGTGCCCGATGCGGATCGCGGTAGCCACCGTCTCCGGCTGATCGACCATCGCACCGCGCAGAAACGGCGCGGCGCCGCTCGCCTGGTAGCCGACCATCACCGGCCGGTTGTTGACGATGCCGTGTTCGAAGTACTCGCGATAGCCCAACCAGTGGGCGCTGATGTTGCCGGCGTTGCCCACCGGCAGGCAGTGATAGTCGGGCGCGCACCCCAACTCCTCGACGATCTCGAAGGCGGCGGTCTTCTGGCCTTGCAGGCGGAACGGGTTGATCGAATTGACAATGGTCACCGGGGCCTGCTCGGCGACCTCCTTCACGAGGCGCATACCGACGTCGAAGTTGCCGCGGATCTGCAACACCACCGCGCCGTGCAGCATCGCCTGGGCGAGCTTGCCGAGCGCGATCTTGCCCTCCGGGATCAGGACGAAGGCGCGGATGCCGGCGCGCGCCGCGTAGGCCGCGGCCGAGGCCGAGGTGTTACCGGTGCTGGCGCAGATCACCGCCCGGCTGCCCTCCTCTACCGCCTTGGTGACCGCCAGGGTCATGCCGCGGTCCTTGAAGGAGCCGGTCGGGTTCAGGCCCTCGTACTTCACGTACAGGTCGATCCCCCGGCCGAGGTCCTCGGGGATGTGGTTGAGCCGGATCAGCGGGGTGTTGCCCTCGCCGAGGCTGATGACCCGGGTGTCGTCGCGCACCGGCAGGCGGTCGCGGTACTTTTCGATCAGGCCCGTGTATCGGGGGCGGAACGGCATGGTCTGAATCCTCTGCGGCACACGGCGCACCGGGCGCGCCCCGCGACGTCGCGGTGCCTCTGGTGTGATGATGGTCGAAACCGGCTCCTAGCGCCCCAGGCTCTCCACCCGGATGCGGGTCACCGGGGCGGTCACCGATTGCAGCCGCTCGATGTGCTGGATGGCGTCGTTCATCTGGCCCTCCCGTACCCGCTGGGTGAGCAGGATCACCGATACGTCGTCCTGCCCCTCGGCCGGTTCCTTCTGAACCATCGCCTCGATGCTGATGCCGCGCTCGCCCAGGATGCGCGTCACGTCGGCGAGCACACCCGGGCGGTCCAGGGCCTGCAGACGGAGATAGTCGGCGGTCTCCACCGCCTCCATGGGCAGGATCGGCGTATCGGCGAGCGCGTCGGGCTGAAACGCCAGATGCGGGACGCGGTTCTCCGGATCCGAGGTCAGCGCGCGTACCACGTCGACCAGGTCCGCGACCACTGCCGAGGCGGTGGGTTCCGCGCCGGCGCCGGCGCCGTAATAGAGCGTGGGACCGACCGCGTCGCCGTTGACCAGGACGGCGTTCATCACCCCGTCCACGTTGGCGATCAGGCGCCGGTGCGGGATCAGGGTCGGATGCACGCGCAGTTCGATCCCCTGTGCGGTAGCGCGCGCGAACCCCAGGTGTTTGATCCGATAGCCGAGTTCCTCCGCGTAGACGACGTCGGTGCGCGTGATGTAGCGTATGCCCTCCACGTGCAGGCGATCGAACTGCAGCGGGATCCCGAAGGCGATCGAGGCGAGAATGGTGAGTTTGTGCGCGGCGTCGATCCCGTCCACGTCGAATGCGGGATCGGCCTCCGCGTAACCCAGGCGTTGCGCCTCGGCAAGGGCCTCGCCGAACTCCCGCCCCTCCTCGCGCATGGCGCTGAGCATGTAGTTGCAGGTCCCGTTGATGATACCCGCCAGCCATTCGATGCGATTGCCCGCCAGCCCCTCGCGGATCGCCTTGATGATCGGAATGCCGCCGGCGACGGCCGCCTCGAAGGCGACCATCACGCCGCGCGCACGGGCCGCGGCGAACAGCTCGTTGCCGTGCCGCGCGATCAGCGCCTTGTTGGCGGTCACTACGTGGCGCCCGTTGGCGATCGCGCGCAGAATCAGCTCGCGGGCCAGCTCCACACCGCCGATCAGCTCCACCACGATCTGCACGTCCGGGTCGTCCACCACCGAGTAGGGATCCCGGCTGAACCGGATCCCCTCGACGTTGCAATTGCGCGGCCGGTCGCGGGCGGCCGCACAGCTCACCCGGATGCCGCGCCCGGCGCGGCGCGTGATCTCGTGGGCGTTGCGCCGCAGCACGTTCACCGTGCCGCCGCCGACGGTCCCCAGCCCCAGCAGTCCGATGTTGACCGGCTTCATGGCCGCGTCCCCACCGCGGCGCGGCGCTCGTCGCTGCGAAACATGTCCCGGATACAGCGCACCGCCTGGCGGGTGCGGTGCTCGTTTTCGATGAGGCCGAAGCGCACGTGGTCGTCTCCATAGCTGCCGAAGCCGATGCCGGGAGAGACCGCCACCTTCGCCTCCGCCAGCAGCTTCTTGGAAAATTCGAGCGATCCCATGGCGCGGTAGCGCTCCGGGATCGGGGCCCAGACGAACATGGTGGCGCGCGGCGGCTCGACACTCCAACCGGCGGCGTTCAACCCGTCGCAGAGCACCTCACGCCGCCGCCGGTAGGTCCCGGCGATCTCGCGCACGCAGTCCTGCGGTCCTTCGAGGGCGGCGATCGCGGCCACCTGGATCGGCGTGAACATTCCATAGTCCAGGTAGGATTTCATGCGCGCCAGCGCCGCCACCAGTTCCCGGTTCCCGCACATGAAGCCCACCCGCCACCCCGGCATGTTGTAGCTCTTGGACAGCGTGAAGAACTCCACGGCCACTTCGGAGGCGCCGGGTACCTGCAGGACCGACGGCGCGGTGTAGCCGTCGAAGACCAGGTCCGCGTAGGCGAGGTCGTTGATCACCCAGATGCCGTGCTCGCGCGCGACCGCCACCACCTTGCGGAAGAACTCCAGGTCCACGCACTGCGTCGTGGGGTTGCAGGGAAAGTTGAGCACCAGCATCTTCGGCCGCGGCCAGGAGTCCTGGATGGCCTTCTCGAGCTCCATGAAAAAGTCCACACCCGGGATCAGCGGTACGTGGCGGATATCCGCGCCGGCGATGGCGAAACCGTAGGGATGGATGGGGTAGGCGGGGTTGGGCACCAGTACCGCGTCGCCGGGGCCGACGGTGGCCAGGGCGAGGTGCGCGAGCCCCTCCTTGGAGCCGATCGTGACGATCGCCTCGGTCTCGGGATCGAGTTGCACGCCGTAGCGGTCGCGGTACCAGTTGCAGATGGCGCGGCGAAGACGCGGGATCCCGCGCGAGAGCGAGTAGCGGTGGGTATCCTCGCGCTGTGCGACCTCCACCAGCTTGTCGACAATGTGCCTCGGCGTCGGGCGGTCCGGGTTGCCCATACCGAAGTCGACGATGTCCTCGCCGCGCGCCCGCGCCCCGGCCTTCAGGTCGTTGACGATATTGAAGACGTACGGGGGAAGCCGCTTGATTCTGGGAAAATCGTCTTGCAAGTCGCTGGTCCGGGTTCAGGAGTTGCCGCGCCCGCACCGCCCGCCGTGGCGTGAGGATCGCACCGCGACGCGCAATGCCGGCCCGGCGGGTCCGCCTCGCGCGCATCACTGCCGGCCCGATCCCGCGCCCGCAGGCGCCCGGATCTAACCAACTGTTAATAAAATGAGAATGTAAGAGACAACCCGGGCGCTGTCAATTCGCGCCGAGTCGCCCCGGTACAAGTGCGCTATAATGACCGCCTGATCCCCGTACGGCCCGCAACCAGAATGCGATTCAGTCCCGAGACCAGCATCGCCGGCCCTCTGATCCGGGCCTATGCGCCGGGTCGGATCACGCTCGACAAGGAAGTCGTCACCACCAGCGTGGTGCTGACCCGGGAACGCATCCTACACGACTGGCCGCCCGCCCGCTTCGAGGACCTCTCGGCGCCGATCATCGATGCACTCGCGGATCTGGATCCGGAGGTCGTCCTGCTCGGCACCGGCGCCACGCTCCGTTTCCCCGACCCCCGGATCCTCGCCGGACTCTACCGCAAGGGAATCGGATTCGAGGTGATGGACACGGCGGCCGCCTGCCGGACCTTCAACATCCTGAGCGGCGAGGGGCGGCGCGTGGTCGCCGCCCTCCTGATGATCTGACGGGGGTCGAGGCCCGCCCTTGGGAATGCCGGCCTTCGCAGACCCCGGCCGGGCTCGCCTGACCGACACCGTCGATATCCCCAATGGCGCCGAAAACACCGTGCACCGCCGGCGGGGCAAGCCCCGCCCTACCGAAATCTCGGCCACCGCGGCCCCCGGTAGGGCCGGGCTCGCCCGGTCGGGGCGGTAGGTTCGGGCCGAGGCACATCCGGGGTCGGCGCCGGTCAGCGTAGCGCCGCCGAGGAGATCCCGGCATGTTCGAACAGGTGACGCAGGCGCTGCAGGGCCTCGAGTTCGATCTGCCGCACCCGTTCGCGGGTCAGACCGATCTCCCGGCCGACCTGTTCCAGCGTCGCCTTCTCGGAGCCGAGCAACCCGAAACGGCGCGTCACCACTTTCTGTTGGCGCTCGTCGAGCGCCCGCATCCACTGGCCAAGGTTGACCAGCACGTCCTGGTCCTCCACCAGTTCGCAGGGATCGGGGTTGTTCTCGTCGGGGATCGTGTCCAGGAGCGAGCGCTCCATGTCCTCGCCGACCGCCGAATCCACCGAGGCGGTCCGTTCGTTCAGACCCAGTACGCGCTGCACTTCCTGCGCCGGTCGGTCCAGCAACTCGGCGATCTCCTGCGAGGTGGGCTCGCGGTCGAGGTGTTGCGTCAAGTGGCGGGCGGCGCGCAGGTAGAGGTTGATCTCCTTGACGACATGGATGGGCAAACGGATGGTGCGGGTCTGATTCATCAACGCCCGCTCGATGCCCTGGCGGATCCACCAAGTGGCGTAGGTGGAGAAGCGGAAGCCGCGTTCCGGATCGAACTTTTCCACGGCGTGGATCAGGCCGAGGTTACCTTCCTCGATGAGATCCAGCAGCGGCAGACCCCGGTTCATGTACCGCTTGGCGATCTTGACGACCAGACGCAGATTGCTCTCGATCATGCGCCGCCGCGCCGGCTCGTCGCCGCGCTGGGCGAGGCGCGCGTAGCGCACTTCCTCCTCGGCGCTCAACAGCGGTGAGAACCCGACCTTGCTGAGATACAACTGGGTGGCATCGGTGGCCGGACCCTCGGCGGGCGAGGGTGCGATCCGCTCTTCCACCCCGTCTGCGCCTTCCAGCGGGGGCTCGTCCTGCGCCCCGGGCGGCGTGTCCCCCGCGCGCCGTTTACCGCGAGCCACCGTGCCCTCGTTGCGTTCGTCGGGCGGACCATAACGACGCATACCTCCCCCTCCTTATTCCCCTGTCCCTACCGCCAACGCCGTGCGCAAGAAACCTTCAGCGCCGCGGAAGCAACCGCAACGGATTCACCGGCCTTCCGTCGCGACGGATCTCGAAGTGCAGCATAGGCCCTTGGCCGCCGACGGCGCCCATCTCCGCGATCCGCTGCCCCGCGCGCACCCGCTGCCCCTCCCCTACCAGCAGCCGGCGGTTATAGCCGTACGCACTCAGGTAATTGTCGTTGTGTTTGATGATGATAAGCTGCCCGTAACCGGGGAGTCCACTCCCGCTATAGACGACGCGGCCGGCGGCGGCAGCTTCCACAGGCTGTCCCAAGCGCCCTCGGATGTCCAGCCCCCGGCGCCTCGGATCGCCCCGGCGGAAGGTCTCGATCACGCGCCCGGCGGTGGGCCAGTGCCAGGACGGCGCCCGCTCGGAGTGCGGCGACCGCGGAGCGCGCCGCGTCCGGGCGCGCCGCGTTCGGACGCGCCGATCCGAGCGGGCCACCGGCGCGCGCAACCGCAGATGTTGGCGGGGATAGATCGTGTAGGGCGGGCGGATGTGATTCCAGGCCGCGAGCGTCCGGAAATCGAGGCTATAGCGCCAAGCGATGGAGTACAGCGTATCGCCACGGCGAACGGTATAGCGGCCGGGGGTGAAACGCGCCTTCTGGATGCGGTATCCGTATGGCCCGTAGGCCCCCGGTGCGCCGCACCCCGCAACCAGCAACGCACACGCCAGCAGCGGGATCAGCGCGACACGGCCGAGAGACATCAGACGCGCAGGATCGGATAGGCCGGCAGCCCCACCCCCGGCGGCAGCCGACCCGCCCCTTCGACGGAATCGCGAACCACGCGCTCGCACCGTGCCCGGGACGACATCATGGCTCCGCCCCGCCGCGCATCGGCACGAAACTGACCGCACCCAGTGTGCGGGATTCGTATCGCTCCGGGGTCCGCACCACCTCCAGCAGCCACTGTCCACCCGGAGGGCCGGCCGGGATCACCAGGCGCCCACCGACGGCGAGCTGTTCCAGGAGCGCGGGCGGGACCTCCTCGGGCGCGGCGGCCACCAGGATCCCGTCGTAGGGGGCATACTCCGACCAGCCCTCCGTGCCGTCTCCGTGCCGGTAGCGCACGTTACGCACCCCGAGCTCGCGCAACCTCCGCCGCGCCTGCTCGAGCAGCACGGCGATGCGCTCGACCGTATAGACCTTCGGGACCAGACTCGCGAGCACGGCCGTCTGGTACCCGCAGCCGGTCCCGATCTCGAGGACCCGCTCCGGGACTCGCTCCGCGATGAGCGCCTCGGTCATCCGCGCCACGATATAGGGCTGGGAGATGGTCTGGCCGAAACCGATCGGCAGCGCGGTATCTTCATAGGCGCGACTCGCCAGGGCCTCGTCCACGAAAAGGTGTCTCGGAGTCCGGGCGATGGCGTCGAGCACCTTCGGATCGCGGATCCCCTTCGCACGCAGCCGCCGCACCAGGCGGTCGCGGGTACGCTGGGAGGTCATGCCGATCCCATGCGAAGAGTTCATGGGTTCACGGGGCTCCGAGCCAACTGGCCACCTTCTCCAACGCCGCATAGCGGGTCATGTCGACCTGCAGCGGTGTGATCGATACGTGGCCGGTGGCGACCGCGTGAAAGTCCGTCCCCGGTCCGGCATCCTGGCCCTCGCCGGGCGGTCCCACCCAATAGATCGGCCGCCCGCGCGGGTCCGTGTCGCGCACCACCGGAGCCGATTTGTGCCGGTGCCCCAGACGCGTCGCCTGAAAGCCGGCCAGTTCCTCCCAGGTGCGGTCCGGCACGTTCACGTTGAGAATCGTGTCGGCGGGCAGCGGGTCCATGCGCAGGCGCTCGACGAGGTGCAGCGCCACCCGGGCGGCCGTGTTGTAATGCACCGCCCCGGAGGAGACCAGGGAGATCGCGATCGCCGGAAGCCCAAGAAAGCGCCCCTCGGTGGCCGCTGCGACGGTCCCCGAGTAGAGGACATCGTCTCCGAGATTGGCGCCGGCGTTGATCCCCGCCACGACCATGTCCGGCTCGTGCTCGAGCAGGCCGGTGATGGCGAGGTGTACGCAATCGGTCGGCGTACCCTCCACCGAGATGAATCCGCCCTCCCGCACGCTCGTGCGCAACGGCGCGTCCAGGGTCAGGGAATTGCTGGCACCACTGCGGTCGCGATCGGGGGCGACCACGGTGATCTCGGCGATCCCGGACAGCGCCTGGGCGAGGCACGTGATGCCGGGCGCCTGGACGCCGTCGTCGTTGCTGATCAGGATGCGCATGGGCGGTGTGGGGACCGGTTACGCGCCGGGGCGGCGACCGCTAATATACTGGAATCGGAGCCGGCGTCCCACTCGTGGCGGTCGCGCCGCGCGGATACTCGTATACTGGATGGAAATCTCCCCTTCGGAGCGCCCGATGGCCCGGAAACCCCCGCTGAGCGAAAGCGACCGCGCGCTGTTCCGCGCGGCGGTGGTCGGTACCCGCCCGCTGGTCGATGTCCGCGCAGAACCCGCAGTGCGGCGCCCGGCGCCCTACCCGTACCAGACCCGCCGCAACGAGGACGCGGCCCTCGATGAGCTGCTGGAGGGGGAATACGATGCGGCGGACCTGGAAACCGGCGAGGAGCTGTGCTACTGCCGTCCCGGCCTGCAGCACCGGCTGTTGCGTAAGCTGCGCCGCGGCCGGTTCGCGCCGGGTGCGGAACTCGATCTCCACGGCATGACCGTACCCGTGGCCCGCGAACAGCTGGCGCACTTCCTCGCCGCCTGTCGCAGGCGCGAGGTGCACTGCGCGCACATCGTGCACGGCAAGGGTCTCGGATCGCGCAACGGCGGCCCGATCCTGAAACGCAAGGTCAACGCGTGGCTGCGTCGGCGCAACGACGTCCTCGCGTTCTGCTCGGCGCGTCCCGTGGACGGCGGCACCGGCGCGGTCTACGTACTGCTGCGCCGGCCGTGAGGCGGTGCTCAGGCGGACGCGAGCAGGGGCCGCTGCCCGTCGCGCACCGCGCGCACGATGGAATCGGCACGACCCGGGTTGCGGGCGTCGAGCGCCGCCGCGACCCGTGAGGACTCCCGCGCGGCCGCCGACAGCATCACCTCCATCTCCTCGAGATCCACTTTGGGTCGCTTCAGTTGCGCGGGGTCCGGATCGTTCCGTCTTATGTACCAGAATATGCGGGGGTGCCACATCCGCACCTTGACCCGCGGGTGCTGCATCAGGGCGATACAGCGTCGATTGAGCGCTTTTCGGTCCATGGATAAGATCTCACATCCTGTTCTGCCGAACCGGTGCGCGTTCTTATACCACACCGCGCGGACCCGCGCGCATCGCCCCCGGATTCACCGGCACTCCTGCAACACCCGAAGGTCCGCAAGCAACTGCGCGGCGTGGGTCCGCGGCTTGACGTTGCGATAGACGCTGGCGATGCGCCCCTCGGGATCGATCAGAAAGGTCACCCGCTTGGCGTATTTCAGAGGCCCCAACCCCCCGCGCACGCCGTAGGCGAGCGCCACCCAGCCGCCGCGATCGGACAGGATCGGGAACGGGAGCGCGAGCTTGCGCGCGAAGCGCTCGTGGGACTTCACCCGGTCCAGACTCACCCCGACGACCCGCACCCCGAGTTCCGAGAACGTGACGAATTCATCGCGTAGCGCGCACGCCTCACGCGTACAGCCCGTCGTGTCGTCCTTGGGATAGAAGTAGAGCACCACCCAGTGCCCGCGCAACTCCGACAGCGTGCGGGTGCGCCCGTTCTGGTCGGGGAGCTGGAACTCCGGGGCCGGGCCGCCCTCGTCCAGCCCCGTCGACTCCGCGGTCCGGCCCGCCCGCGCACCGCCGCTCCGGCCCGCTGCTGCCGACGGAGAAACCGAAGCCGGTTTGCGCCTGCGCATCGCCTCAGCCCTCCAGCCGCATCCGTTCGCCCGACGACCGCTCCGCCCTCAAGGCGTGGCCGGCGCCTCTTCGAGCAGCGCCACCGCATAGGCGGCGATCCCTTCCCCGCGACCGGTGAACCCCATCCCCTCGGTGGTCGTGGCCTTCAGATTCACGCACTCCACCCCGACGCCCAGGTCCTGCGCGAGATTCGCCGACATGCCGTCCCGGTACGGCGCGAGCCTGGGCTCCTGGGCGACCACCGTGACGTCCACGTTGTGCACCCGCAGGGCGCCCTCTGCGAGCAGCCCGACGACGTGGCGTAACAGCCGCCGACTCTCGATCCCGCGATAACGCGCATCGCTGTCCGGAAAGTGACGGCCCAGGTCGCCGAGACCGGCCGCCCCGAGGAGTGCGTCACACAGTGCATGGACGATCACATCGCCGTCGGAGTGTGCGGCGAGCCCGCGGTCGAACGGGATCGACACACCGCCGAGCACCAATTCGCGCCCGGCCTGAAAGACGTGGGCATCGTAGCCATGACCGATACGCATCGTCGGCGTGGATTCCCGCAAAGAGGTTGAAAGACGCCCCGCCGATCCGCTCCCCGACGCGGCGGCGGGCACACCATAGCACAGCCGTCGCGCGGCGCAACCGCGCCGCCCGTCATTCGCCCGGCAGCGCCTGCAACCATTCCTCCAGGCAGCGTCGGCCCTGGACCTCGAGCCCGGAGCACCAGCGCCGGGTATCACGGCGCAGCCGCTCGACGCCGATTCCCTCGGTGCCCCCGATCTCGCAGGCATGAGCGATGAACCACCGCTCCAGCCCGCGCGCCGTGACCTCCGCGTGGAACTGCAACGCCAGCGCGGTGCGCCCGTAGCGAAACGCCTGGTTCGGACACACCTCGGTGGATGCCAACCGTTCGGCGCCCGCGGGAAGATCGAAGGTATCCCCGTGCCAGTGGAGCACCGGGGTATGCTCGGGCGCCAGTGGTGCCAGGCAACCTTCCCGCCCGGCCTCCGTCAGACGCAGGGTCGACCAGCCGATCTCCTTGCGCGGCGCCGGATAGACGCGCGCACCGAGGGCGCGCACCATCAGTTGCGCACCGAGGCAGATCCCCAGCGTCGGGTGATCCCCGGCCAAACGCCGCTCGAGCAAGGTGCGCTCCTCGCGCAGGAACGGGTAGTCCGCCTCGTCATTGGCGCCGATCGGCCCGCCGAGGACGACCAGGAGTTCCGGCGGCGTGCGATCGAGCGTGGACAGATCGTCCCACGCGGCCTCCAGATAGCGGACCGCGTACCCGGCCCCAGTGAGGACCTCTTCGAAGCTTCCGAGGTCTTCGAAGGGGACATGACGAATGGCGACGGCTGTCTTCATCTCCGGGTCCCTTCTCGACTATGATGCGCCGACCACGGCGCGCGCAGATGATTGCAGCTTGTACCGCTACCCCGGTCCGCGCCCTGACGCGGATCAATCCCCGGTGTGTCGTCGTGCTCGGGATGCGATTGCCTATCGCCTCGCGGCTTCGCCACTACGCCGGCACGCCCACCCTCGGCGCCGGCACCCTCACCCCGCCTCGCGCAGGGCGCCGTCCGCAAGCGATGCCGCGGCCGCGCGGACCTGGGCAAGCCCGGCGCCCGCGCTCAGGCGCCGGCGCCAGGTGCGCGCGCCGGACACCCCGTGGAACAACCCCAGCAGCGGTCGCAGCAGCACGCCGGTCGGCACCCCGCGCTCCTGTTGAGCTTGCGCATAGACGACATAACGTCGCAGCACCTCGTGACGTGCGGGCGCCGGGCGCCGGTCCGCGAAAAAGCGCCGATCGACCTCGGCCAGCAGATAGGGATTGTGATAGGCCTCGCGGCCGATCATCACCCCATCGACCCGCTCGAGCGCGTGCGCGGCCTCGTCCAGCGTACGCAGTCCGCCGTTGAGCACGATCTCCAACTGCGGGAAATCCTCCTTCACGCGGTAGACCACGTCGTGGCGCAGCGGCGGGACCTCCCGGTTTTCCTTGGGGCTCAGGCCGCGCAGCCACGCCTTGCGCGCGTGGATGACGAACGTCCCGCATCCCGCCTGCGCCACCGTCGAGACAAACTCCGCGAGCGCCTCATAGGAATCGCGCTCGTCGATGCCGATGCGGGTCTTGACCGTCACCGGCACCGGCACCTGCACCGCGGCGCGCATCGCCGCCACGCATGCCGCGACCCGCTCCGGCTCCGCCATCAGACACGCACCGAAACGCCCCGCCCGGACACGACCGCTGGGACAGCCCACGTTCAGGTTGATTTCGTCGAAGCCCGCCTGCGCCGCGCGCCGTGCACACGCGGCGAGCGCACCGGGTTCACTGCCGCCGAGTTGCAGGGCGAGCGGATGCTCGATCGGATCGTAGTCGAGTTCGCGTCCGGATCCGCGCAACAGCGCCCCGGTGATCACCATCTCCGTATACAGGACGGTCCGGCGCGTGAGGAGCCGCGCCAGATAGCGATAGTGCCGGTCGGTATACTCCATCATCGGAGCGACGGCGACACGCCGCGGAGATCTGCGCTCGGGGTCGGACATGGGCATTGCGGTCCTCGGAGGTGCGGACATTCTCCGGGGAATCGGGCCTCGATTCAATCCGCACCGCATCGCACACCGGCGGGTCACGATCGTCCCGGCGCGCTACTGCGATGGCGGTGAGCCGACCGCGGGTCCCGGGTCCGGGCGGATCAACCATCGCCACAACCGGCGCGCCAGCCACCGCCACGGGATCCATCGCACCGGCACCCCGGTCGGCGTCCCGGCCGATCCTGCCGCGTGCGCTCCGATCCGCGGTCCACGGCAGACCCAACCCGCCGCCAGACCGCCGCCGAAGGCGCCGAGCAGTGCCGCGGGGGATGACAACCGACGCCGCACCCGTTCCCGGAGCGCCACCACCCCGCTCCACGCCAAGCGGCGCTCCCGCTCCAGGCGGGCCTCCAATTCAGCGATCTGTTTCGCCGCCATGCGCCGAATCCCCTCGTTCCCCGCCGCCGAGCTGGCGGCGCGTGGCGCTGAACAACAGCCGCCGGCTGAGGCGAACGACCACGAACGCCAGGAGCCCCGCCCCCGCCAAGTTCAGCGCCGCCACCGCCAACAGCGCAAGCGGCGCGGACACGCCCGCACGGCCCAACTCCAACGCCGCCGCGGCGGCGAGCAACAGCCACACGGTGACCAACAACAACCCCGCGGCCACGCCCAGCGCCACCATCACGGCCAACCCGACGCCCGCACGCCGTGCCTCCAGGGCGGCGAGCGTGAGGCCGTCACGGATCACGGCGCCGAACGCGGCCAGCACTCCCCTTACGTCCGGATCCGCACTCGTACCGTCCTCGGGCGCGGTCGCCTGCGCCCCGCCGTGTGCGGCGTGCTCCGGCACTCCGTTACCGCCGTAACAACGCCGAGAGGATGAAGCCGGCCGCCGCCGCGATCCCGAGACTCGCCAACGGGTGCTCCTGCACGTAGCGGGTAACACTGTCGGCGGTCTCCTTCCCATAGGTCTCGGCGCGTTCGGTGCCGCGGCGCACGCGCTCCTCGGCCTGCGCCGCCCGCTCGGCCAAGTGATCCACGGTCTCGTGGGCCGCACCGGCGACACGCTCGGTCGTCGAATGGGCCGGGCTGAAAGGTTTCTCTTGTGCTTCCATCGCGATATCCTCCGTCTGCCTGAACACGCCCGGGTATATCCCCCGGCATTCCCGCGGCCGCAGGGCCGCACGCACAACTCGATCTTCACTCAATTATAATACGCCCCATGGCGCCCGGTGGTCGGGCC
>CAZAQG010000042.1:0-1104 GCA_964487445.1 uncultured Chromatiales bacterium
GATTCAAGGGGTCAGAGTACTTGAAACTCCTACCTCCGTGGGAATACCTTGAGCATCTGGAGTTTCAAGTACTCTGACCCCTTGAATCCTGTCACTACGAATGGGGTGACGTAGATTCGCCGAGCGCATGGCGCCCGGCCCAGTCGCGGGCGAACTGCCAGGCGACCCGCCCGCTGCGCGAGCCGCGCAGCAACGCCCATCGCAACGCCTCGCGCCGCGTCTGCTCACGGTCGACGGCCGGCGCGTGCAGCCGCTTCAGCCAGTGCTGCACGATCTCCAGGTAGCGCTCCTGCGAGAACGGATGGAAGGCCAACCACAGCCCGAAGCGCTCCGAGAGCGAGATTTTCTCCTCGATCGCCTCGCCGGGATGGATTTCCTCGTCGATGATTCGCGTCTCCCGGTTCTCGCGCTGCGTCTCCGGCAGGAGGTGGCGGCGGTTGGAGGTCGCGTGGAGGAGCACGTTGTCGGGCAGCGCGGTCAATGCGCCCTCGAGCACCGCCTTGAGGGCCCGGTAGCCGGCTTCGCCGGCGTCGAAGGACAGGTCGTCGGTGAACACGACGAAGCGCTCGGGTCGCGCCTCGAGCAGCGGGAGGATTTCGGGCAGGTCGAGCAGTTGCGCCTTGTCGACCTGCACCAGGCGCAGGCCGTCGCGACGGAATCGCTCGAGCAGCGCCTTGATCAGCGACGACTTGCCGGTGCCGCGCGCACCCCAAAGCAGGGCATTGTTGGCCGGAAGACCGGCGAGGAACTGGCGCGTGTTGCGCACCAGTTCCGCCTTCGGTTCGTCGATGCCGCGCAGGTCGCTCAGACGCAGCCGGTGCGGGTGCGGGACGGCCTTCAGGAACCCGCGCGCGCCGGATCGGTGCCAGCGGAACGCCGGTGCACGCCAGTCGGGCTCGGCCGGTGCCGGCGGCAGCAGGGCCTCGACGCGGGCGAGGATGCGGTCCACCCGCTCCAGCAATTCGTGATGCTCTGCCATCAAACGTGGATTATCAATTGAGCATGCATCGATCCAGGATAGCGGATCGGCGTGATCCGCACTACGGGGGAGGAGCGGGCGACGACTGCGCGCCGCCCAGGCGCCGTCCCGCCGTTCCCGTAGCC
>CAZAQG010000042.1:1204-21461 GCA_964487445.1 uncultured Chromatiales bacterium
AGGAGCGGGCGACGACTGCGCGCCGCCCAGGCGCCGTCCCGCCGTTCCCGTAGCCTGGATGGAGCGAAGCGGAATCCGGGGGCGGGCCCGGCCGGGGCGCGATTCCCGGATTCCGGCCCGCGGCCCGGATACAGACCACCGTCAATTCCCGCCCTGGAGGTGCAGGGCGAGCGCGAGATAGGCCGCATACAGCGCGCCGTTGACCAGCAGGTGCCGGACGCGGATGCCGCCATGTTTCAGGTGCCAACGCAGCCAGATCGCCGCGAGCAGCGCAGTGATCATTGCCGCGAGCACCTCGCGCTGCGGGGCCCAGGGAGTGACGAGGATCCCCAGGGCGGTGAGCAGCGAGCCCTGGAAGACCATCGCCCCGGTGATGTTGCCGAAGGCGAGCGTGTCCCTGCCCTTGCGGATCCAGAGGATGCTGTTCACCTTCTCGGGCAGTTCGGTGGCGATCGGCACGATCACCAGCGAGAGCAGCAGCGCCGAGATCCCGAGTTGGTCGGCGAGCTGCTCGACGCCGTAGATGAAGCCCTTGGCGCCTGCGATCAGCAGGCTCAGCCCGGCGGCGAGTTGCAAGAGGATGACCGGCGTGTTCTCGGGCAGACCGAGACGGGTGAGCCACATGGGTTCGTGGGCCTCGGTGCCGTGGCCGTTTTGCACGAGCGTGCTCGAGGCGCGTACGGTGAGCAGCACGTAGACGAAGTAGGCGACGATCAGTCCCACGGCGATCGCCGCGCGCAGGGCGGCGAGGGCGGGCGGCACGAACAGGGTCGCGCCGGCCAGGGCGAAGGTCAGCAGGAAGAAATCCAGATCGCGGATCAGCCCGCTCGGTTCGGGCCGGAAGCGGGCACGTGCGCCGCGCGTGCGCAACGAAACCACGGCGAGCAGCGACAGGGAGAGCGTCGAGAGCATCAGCGGCGCGCCCAGGATCGCCCCTATGCCGATCTCGTGGTTCAATCTCGTGTCGGCGGTGCCGGCGAACACCGCAAGCAGGGGCACGGTGGTCTCCGGCAGCGCCGTGGCGATCGCCGCGAACACCGACCCGGTCACGCCCTCGGAGATGCCCAGTCGCTCGCCGAGGTGCTCGAGCGCGTTGGTGAAGACCTCTGCGGCGACCAGGATCGCCAGCAGCGACAGGATCAGGTCGAGTGAGGCCGGCATGGTCCGGGTCGCAGTCTCCGGTGGGTGTGCGCGGGCGTCAGGCGAGCTTCTTGTAGCGGATACGGTGGGGCTGGTCGGTCTCTGCGCCCAGCCGCGCCCTGCGGTCCGACTCGTAGTCGCTGAAGTTGCCCTCGAACCAGGTCACGCGGCTGTCGCCCTCGAAGGCCAGGATGTGCGTGGCGATCCGATCCAGGAACCAGCGGTCGTGGGAGATCACCATCACGCAGCCGGGGAAGGTGAGGATCGCCTCCTCGAGGGCGCGCAGGGTCTCCACGTCGAGGTCGTTGGTCGGCTCGTCGAGGAGCAGCAGGTTGCCGCCGCTGTGCAGCAGTTTGGCCAAGTGTACGCGGTTGCGCTCACCGCCGGAGAGTTCCCCGATGCGCTTCTGTTGGTCGGTCCCCTTGAAGTTGAAATGTCCCACGTAGGCCCGTGACGACATCTCGAACCTGCCCACGGTGATGATATCCCGGCCGTCGGAGATCTCCTCCCAGACGGTGCGGGCGTCGTCCAGGCTGTCGCGGGACTGGTCGACGTGGGCGAGTTGCACGGTATCGCCGAGGCGGATCGTGCCGCCGTCGGGTTGCTCGCGCCCGGCGATCATGTGGAACAGGGTGGTCTTGCCGACGCCGTTCGGTCCGATGATCCCGACGATGCCGCCGCGCGGCACGCGGAAGCCGAGGTCCTCGATGAGCAGGCGCCCGCCGTAGCTCTTGGACAGGTGTTCGGCCTCGACGACCTGTTCGCCGAGCCGCGGCCCCGGCGGGATGTAGATCTCCTGTATCTCGTTGCGTTTCTGGAACTCCTGCGAGGCCAGCTCCTCGTAGCGTTTGAGGCGCGCCTTGCTCTTGGTATGGCGTCCCTTGGAGCCGGCGCGCACCCACTCGAGTTCGGCCTCCAGGCTCTTGCGGTGCGCGCTTTCCTGGCGCTCCTCCCGGGCGAGGCGCGCCTCCTTCTGTTCCAGCCAGGAGGAATAGTTGCCCTCCCAGGGGATGCCGTGACCGCGGTCCAACTCCAGGATCCAGCCGGCGACGTTGTCCAGGAAATAGCGGTCATGGGTGACCGCCACGACCGTGCCCGGGTACTCGCCGAGGAAGTGCTCCAGCCACGCCACGGATTCCGCGTCGAGGTGGTTGGTCGGCTCGTCCAGGAGCAGCATGTCGGGCCCGGAGAGCAGCAGGCGGCACAGTGCCACGCGGCGGCGTTCGCCGCCCGAGATCTGCGTCACGTCGGCGTCCCACGGCGGCAGGCGCAGCGCGTCGGCGGCCACTTCCAGGCGCCGGTCCAGCTCCCAGGCGCCGGCCGCGTCGATCGCGTCCTGTACCTGCGCCTGTTCGGCGAGCAGGTTTTCCATCTCGCCGTCGTCCAGGGGCTCGGCGAAGCGCATGCTGATTTCGTTGAAGCGTTCGACGAGCGCCTTGAGTTCCGTGACACCTTCTTCGACGTTGCCGCGCACGCTCTTCGCCGGGTCGAGTTGCGGTTCCTGGGGCAGGTAGCCGATGCGGATGCCGGGCTGCGGCCGGGCCTCGCCCGTGTGCTCGCGGTCGACTCCGGCCATGATCCGCAACAGGGTCGATTTGCCGGAGCCGTTGAGCCCCAGCACGCCGATCTTCGCGCCCGGGAAGAACGACAGCGAAATGTCCTTGAGGATCTCGCGCCTCGGCGGGACTATCTTGCTCACGCCGTTCATGGTGTAGATGTATTGCGCCATCGTGCGGGTCCGTCGATTCAGGTTCAGTGGGTTCGGGCGGGACATTATCGACGAATCCCCGGCGCCTTTCCATGGCGCCCCGATGTGGTTCCCAAACCACCGCCGTCTGTGGGAGCGGAACTTGCCCGAATGCGGGGTCCACGGACTGCGTGCCGATGCGGCGTTTTTCGGGCTCGTCGCCAGCGCCCCGGCGGGATAGTCGTCGATCCCCGGTTCCGCGGACATCGCGGTGGGGTCGGTCGCGCCGCAGCATACCCTGTCGGGCGGTTGCAATCCCTCGCTCCGCGTGCTCCAATCCGGCTTCGGACAGCACGACACGGGGAGGTCGACCAGCCCGCACACCGGCGACAACAACCAGCACGCCGGGTACGCTGTTCGCACGTGATGTCGTTGAATTCCGATGCACCGGAAGGGGCGCGCAAGGTCGGTGATCGGTCTCCAAGCCTCCCAGAGGTCGGCCTGGAGGTCGGCGACCGGATCGTCCAGTATCTCGAGCAGCTCGGCGTCGAATACGTCTTCGGCGTCCCCGGCGGCGCGATCGAACCCTTCTACAACGCCCTCGCGCGCAGTGCGCGTCGCGGCGGTCCCCGCCCGGTGCTCGCGCGCCACGAGACCGGCGCCGCCTTCATGGCCGACGGTTACACCCGCGAGACCGGCCGCTTGGGCGTGTGTTGCGCCACC
This sequence comes from uncultured Chromatiales bacterium, assembly GCA_964487445.1. Taxonomy (GTDB): domain Bacteria; phylum Pseudomonadota; class Gammaproteobacteria; order 21-64-14; family 21-64-14; genus BMS3Abin12. The sequence goes on from CAZAQG010000042.1 coordinate 4,755, forward strand.
ACCGGTCCCGGCGCGACCAATCTCCTCACCGGCGTCGCCACCGCCTACGAGAGCGAGATCCCGCTGCTGGTGATCACCGCGCAGACGCCTCTGCCCACCTTCGGTCGGCGTGCCCTTCAGGAATCCTCCGATACCGCAGTCGACACGCTCGGTATGTTTCGCTTCTGCACCCGGTACAACTCCTTCGTCTCGCATCCCGGTCAACTCGATCACAAACTGGTTTCGGCCCTGCTCGCGACGCATCGTCGGCCGAGAGGGCCCGCACACCTGAGTGTCCCGCTGGACGTGTTGCGCGGCCCTGCGAGTGGAGCCGGCCCGGTGCCGCCGGTGGACAAACTGTTGGCCACGCCGCAGGGCGCGGATCCGGCCGCGCTTTCGGCGTTGGAGTGTGAGTTGCTGGAGGCGAATCGTCTCGTGATCATAGTCGGCGGCGGTTGCGGACGCGCAATCGGTTCGATCTTGGAAGTGGCGCGGTTGCTCGACGCCCCGATCGTGACCACACCGCACGGCAAGGGTCTGGTCAGTGCGTATCACCCGAAATTTCGCGGGGTGTTCGGTTTCGCGGGCCATCGGAGTGCAACGGAGGCCCTGACCGATCCCGCGGTGGACCGCGTCCTGGCGATCGGCGCCATCCTGGGTGAGTTCGCGAGCGGAGCGTGGGATGAACGGGCAATGCTGAACTCAAGGCTCCTGCATGTCGATGATACCGCGGAGCATTTTTCCCGCTCGCCTATGGCGCGGTTGCATGTGCACGCGGATCTTGTCACGGTCTTTGACCAGTTGGTCGAGCGGTTGCATCGCAGCCGTTATCCGGGATCGATATACCTGCGCGCCCGCCGCCCTATCGATTCGAGTTTTCAGGGTGTGGCCGAGGACGGATACCATCGTTTGCCGATGCCGGATCCCGACGCCTTCGTGCGCCGATTCCGTTTGGACGGTGAGTCCTACGAACGCGATGGCGGCGTGCCGATCAAACCGCAGCGACTGATGATCGAACTCGCCCGGCGCTTCCCCTTGTCAACGCGATTCCTGGCCGATTCGGGGAACAGCTTCGCGTGGGCGATACACTTTCTGCACCCGTTCGACCGGCGGGTCGCCGGCGGCCGCGGCGCCGGGGCGGGGTTGTTCCGCGCCTGCCTGGAGTTCGCCCCCATGGGTTGGGCGATCGGCGCATCGGTGGGCACGGCGCTGGGGCGGCGCGGCACCCCCGTGGTCTGCATTACCGGAGACGGCAGCCTGCTCATGAACGGCCAGGAACTGACGGTTGCGGTCGCGGAGTCGCTGCCGGTGGTCTTCGTAGTGCTGAACGACGCCGCGCTCGGCATGGTCCGGCACGGTCAGAGACTGGCGGGATCCGAGCCGGTGGCACACACGCTGCCGCCGGTGGACTTCGCCGCTGCGGCGCGCGCCATGGGCGCCGAAGGCCACATCATCCGGTGCGCCGCCGATCTCCAGGCGCTGGACATCGACGCCCTGTGCACGCGGCCCGGACCCACGCTGCTCGATTGCCGGATCGATCCCGAGGAGGTGCCGCCCATCGGCACCCGCATGAAGGTCTTGGAGGCGGTCCCATGAGCGAAGAGCGCGAGGTCATCCACACCCGCATCTGGGAGGAGGAGCCGGAGCCCGACAACCCGTTCGCGGCCGCGTCCTGCCGCTGTCGCGGCTATGACGTCTACGGGGAGCTGCTCGGCCGGGCGCGCTGGAGCGAGTACCTCTATCTGCTCTTTGTCGGCGAGCGGCCCTCGTCCGAACAGGCGCGGTTGCTGGAGGACCTGGCGGTGGCGCTGGCCAACCCGGGTCCGCGCGACGCCGGCGTGCGCGCCGCCATGAACGGCGGTGCCGGAGGATCCACCGCCGCCGCCTGCCTGATGGCGGCCCTCGCCGCCGGGGCCGGCCAGTACGGCGGCGCCCACGAGGTCTACCGGGTGCTGGAGAACTGGGCGGCTTGCGGATGCGACCTCGAGGCTTGGTGCGAACGCCTGCGCCACCCGCCCGAGGAGGAGCGCGCGGACATCTGGTCCCCCATGGAACATCCGCCGGGCTTCGACCCGCACGGAGCGAGCTGCGCGACGCCCGTGCGCCGCACGCTGGCGCACCTTGCCCCGCACAGCCCGGGTCCCGCGCTGGCGTGGCTGGCCGCACACCGCGAGGCCCTGGAGGCGGCGGCCGACTGCCCGCTCGCCATGACCGGCGTGGCCGCCGCGGCGCTCGCCGACCTCGGCCTCGCCCCTGCGGCGGGCGAGATGCTGTTCCTCGTCCTGCGTCTGCCCGGCGCCGCCGTCCACGCCCTGGAGCAGATGGACTACGGCTGGCGCCGCTACCCTTTCTTCCGTGATGCGGTAATCCTCACGGATGACCCCGATGCTCCGGAGAAACACCTGTGAAGGGTCCGCGCGAGTTGCTGGAACACGAGGACCACTGGGTCACCCGCATGGGGAAGTGGTTCCCCGGCGAGCGCACGGTGTTTCGGGGGCGGGATCTGCATCGCGAGCTTGGCGGCCTCGATTCCATGGCATTGCATGTATTCGCCGTTTCGGGTCGGCGCCTCTCCGAGGCCGAACTCGCGTTGCTGAGTGCCATTTGGGTCAATACCAATTACCCGGACCCTCGTTTGTGGAACAATCGTGCGGTGGCTCACGCCGGTGCGGCGCGCTCCACGGGGTCTCTGGCCTTAAGCGCCGGATTGGCCGTTTCGGAGGCCACCGTCTACGGTCGTCGGCCCGATATCCGGGCCATCGACTTCCTGAGGCGGACCAGAACGGCGATTGAGGGAGGGGCGCTGCTTTCCGAGGTGGTTGATCGTGAGCTAAAACGCCATCGTGCCTTGCCCGGGTTCGGACGGCCGATCGTGCGCGCCGACGAGCGCATCCCGCACTTGATTCGACGTGCTCGGGATCTGAGCCTCGCCGATGGTCCCCACGTGGGCGTCGCTTACAAAGTCGAGGCCCACCTTCGAGCCACCCGACAGCGCCTGTCCATGAACTATGCGGCGATCACTGCGGCGTTGTGTGCCGATCTGGGATTTACTTCGCGGGAGTATTATCTGCTTGCTTTTCCGGTATTCCTGTCCGGGATGATTCCCTGCTGGATCGAGACGCAGGAACATTCGGAGGGGGCGTTCCTGCCGCTCTCATGCGGGCGGATCAGGTACGCCGGGCCCGACCGGCGTTCCTGGTGTGATGCCCCGTAGCTGTTCCAACCCTCTTGGTGCCCGCCCTTCGTATTCAACGGGTAAAGTTTTCGAATTCGCGGCCGACTCGCTGCCATGCCGCGGAGGCGTTTCCGGCGAGGGGATCATGCGCCTGATTTTTATAAGTGCCTTGTGTGCAGCGCTGTTTGCGGTACCCGCCTACGGTCAGGCTCCGGGCGAAAGCGATCTCTCGCAGGCGTACGGCGGCGCCGAATTCGTTTCGATCGCCACCGGGGTCCGCCAGCCGCTGGCCACCGCGCCCGCGGTCGCAACCGTCATTACTGCGCGGGACATCCGCGAGATGGGGGCCACGACAGTCGAGCAGGCGCTGGAGGTGGTGCCCGGTGTCCACGTGTCGGTTGCGGGGGCCGGCTACGGCTCGATCTTTGAAATCCGAGGTATCTATTCCGAATTCAATCCGGAGGTTCTGTTCCTGATCAACGGAATTCCGATCACGGATCTGTTGCTTGGAAACCGAGGACAGGGTTGGAGTGGGATGCCGGTGGAGGACATCTCGCGGATCGAGGTGATCCGTGGGCCGGGCTCGGCGCTGTACGGTGCGGATGCCTTCGCGGGCGTAATCAATATCGTAACGAAGACCGCCGACGAGATTCACGGTACCGAAGCGGGCGTGCGCGGGGGCAGCTTCGATACCTACGGCGGTTGGCTGCTGCATGGCGGCGACTATGGTGGAACAAAGGTGGCGTTTGCGTTGCAGGCGCGCAGCAGTGGTGGCTTTGACGGCATCGTGGGACAGGATGCGCAGACGAGATTCGATCGTCTGTTTTCCACTCACGCGTCGCTTGCCCCCGGGTCTGTGAATACGCAGGGAAAATGGGTCGATGCGAGACTCGATGTGTCGCGTGGTCACTGGCGCGCCCGGGCGGGGTATCAGGGGCAATTTGACTTCGGAACGGGCGCCGGCGGTTCGTTCGCACTCGACCCGGTCGGCCGCGGCGAGGCACATCGCTTCAATGCCGACCTCACCTACGAAACGCTCGATCTTGACCCCGATTGGGACCTCAAGGCACGGTTGAGCTATTTCGACGTCGCGACCAAGACCGATCTGGTGCTGTTCCCGCCCGGCGCGTTCGGCGGCGCATTCCCAAACGGGATGATCGGCAACCCGGACGTCTTCGAGCGTCAGGGCCGGCTGGACCTGTCGGCCTTCTACACCGGGTTCCGCCGCCACCGGGTGCGAGTCGGCGCCGGAGTGTTCTACGGTGATCTGTACAAGACGCGCGAGACGAAGAATTTCACGCTCGGGTCCGCTGGCATTCCGAGCCCGCTCGGCGGGCTGGTCGATGTGTCGCAGAGCGTGCCGTTCATCCGTCCCCACTATCGCACCGATACCTATGTCTACCTGCAGGACGAGTGGGATTTCGCGCGCGACTGGGCGCTGACTACGGGGGTGCGCTACGACCGCTATTCGGACTTCGGCGGTACCACCAACCCGCGCTTGGCGCTGGTATGGCAGGCGCGCTACGACCTCACCGCGAAGCTGCTCTACGGGCGGGCGTTCCGTGCGCCGTCGTTCGCGGAACTGTTCAGCATCAATAACCCTGTCGGCTTGGGCAATCCGAACCTCAAGCCCGAGACCATCAACACGGTGGAGCTGGCCTTCGACTACCAGCCGACCCCGGCCTTCCGCGCCGGTCTCGATGTGTTCCACTACCAGATGAGCGACCTCATCCGCTTCGTGCCCGAGCCAGCGCCGGCCACCAGCGCGGTCGCCCGGAACAGCGGCAGCCAGACCGGCCACGGGTTGGAGGCGGAGTTCACCTGGCATGCGACGCCGGCGGTCACGCTGCGCGGTAACTACGCCTTTCAGCACTCGGTCGACGATCGCACGGACACCGATGCCGGCATGGCCCCGGAACATCAGATCTACCTGCGCGGCGACTGGCGCTTCATCCCGGGCTGGTCCTGGGACACGGAGGGCAACTGGGTCGCGGGCCGTCGACGCGTGGCCGGCGACTCGCGACCTCCGGTCGGTCCCTACCTCATCGTGGATACCACGTTGCGTCATCACGTGGGCCACACGGGCCTGCACGTCGCCGTCTCGATCCGCAACCTGTTCGATCGCCGGGCCAAGGAGCCCAGCCCGGCGCCGGGCCTGATCCCCAACGACCTGCCGCTGCCGGGACGCAGTTTCTATGTCGAGGCGCGGTACGATTTCTGACGGCGCCCACGACGGGGGGCCGGCGGTCGGGCGAGAGTGGCGGATATGGATGGGTCGCGGCACCGTGGAGGGAGCGCATCCGGGATCATCGGGGGGTCGATGTTTCCGATGATCCCGGCGATCTCATGGGGCCGGAAGGCCCTGCCGGCTCTGTGTCTCGCCCTGTTGTGCCTGCTGTGGCTGACCCGTGCCGCGGCGGCTGCGCCGGTCGTGATCGGAGTGCTCTACCCCGATATCCCGCCGCCGTATCGGGAGGTATTCACCCAGATCGTCGCGGGGGTGCGCGCCACGCCCGGTGTCGTGGTGCGGCGCTATCCCCTGAAGCAGGAGGCAGACCCTGCGGCGTTGCGGCGCTGGGTGCGTGTCAACGACTGCCGTGCGGTGATCGCCCTGGGCCGGCGCGGCGTGGCGGCGGCGCGCGCCCTGGGCGATGCCGTACCGGTGATCGCCGGCGCGGTGTTGGTCACCGATCCGCCGGCTGGTCCCGGGATGATCGGGATCAGCCTCGCGCCGGCTCCGGGACGGTTGTTCGCGCGTCTTCGGGCCCTGGCGCCGGAAGTCCGGCGCGTCGCGGTGGTCTACAATCCGGCCCATAGCGATTGGCTGATCGCGCGCGCGCGTGTTGCCGCCCGGGCGCAGGGTCTGCAGTTGACGGCCTTGGCGGCCCGGAATCTGCGCGCCGCCGTGTACCGATACCGGCGCATCTTCGATGAGTCGGAGCGGGGCCGGCTCGCGCTGTGGCTGCCTCAGGACCCGACTACGGTGAACGCGCGCTCGGTGCTGCCGCTGATTTTGCAGGAGGCCTGGAATCGCGACGTGGCGGTGTTCTCCAGCAACCCGGCGTACGTGGCGCGCGGCGTCTTGTTCGCCCTGTACCCGGACAATACGGCGATGGGCGCGCGCCTCGGGCGCATGGCGCTGAAGGCGGTCCGGGGAGACGGGCTTTCGCCGCCGCGGCTGCGGCTGCTTCGCGACCTGTCGATCGCGGTCAATCTGCGCACCGCCGAGCACCTGGGGCTGGCGTTCACGGGACGCCAGGTCCAGGGCTTCGACCTGGTGTTTCCGGTGAGTCGCTAGGAGGGGCGCGGATGGGTGTGTTGGCACGGTTGGTTCCCCCCGAGCAGGGTTTTCGTCGGCAGCTCTCGCTGGCGTTCTCGCTGGGGATCGTGTGCATGGCGGTGGCCTCCTCGCTCGCCACCTCCTGGTTCGCGAGCGGCAAGGTACAGCACACGCTCCTGGAACAGGGCCGGCAGGTCACCGAGAGTTTCGCGCGCCAGAGCGTGCTGGCCCTGCTCTATGGCAGCGGAGACAACGCGCGCGACGCCGCGGCGACCACCCTGGCCTTTCCCGGGGTACGCCGCGTGGCGGTCTACGGACTCGACGGCAAGCCGCTGCTCGACGTAGGCAAGGGGTCGGGGTGGGCTCCACCCGCGCGTGGTTTGTGGCCGGCGCACGCGGCGTTGGTCCGCGAGACCGGCGGTGACTGGGGTTTCGCGGCACCGGTATACGCCGGCGGTGGTCGCGCCGGGTCCTCGCCGTTCGAGTTGAACGCCCCCCGGCCGCAGCTCATCGGCCACGTCTACGTGTCTATGTCCAAGGCCAACCTGCACGCGGTGCAGCGCGGCATCTTTCTGGACAACATCGTAATTTCCACCGCTCTGGCGCTGTTGCTCCTGGTGGTGCTGCGCATCATCACGCGCCGGATCACCGACCCGATCCGGGATCTGTCGGCCATTATGAAGGCTGCCGAACGCGGCGAGATGGGGGTGCGGGCGGACCGGCGCGGGCCGAAGGAAGTGGACGATATGGCGCAGGTCTTCAACAATATGATGGCGGTGTTGGAGCGCAACCACGCCGATTTGCTCGCGCAAAAGGAGATGCTCCAGCATCAGATGGAGGCGCAACGACTGATCAGTACGGTCTCGGCGCAACTGGTGACGGCCGGCGCCGGGGAGGTCAGCGAGGAAGTGCGGCGCGCGCTCGCTGCGGTCGGCGGTTTCTACGGGATGGAGCGCGGCTACGTCCTGCGCTTCGAGGGGGATGGGTGCGTGTTGCGGCGTACGCATGGGTGGTGCGCCGAGGGTGCGCCGCCGCTTGGGGAGGGGCTGCAGGGGTGCGACGCCGATCGTTGCGGTTGGCTGTTGCGGCGCATCCATGCCCACGAAGCGGTGATCGTGCGCGACCTTGCCGAGGTGCCCGCCGAGGGCGACGTCTGGCCCGCGCTGCTCGAATCGCAGGGCGTGCGTTCGTGCGTGTTTCTCCCCATGGTGTACGGGGAGGCGGTCGCGGGAGTGTTGGGGTTCGATGCGCGCGTCCCCGGCCACGAGTGGTCGGATGCGGATCTGGCGCTGCTCAAGGTGGTGGCGGAGATCTTCGTCAACGCCTTGGAAAGGGTGCGCGGCGAGCAGCGACTGCGCGAGGCCAAGGAGGCGGCGGAGAGTGCAAACCGCGCCAAGAGCGAGTTTCTGGCGAACATGAGCCACGAGATCCGCACGCCGATGAACGGTATCCTGGGCATGCTCTCGCTGCTTGCCGAAACGCCGTTGGGCACAGAGCAGCGCGAGTATGCGGAGGTCGCACGCAAGTCCGGCGATGTCCTGCTCGGTTTGCTCAACGACATCCTCGATTTCTCGAAGATCGAGGCCCACCGGATGCACCTGGAGAACATCGACATGGACCCGCGCGCCATCGTCGAGGAGACCGTGGAGTTGTTCGCCGAACGCGCCCACGCCAAGGGATTGGTGATAGCTTCGGTGGTCGCCGCCGAGGTCCCGGGGCGCCTGCGCGGCGATCCGATGCGCCTGCGCCAGGTGCTGGCGAATCTCATCGGCAACGCCGTGAAGTTCTCGCAACACGGGGGCGTAACGGTGCGCTGCGCGCGCGCCGGCGGGGACGCCGGCGAGGTCCGGCTGCGCCTCACGGTGGCCGACACCGGGATCGGTATCCCGGCCGACGTCCAGTCCGGCGTGTTCGACCCCTTCTCCCAGGCCGATACCTCCACGACCCGGCGCTACGGTGGTACCGGGCTCGGTCTGGCGATCTGCAAGGAACTCGTCACCCGTATGGGGGGCGAGATCGGGGTCGAGTCCGTCCCGGGTCAGGGCAGTACCTTCTGGTTTACCGTGGCGCTCGAGGCGGTGGCCGGCGAGGCATCGTGGCTCGGGGCCGGGCTGGCGGGGCGGCGCGTACTGATCCTTGCGCCGGAAGGTCCGGACCGCGAGGGGCTGGTCGAGCACCTGCGCCTGCTGGGGATCGCCTACGAGTGCGTGGCCGATGGTCGGGATGCGCTCCGACACCTGCGCGAGCCGGGTGCCGACGGGCCCTGGGAGGCGGCGATTCTCGACGGTTCCGGTGCGGAGCGCGAGGAGGCCCTGGAACTGGCCGGCGCGCTGTGCAACGATCCGGCGCTGGCCGCTTTCCCGCTGTTGCTGATGGTTCCGCTGGGACAGGGGGGCGGGGGTGCTGCGGATCGCGGTGCGGGCATCGACGCCTACCTGAGCAAGCCGCTACGCTTCGCCCAACTCGTCGAGCGTCTGGGCGACGTGCTCGGCGGTGCGGCGCCCGCCGGGGAATCCGCCGCGTCCGCCCAGCGATCGCTGCCCGGCGTCGGCGCGTGTGTCCTGCTGGCGGAGGATAACCCGGTAAATCAGAAGGTTGCTTTGGGGATGCTCAAGCGCTTGGGATGTTGGGTCGATACCGTGGCCGACGGGCGCGAGGTCCTTCGTGCGCTGGAGTCCGAGTCCTACGATCTCGTATTGATGGACTGCCAGATGCCGGAGATGGACGGCTTCGAGGCCGCCACGGAGATCCGCCGGCGTGAGGTGCAGGGGCGGCGTACCCCGGTCGTCGCGATGACGGCCTATACGCTCAAGGGTGATCGCGATCGCTGTATTGCTGCGGGTATGGATGACTATCTCACAAAACCGGTAGGGCTGGATGCCCTGCGCGCCGTGCTCCGGCGGTGGCTCCCGGCCTCGCAGGACGAGTCCACTGCGGCGGCTCCGGAGGAGGCTCGGGCGCACGGAAGGGCGGAGTCGCCCAGGCAGTTGCCCTGCATCGATCCCCGCGCCTTCGGCGAGTTGCGCGAGCTGCTCGGTGCCGAACTCTCCTCGGTCGCGGCGCTGTTCCTGAGCGACGCGACGACACGGCTCAAGCGCTTGCGCGCCGCACTCGAGACGCACGACTGCAAGACCCTCTTCGAAGATGGCCACAGTCTCAAGGGCAGCAGCGCCAATATCGGCGCCGCGCGCCTCGCCGCCCTATGCGGGGAACTCCAGCGCATGGGTCGCGAGGAGGACCTCGCCGGGGCCCCGGAACTGGTCGCGCGGGTCGAATGGGAGTTGGCCGCCGTGCAGAAGGCGTTGCGCGGCGAACTGGAGCACCGTGAGGCATGAGCGGGCACGCGCAGCCGAACGGCGAGCCGCTGATCCTGGTCGTGGACGACGATCCGGCCACGCGCCTCATCGTGCGCCGGGCCCTCGAGCGCGACGGCTATCGGGTCGAGGAGGCGGCCGACGGCGCGGCGGCCCTGGAGTGCTTCAAGCGCCTCGGTCCGGACCTGATCCTTATGGATGCGGTCATGCCCGGCATGGACGGCTTCACCGCCTGCGCCCGCCTGCAGCACCTGCCGGGCGGCGGTCTCACGCCGGTGCTGATCATCACCGTTCTCGACGACGAGGCGTCGGTGGATCGGGCCTTCGAGAGCGGCGCCAGCGACTACATCCAGAAGCCGATCCGCTGGGCGGTGCTGCGCCGACGCGTGCGGCGCATGCTCACCGAGAGCCGCGCCGAGCGCCACGTCAATCATCTCGCCTATCATGATGCCCTGACGGACCTTCCCAACCGGCGCCTGTTCGCCGACCAACTGGAGCAGCGTACCGAACTGGCTCGGCGCAAGGGTCAGCCGCTCGCGCTGCTGTTTCTGGACCTCGATCGCTTCAAACTCATCAACGATTCGTTGGGCCATGATATGGGCGACCTGCTCATCCAGTCGGTGGCGCAGCGCCTGATGGACGCGGTGCGCAAGAGCGACATCGTGGGGCGGTTGGGCGGTGACGAGTTCACGGTAATCGTCGAGAGCGTCACCTCCGCGCAGGACTCGGCGGTGATCGCCCAGAAGTTGATCGACGCCCTGGCCGAGCCCTTCATGCTCGATACACATGAGATCTTCGTCACGGTGAGCGTCGGCATCGCCCTGTATCCGTTCGACGGCGACCAGTCCGGGACGTTGATCAAGAACGCCGATGCCGCCATGTATCGGGCCAAGGAGCACGGGCGCAACAACTATCAGTTCTACACGGCGGAGATGGGCGCCCGGGCCATGGAACGGTTGGCCCTGGAGACCAACCTGCGCCGCGCCCTGGAGCGCGATGAGTTTCTGCTGCACTACCAGCCGCAGGTACGGCTCGATTCCGGGGAGATGTTCGGGCTCGAGGCGCTGGTGCGTTGGAACCACCCGGATCGGGGCCTGGTGGCGCCGGGCGAGTTCATCGCGCTCGCCGAGGAGACCGGGCTTATCGTGCCGATCGGCGCGTGGGTACTGCGCAGCGCCTGCCGGCAGGCCCGGGCGTGGCGCGACGCCGGCCGGCCCGGGCTGCGCGTCGCGGTCAACCTCTCCGGGCGCCAGTTACGTCAGCGGAACCTCGCCGAGGTGGTGCGCAAGGTGCTCGACGAGACCGGGCTGTCCCCGGAGGGGCTCGAGCTGGAACTGACCGAGAGCAGCGTCATGCACAAGGACGAGCTCACGAGATCAACCTTGTGGGCGCTGCATGAGATGGGCATCCGTCTGTCGATCGACGATTTCGGTACCGGCTACTCCAACCTCGGTTACCTCAAGCGCTTCCCCATCGACAGCCTCAAGATCGATCGCTCCTTCGTGCGTGATATCACCACCGATCCGGACGACGCCGCCATCGCCACGGCCATCATCGCCATGGCCCACAACCTCAAGCTCGAGGTGGTCGCCGAGGGTGTGGAGACGAGCGAGCAGAGGGCCCTCCTCCGTGAACGCGGCTGCGACGCCATCCAGGGGTTCCTGGTCGGCAGCCCGGCCCCGGTGGAGGCCTATGCCGATATCCAGGGTGCGCTGTCCGAGCGTCCCACCAAGAACCCCGCCGGCCACGCCGGCTGAACGCTCGCGCGGCGGCTTCAGTCGCCTCGGCGCCGTCGGCGCGCACGCACGGCGCGCGGTACGGCGCATGCATCCGACGCGCAAATCGGTTATTCTGGCCCGGCTTTTTTCGCCCGCAGAGGAATCCGTCGCCCGCCCGTCGGTCGGCGGGAACTTCCTGAATGTCGGTTCCTTTCCACCCATCGGTCAGGGGAGGTTCATGTATCCCGGTTCCATGAAAATCGAGGGGTTCGACGATGCCCTTTGGCTGGCGCTCGAAGGCGAGGTGCGCCGCCAGGAGGAGCATATCGAGCTGATCGCCTCCGAGAACTATGCGAGTCCGCGGGTCCTGGAGGCGCAGGGCTCGGTGTTGACCAACAAATACGCCGAAGGCTATCCGGGGCGGCGTTACTACGGCGGCTGCGAGTTCGTCGACGTCGCCGAGCGGCTCGCCGTCGAGCGCGCCAGGGAACTGTTCGGCGCCGATTACGCGAACGTGCAACCACACTCCGGTTCGCAGGCCAACGCCGCCGTCTATATGGCGCTGCTCGAGCCCGGCGATACCATTCTCGGTATGAGTCTGGCGCACGGCGGGCACCTTACCCACGGCGCCAAGGTCAATTTCTCGGGGCGCATCTACCATGCGGTGCAGTATGGCCTGGACGTCGCGACCGGGGAGATCGACTACGAACAGGTGGCGAGCCTCGCCCGCGAGCACCGCCCCAAGGTGATCGTCGCGGGCTACTCCGCCTATTCGCGGGTCGTGGACTGGCAACGGTTTCGCGATATCGCCGACGAGGTCGGCGCCCGGCTGTTCGTGGACATGGCGCACCCGGCGGGGCTGATCGCGGCGGGGATCTACCCGAGTCCGGTGGCGATCGCCGATGTGACGACCACCACGACCCACAAGACGCTGCGCGGGCCGCGCGGCGGATTGATCCTCGCGCGCGCCGATCCGGAGATCGAAAAGAAGCTCAACTCGCTGGTCTTTCCGGGTACCCAGGGCGGACCGCTCATGCACGTGATCGCCGCCAAGGCGGTGGCGTTCCTCGAGGCGCTGCGCCCGGAGTTCAGGGACTACCAACAGGCGGTGCTGGACAACGCTCGCGCCATGGCGTCGGTGATGATGGATCGCGGCTACCAAGTCGTCTCCGGCGGCACCGACAACCACCTGTTCCTGGTCGATCTGATTGAAAAGGGCATCACGGGCAAGGCGGCCGACGCCGCGCTCGGTCGGGCGCATATCACCGTCAACAAGAACGCGGTGCCGAACGACCCCCAGTCGCCGTTCGTCACCAGTGGTATCCGCATCGGGACTCCGGCGGTGACCACGCGCGGCTTCACGCGCGAGGAGGTCGGTGATCTCGCAGGTTGGATCTGCGATATCCTCGACGATCTCGAAGACGAGGCGGTCGCCGCACGCGTGCGCGAACAGGCGTTGGAGATCTGCCGCCGGCGCCCCGTCTACGGACGGGGGTAGCGTTCCGCGCCGACGGGTCTCGCGCCCGTTGCGGATCGCGTGCAAAGGAGGCTCCGGCCATGCGTTGCCCGAACTGCGGTTCCGACGATACGCGGGTCGTCGATTCGCGCCTTGCCAACGAGGGCTTCCAGGTGCGCCGGCGTCGGGAGTGCGGTGCCTGCGGCGACCGCTTCACCACCTATGAAAGTGCGGAACTTGTGCTGCCGCGCATCGTAAAGCGCGACGGCAGCCGCGAGGCATTCACCGAGAGCAAGCTGCGCAGCGGTATGCTGCGAGCGCTCGAGAAGCGTCCGGTGGACACCGAGCGGGTGGAGGCGGCGATCACCCATATCAAGCAGCGCCTGCGCGCGGGCGGCGAGCGCGAGGTCTCCTCCGGGCAGATCGGCGAGTGGGTCATGGCCGAATTGCGCGAACTCGATCAGGTTGCCTACGTGCGCTTCGCCTCGGTATATCGCAGCTTCGAGGACGTGAACGCGTTCCGCGAGGAGATCGAGCGCCTGGAGCGCGAGTCGCCCCCGGAGCGGCACAAGAACCAGTTGCCGCTGCTGCCCGGCGACGGCGAATAGCACTCCGGGCCGGGGGGACGGATGTTTTCCGCGGCCGAACATGCCTGGATGGCCCGCGCCCTGGAACTCGCGCGGCGCGGGCTCTATACCGCCGATCCCAACCCCCGCGTCGGCTGCGTGTTGGTGCGCGAGGGCCGCATCGTCGGTGAGGGCTGGCACCGGCGCGCCGGCGAGGCACATGCGGAGGTGCGCGCGCTGGAGGCGGCCGGGGAACGGGCCCGGGGCGCGAGCGCCTATGTCACGCTGGAGCCGTGCCGCCACCAGGGGCGCACCCCGCCGTGCACGGAGGCGCTGATCGGCGCCGGGATCTCCGAGGTGGTGGCGGCGATGGCCGATCCCAACCCGCGGGTGGCGGGTCGCGGGCTCGATCGCCTGCGCACGGCGGGGATTGCGGTGCGTGCGGGCCTGATGGAGGCGCAGGCGCGCACGCTCAACCCCGGTTTCGTGCGGCGCATGGAGACGGGCCGCCCGCTGGTGCGCTGCAAGTTGGCGATGAGCCTGGACGGGCGCACCGCGCTTGCCTCGGGCGTGAGCCGATGGATCACCGGCGAGGCCGCGCGCCGCGACGTGCAGTTCCTGCGCGCGCGCAGTTCGGCGATTTTGGTGGGGATCGGTACGGTGTTGGCCGACGACCCCTCGCTCACCGTGCGCCTGACGGCGAAAGACCTCGGACTCGATCCGGATTTGGCGGTGCGTGCGCCGCTGCGGGTCGTGGCCGACGCGCATCTGCATACGCCGCCGGCGGCCCGTATGCTAGGATTGTCGGGCGTTACCCTGATTGCGGCGGTCGATGCGCAGGACGCGCCGCGCACGGCGCTGGAGGCGCGTGGCGCCGAGGTGGTCGCGTGCGGCGGCGGGGATCGGGTGGACCTGCGGCGGTTGCTGGCCGAGCTGGCGCGGCGCGAGGTCAACGAGCTGCTGGTGGAGGGTGGTGCCACGCTCGCCGGTGCGCTGCTCGAGGCGGGGCTGATCGACGAACTGGTCATCTATCTGGCGCCGCATCTGTTGGGTGACGGCGCGCGCGGGCTGTTTCACCTGCCCGGCATCGCCACCATGGCGCATCGCATCGGCGTCGAGATCGTGGACGTGCGCGCGGTCGGGCGCGATTGGCGCATCGCGGCGCGGCCGGTCCCGCGCTGAGAATTCATCGGGAAATCGGCGCCGGAGATCGTTCTATGAATCCCGAGCGTGCAGGACAGACCTAGGGCATGTTCACCGGGATCATCGAGGCCGTCGGGACGGTGGCGGCGGTTGAGGGGCGCGGTGGCGACGCGCGGCTGCGCATCGCCACCGGCGAACTGGACCTCACCGACGCGGCGGTCGGCGACAGTATCGCGGTCAGCGGCGTCTGCCTGACGGCGGTGGCCTTGACGAATGACGGGTTTCGGGCCGACGTCTCCGCCGAGACCCGCTCCCGGAGCTGCCTCGCGCACGTGGCGGTCGGTACGCCGGTGAACCTCGAGAGGGCGCTGCTGCCCACCACCCGCCTCGGCGGGCATCTGGTCAGCGGCCACGTCGACGGGGTCGGGGAGGTGCTGGAGCGGCGCCCCGACGCGCGTTCGGTGCGCCTGCGCCTGCGCGCCCCGGCGTCGATCGCACGCTATATCGCGGCCAAGGGATCGGTCTGCGTGGACGGGGTGAGCCTGACCGTCAACGAGGTAGCGGGGGCGGAGTTCAGCGTGAATGTCGTTCCGCACACGCTCGAGCACACCACGCTGGGGGCGTTCACGCCCGGGCGCCGGGTGAACCTGGAGGTGGACCTGATCGCCCGTTACCTGGAGCGGCTGCTGGCGGGCGACGCGCCCGGCGCGCCCGACGATGCGGGTCTGACCCGCGAACTGCTGGTGCGGCACGGCTTTATCGGTTCCTGAGCCGCCGCACCGATTCGATCCACGCAACCGGACCCTCCTATGCCTTTGAATACCGTCCCGGAGATCATCGAGGACATCCGCCACGGCCGGATGGTCGTCATCATGGACGACGAGGAACGCGAGAACGAGGGCGATCTGCTGATGGCCGCCTCCCTGGTCACGCCCGAGGACATCAATTTCATGGCGCGCTACGGGCGCGGCCTGATCTGCCTGCCCATGCCGCGCGAGCGCTGTCGGCAACTGGGGCTGCCGCTCATGGTCTCGCGTACCGAATCGCTCTATCCCACCAACTTCACGGTATCCATCGAGGCCGCCAGCGGCGTCACTACCGGAATCTCGGCGGCGGACCGGGCGGCCACCGTGCGCGCCGCGGTGGCGCCGGACGCACGGCCGGAGGATCTGGTCTCGCCCGGTCATATCTTTCCGATCATGGCGCAGCCGGGCGGCGTGCTGACCCGGGCGGGTCATACCGAGGCCGGCTGCGACCTGGCACGGCTCGCGGGGCTCGAGCCGGCCGCGGTGATCGTCGAGATCCTCAACGAGGACGGCACCATGGCGCGTCGCCCGGAGTTGGAGGGGTTCGCCGCGCGGCATGGTCTCAAAATCGGCACGATCGCTGATCTGATCCGCTACCGGATCGCGCACGAGAAGACCGTGCAGCGTGTTGCCGAGTGCGACCTGGACACCGACTTCGGGGCGTTCCGGGTCGTCAGCTACCAGGATCCGGTGGACGACCAAGTCCACTTCGCGATGGTCAGGGGTGCGATCGATCCGGCGCGCCCGGTCCTGGTCCGCGTGCAGGTGCTCGATACGCTGACCGACGTGCTGGGAATGGTTCATGGGCGCGGCGGCTGGACGCTGCATCGCGCGCTCGCCCGCGTGGCGCAGGAAGACGAGGGCGTAGTGGTGGTGCTGCGCCACGGGGAGGACCCGCGCGCCTTGATCCGGCGCCTGCGCGACTGCAGCCTCGAGTTGTCCCAACCCCCGGCCGGCGGCGCCGAGGACCTGCGCACGCTGGGGCTGGGCGCGCAGATCCTGAGCGATCTCGGAGTCCGGCGTATGCGCGTGCTGAGCGCACCGAAGAAGGTCCATGCCCTCTCCGGCTTCGGCTTGGAGGTCGTCGAGTACGTGGAGTGAGGGCCGACATCCCCACGCTGCGGCGGATTTCGACGTTGCCGGCCGGGCGAGCTCGGCCCTCCGGGTGGGCGGTCGTGCGCGCTTCGCGGTAGGGCGGGCCTTGGCCCGCCGACGCCGCGGCGGCATCCGTTGAAGCGCGCACATCCCGCGTGTAGCATGGGCCGCGCCC
>CAZAQG010000043.1:0-6800 GCA_964487445.1 uncultured Chromatiales bacterium
ACCGGACTCCGGACTCCGGCGGGAAAGCACTGCGGCCGGTCCGACACGGGTTCAAGGAACCCATGCAGGCGCCGACACTATGAGCGGCGCGATCATAGGGGGAAGATCGGTCTCTCCCCGGCGTCGCAACGCTCCCGCGGTACCTGCCAAAGGCGCGGGGCGGCGCGGACGCACGGCCGGATCGCCAGGAGCATCGGGTGGACAAGGACAACCTACTTCGCCTGCTGATCGTCGAGACCTCCCAGAACGACGCCGAGATCATCGCCAGCGTACTGCGCAACGCCGGCTATGCGGTGCGCGCCCGCAACGCCGAGGACGGCGAGGACATGGCGGCGGCGCTTCAGGAGCAAGTCCCGGACCTCGTGATCTGCTCCACCGAACTCGACGGGTTCAGCCTTGGCGAGGCCGTGGAACTCCTGGCCCGGACCGGCAAGATCATTCCCGTCATCGCCACGGCCACGAGCACCGATGAGGGTGCGGTGATCGATGCGCTGCGTACCGGCGCACGCGATCTCGTCGGAAAGTCGCAACCCGATCACCTGCAACTGGTGGTCGGGCGCGAACTGGAATTCATTCGCGCCCAACACACCCTGCGACGCAACGACGCCACGATCCGCGAGGGCCGGAAGCGCTGCCAGGCGTTGCTGGAGAGTTCGCGCGACGCCATCGCCTACGTGCACGAGGGCATGCACGTCTACGCCAACCGCGCCTATCTGGAGCTGTTCGGCTACAGCGAGTTCTCCGAACTCGAGGGCACGCCGATCATGGACATGGTCGCACCGGGGGACCACGCGAAGCTCAAGGAGTTTCTGCGCCGCCACAGTAAGGGCGGCGAGGCCCCGGAGACCCTGGAACTGAGCGGCCTGCTCCCCGACGGCAACACCTTCGACGCCGCCATGAACCTGGCCCCGGCGACGATCGACGGCGAGCCGTGCACCCAGATCTTCATCCGAAGCCGGCTCGACCAGGGGGATCTCGAAAAGAAGATCCGGCAACTCAGCATGAAGGATATCGTGACCGGCCTCTACAACCGTCAGTATCTGATGGACGCGCTCAACGAGACCGTTGAGCGCGCCGGGACCGCAGGCGTCCCCGGCGTCCTGCTGCGCATCGTGCTCGACGACTTCAAGGACATCAAGGAACGGGTCGGCGTCGCCGGCAGCGACTTGGTAATGGGCGACATCGCGCGGCTGCTCGAGGGCCGCATCGGCGAGCACGACGTGCTCGCGCGCTTCGACGACGACGCCTTCGCACTGATCACCCACGGGCCGGAGCCGGCGGCGGTGCACCGTCTCGCCGACGGGCTGCGCACCGCGATCGCCGATCACATCTCCGAAATCGGCACCACCTCGGTGGCCACCACCTGCAGCATCGGCATCGCGGCCGTCACCGAGGAGGCCGCCGGCGCGCAGGATATCCTCGGGCAGGCGGACTTCGCCTGTGAGAAGTCCCGGTCCGCGGGCGGGAACCGGGTGGAGATATTCAACCCCGCCGTGGAGCAAGGCTCCGCCAAAAACCGGCAGCGGCAATGGGTCGAGCGAATCCGCGCGGCGCTGGAGAAGGATCGCTTCCGCTTGGTGTACCAACCCATCGTCAGCCTGCACGGCGACGCCAACGAGATGTACGAGGTCCTGCTGCGGATGATCGACGAGGACGGCGGCGAGTTGATCCCGAGCGAGTTCCTCGCACCGACCGAGGAGGCCGGTCTGATGGCGGACGTCGACCGTTGGGTGTTCGGACACGCCATCGGGGTGCTCGCCCAGCGCCTGCAGTCCGGTATCCGCACCCGGTTCTTCATCAAGCTCTCCGCGGCCTCGATCATCGGCGGGGACTTGGCGGAATGGCTCAGTGAGACCCTCAAGGAGCGACGCCTCCCCGGTGACGCCGTCGTACTGGAGATCGCCGAGTCGATCGCGTTCACTCATCTGAAGCAGGCCAAGGCCCTGGTCAAACAGATCAGGGAACTGCACTGCGGTCTGGCCCTGGATCACTTCGGGAGCGGACTCAACTCCTTCAACCTGGTCAAGCACCTGCCCGCCGACTATCTCAAGATCGACGGCACGTTCATGCGCGACCTGGCGGAGAGCCGGGAGACCCAGGACACCGTCAAGTCGTTGACCGACATGGCCCATTCCATGGGCAAGCTCACCATCGCCGAATGGGTCGAGGACGCCGGCACCCTCGCGGTGCTCTGGCAGTGCGGCGTCAACTACATACAGGGCTATTTCCTCCAGGAGCCCGACGCCGCCCTGTCCTACGACTTCAGCGAAGGCGTGCTGTAACCGTCGGCCCTGCCGCCGGAACCCCCTGTAGGGCGGGCCTCGGCCCGCCAGCGACATCGAAATCTCCAGCGGCGGCGACATGGTTCCGCGACGTCGGCCGGACGATCCCGGCCACGCGGCGACGGCCACGCCGACGGCGACCGCGCCCTGTCGCAAGCTTCAGTCGAGTACGTGCGACACCAGGCCGTCGGCGAGCTTGGGCTCGAACCACGTGGATTTCGGCGGCATGACCTCACCCGCGTCGGCGACCGCCATAAGGTCGCGCATCGGCGTGGGGCGCAACGCGAAGGCCGCCGCCATCCCGCCGTCGTCGACACGACGCTCCAACTCGCCGAGCCCGCGGATCCCGCCGACGAAGTCGATACGCGGATCGCGGCGCAAATCGCGGATGCCGAGGATCGGCGCCAGCACCCGATCGGTGAGCAGACTGACGTCGAGGCGTGCGACCGGGTCGTCGGGGATCCGCGCGGGGTCGAGAGACAAACGGTACCAACGCCCCGACAGATAGAGCCCGAATTCGCCCGAGCGCTGCGGACAGACGGGTGCGTCGGCCGGAGCCACCGTGAAATCATCGTTCAGGCGTGCGAGGAACGCCTCGGGCGACAGGCCGTTGAGGTCGCGGACCACACGATTGTAGTCGAGGATCCGCATCTGACCGGCCGGGAATGCGACTGCGAGGAAATAGTTGTACGATGCCTCCGCACCGCCGCCGGGATCGGCGGCGGTGCGAGCCTCCGCCACCCGCGCCGCCGCCGCCGAGCGATGGTGGCCGTCGGCGATGTACAGCACCGGCATGGCCTCGAAACGCTCCGAGACGCGTGCGCACCACTCCGGATCGTCGACCGTCCACAAGCTGTGACGCACGCCGCCGTCCCCTTCGACATCGACCTCGGGGACGGTCGCGGCGACCGCGGCGAGCCGGGCGTCGAGATCCGCGTCGTCCCGGTAGGCCAGGAGCACGGGCCCGGTCTGGGCATTGAGCGCCTCGATCTGTCGCACCCGGTCATCCTCCTTCTCGGGGCGGGTGAACTCGTGGCGGCGGATGCGCTGCGCGCGGTACGCCGCAACCGACGCCGTACATACCAGCCCGGTCTGCGTGTGCGCCCCCATGCGCAGGCGATAGACGTAGTAGCAGGGGATGGGATCGCGAATCAGGATCCCCTCCTCCAGGAGCCTTCCGAAGTTCTCCGCGCCCTTCGCATAGACCTCGGGCGCATGGGGATCCTGTCCCGGAGGCAGGTCGATCTCGGGCTTGGAGATATGCAGAAAGCTCCACGGCCGGCCGGCGGCGCGGGCGCGCGCCTCGTCGCTGTCGAGCACGTCGTACGGGGGGGCGAGCACCTCGGCGGTATGCTGCGGCGCCGGGCGCAGCCCGCGGAACGGTCGGATCAGGGGCACGTCGGATTGTCCTTGCGGCGAACGAAATCAGGCGCGCCATTGTACCCGCCCGCGCACCTCCTTGTCCGGTGGTGGGACTCGGGAGGCGCCAAGCCCCACCCACGGGGCGGCGAAGCGCTCTTCGGGCCGGTAATCGAGCCCGGCCCCCCGAGCGCCCGGCAGCCGCGGCCACCCGCCGGTCTCCGGCGCGCGACCTTGCGAGGCGCAGCCGTGGGGACGACGTGCACCCGGACCTCGAGATCGGGCGCCCGGACCCGACTTCAAGCGGCGGAACCGGGCGGAGGCCGAAAACGGCCCCTATCGGTGGACCCTCGTCTGCATGATATTCTTTAGATGCCCGCGAGGGGGGGCGGCGCGGTGCCGATACCGTGGGACAGGTGAGAGCGCAGATGCCGGAACCCAAGGAGGCACAGGAGCGGCGGGCCGCGGGCGACCCGGTCGATGCGGCCGTCATGCGCGACGCTACGGCGCGGCGCGCGTGGTTCGATAGACTACGCCCCAGCCACGCACCGATCGCCTACAAGCTCGCGTTCGTCATCGCGCTGCTGATCTCGGCGGGCATGGGCTTACTCGGTTCGATCATCATCGGCAACCAGACCCGGCTGCTGCGGGCGCAGATCGACGGTTTCGGGCGCACCGTGGTCCGACAGATGGCGGAATCCGCCAAGGAACCGCTGCTCGCGAACGACACCCTGGGCCTGGAAATGCTGGCCACCAACCTGTCCAACGGTCCCAACGTGCTCGGCACCACGATCTTCTCCAACAACGGCAAGATGCTCGCGCACGCCGGCGTCACGCCGTTCACTCCGGGCGCCCCGTTCGCCGGGCGTATCGCGAGCTATCTGGACGCAACCCCGCATGAGTTCGACTGGCGCTGGGCCGGCAGGCGCAACGGCGTCGACGCGGTGTCGTTTCTGAGCCCGGTGCGCTTCAAGGGCGTGGTGGCGGGCTACGTACTGATCAGCTTCAGCCGCGAGGCCATGACGCAGGCTCTGAACGAGTCGGTGCGTGCAATCGTCGCCGCAACGCTGTTCATGATCCTGATCGGGGTGGTGTTCTCCTACCTCATCGGCCGCCGGCTGTCGCGCCCCATCATCACCCTGATGGATGCCGGCCGCGCCCTCGGACAGGGCCGACTCGATTTCCGCTTCCGGGAGCGACGCCACGACGAGATCGGCTATCTGATGGATTCATTCAACAAGATGGCGGCCGGATTGATCCAGAAGGCACAGGTAGAGAGCGTCTTCCGGCGCTACGTCTCGCCCTCCGTAGCCACGGCGGTACTCTCCGATCTGGAACAGGTCAAACTCGGCGGCAAGAGCGTGCATGCCAGCGTGGTATTCGCCGACATCGTGGGATTCACCGCGCTCTCCGAGCGCATGAGCCCGGACGAGGTCGCCGGCATGCTCAATGAGTTCTACTCCTACACCAGCCGGGCCGCGGAGATCTACGGCGGGACGGTCGACAAGTACATCGGCGACTGCGCGATGCTGATCTTCGGAATCTCGGAGGCCGATACCAACCACGCTTTCCGGGCGCTGTGCTGCGCGCTGTTGCTGGAGCGGCTCATGGAGCGGCTCAGCGCGGACCGGAGTGCGCGGGGCCTGCCCCCGATCCGCCTGCGCATCGGCGTGAACACCGGTCCGATGCTCGCCGGCAACATCGGGACCCGGGATCGCATGCAGTACACGGTGGTGGGCGACGCCGTGAACCTGGCCTCGCGACTGTGCTCGGTCGCCGAGCCCGGCACCACCGTCATCAGCCATGAGGTACTCGACCAACCGGAGGTCCGACAGCGGGTGCGCGTGCGCGAGCACCAAGCGATCCATCTGCGCGGCATCTCGCGCCCGGTGCGCACCTACCGCGTCGTGGACGTCGTGCACCGCTACCGCCGGGCGATGAACCGTCGCATCGACTCCCTGATCGGCGAGGAACTCGAGGCCGGGGCATGAACCGCCGCAGCGGCACATTCGCCCCGGTCCTGCTCGCGCTGCTGCTTGGCGCCTGCGCGCAGTTTGCGCCGTGGACCTCCGGACGCCCCACGCCCGCGGGCATCGACCGCCTGGTTGCCGACAATCGTTACGGCGACGCGCTCGCCACGCTGCGCGACATCCCGGCCGACGCCCCGGACGCAGCGGCACTACGCGCCAAGCGCCTGCAGGTGCGCGCCCAGGCCGCGCGCTACGCGGCGCGGCGCCTCGCCGCCGCCGGCAGGGAGGAACAGGCCGGCAACTGGCACCACGCCGAGGAGATCCTCCGCGACACCCTGGACCACGACCCCGGCGCCAAAGGCGTGCAGGCCATGCTGCGCAATCTCCACGCACGGCGCGTGCGCCGGGTGCAGGAACTCGAACGCCGCATACTGGTCGCACGCGCCGAATGGCTAAGCCGGGTGGTGCCGGCACGCAACGAATTGAAACGCATCGCCTCCTTCGGCCTGCTGGACCGCCTGCGTCTGGCGGAACTCGACCACGAACGCCGCAAGGTCGCGAAGGAACTGCTGGCCGCGGGCACCGGCGAGATGCGCATCGGCGAGTTGGATGACGCGCAGCATTGCCTGACGCTGTCGCAGGCACTGCACGACACCCCGCCGGTGCGCACCGCCCTCGAGCAGCTCGCCCGACGCCGGCAGGAACAACAACGCCTGGAAGAGCTGGCGAAGCAGCGCAGCCGCGAACAGGACCTGCGCCGTCGCAAGGCGCGCCTGCACGACCAGATCCAGGAGGCGATCGCCGAAGGCAAGTGGCACAAGGCCCAGACCGACCTGCGCCGACTCATGAAACTCGACCCCGGGAACCGCGAACTCGCCGGCCTGAAGAAGGCGCTGGATGAAGCCGTCGCGGTGCGCATCCGGCAGCTCCTCGACAAAGGCAACGCCCTGTATCGGAAAGGACTCATCCGGGAAGCCAAGACCGCCTGGGAGGCGGTGCTCGCCCTCGACCCCAAACAGCAGCAGGCGCAAGCCAACGTCAAGCGCGCCCGGCGCGTACTGAACAAACTGCGCGAACTCAAGCAGCAGGCACCGAAGACGCCGCCCGTGCCGACTCCGGCGCCCACGCCGACACCGGCCCTGGAGCCGGCCTCTTGATCGCCGTCGGACGAATCCCGCCGGCGCCGCCT
>CAZAQG010000043.1:6900-21334 GCA_964487445.1 uncultured Chromatiales bacterium
CGGCCCTGGAGCCGGCCTCTTGATCGCCGTCGGACGAATCCCGCCGGCGCCGCCTATTCGACGGCGAGGGTGTCGACGCGCTGAAAGCCGCGCGGCAACCTGTTCCCGCGCCGCCCGCGCTCCCCGCGGTAGTGTTTCAGGTCCGCGGGCTTGAGAGTGAGGCGGCGCAGGCCGCAGGCGAGCACCAGGCTCGCGCCTTGCGGCACCGCGATCGCACCGACCATGCGCTCCTCGCCGGCGGCGCGCTTCGCGGCGGGGATGTCGAGGATCTTGTTGCCCTTGCCTTTGCTCATGCGCGGGAGGTCGGCGGCGGGGAACACGAGCAGGTGTCCGGCGCTGGAGACCGCCGCGATCAGGGATGCGTCCGGGTCCGCCGGCGCCCGGGGCGCGAGCACGTGCGCACCCTTCGGGACCGAGAGCACCACCTTGCCGGAGCGGTTGCGAGTGAGCAGGTCGGCGATACGCGCGATGAAGCCGTAGCCGGCATCGGTCGCGAGCAGGCAGTACTCGTCGGGCTCGCCGAGGACCACGCCCGCGAAGGTGCTCCCGTCGGGCGGATTCAACCGCCCGCTCAGCGGCTCGCCCTGGCCGCGCGCCGAGGGCAGGGCGTGGGCGGGGAGTGCGAAACTGCGACCCGTCGAACCGAGGAACACCGCGAGCTGGTTGCTGCGCCCGCGCGCGGCGCTGCAAAAGGCATCGCCGGCTTTGTAGCTCAAGGTCGCGGGATCGATGTCGTGCCCCTTGGCCGCGCGAACCCAGCCGCGCTCGGAGAGCACCACCGTCACCGGCTCGCTGGGAATCAACGCAGTCTCATCGAAGGCCCGCGCCGCGGGCCGGGCGACGATCGGCGCGCGGCGCGCGTCCCCGTAGCGATCGGCGTCCTCCAGGATCTCCTTGCGGATGAGCGCCTTCAGCCGGCGCCCCGAGGCCAGCGTCTTCTCCAGCCCGTCCCGCTCGGCGGCCAGCGACTGCTGCTCGCCGCGGATGCGCCGCTCCTCGAGCCGCGCCAGGTGACGCAGCTTCAACTCCAGGATCGCCTCGGCCTGCGCATCGGAGAGTCCGAAGCGTTCCCTCAGCACCGGCTTCGGCCGGTCCTCGCGGCGGATGATCGCGATCACCTCGTCGAGATTCAGGAACGCGACCAACAGGCCTTCGAGGATATGCAGTCGTCGGCGGACCTTCTCCAGCCGGTACTCCAGGCGCCGGCGCACGGTGGCGGTGCGGAAATCGAGCCATTCGGCGAGCAGCGTGCGCAGGTCGCGGATGTGCGGGCGGCCGTCGAGGCCGATGACGTTGCACTGCACGCGGTAGCTGCGTTCGAGGTCCGTAGTGGCGAACAGGTGTGCCATCAGGGCCTCGGCGTCGACGCGGTTGGAACGCGGCACGATCACCAGCCGCGTCGGGTTCTCGTGGTCGGACTCGTCGCGCAGGTCCTCGACCATCGGCAGTTTGCGCGCCCGCATCTGGGCCGCGATCTGCTCCAGCACGCGGCTGCCCGAGACCTGGAACGGCAGCGCCGTGATGACGATATCGCCGTTATCCCGCTCGTAGCGCGCGCGGGCGCGCACGCTGCCCACGCCCGAACGGTACAGGGCCCGGATCTCGTCGGTGCCGGTGATGATCTCCGCCTCGGTCGGAAAATCCGGGCCGAGGATATGCTCGCAGAGTTGGTCCACCCCCGTCCCGGGATCATCGAGCAGGCGCACGCAGGCGCTCGCCACCTCGCGCAGGTTGTGCGGCGGGATGTCGGTCGCCATGCCCACCGCGATCCCGGTGACCCCGTTGAGCAGCACGTTCGGCAGGCGCGCGGGCAGCGTCAGCGGTTCCTCCAGCGTACCGTCGAAGTTCGGCGCCCAATCCACCGTACCCTGGCCGAGTTCGCGCAACAGCAGCTCGGCGAACGGTGCGAGCCGCGCCTCGGTGTAGCGCATGGCCGCAAACGACTTCGGATCGTCCGGGGCCCCCCAGTTGCCCTGCCCGTCCACCAGCGGATAACGGTAGGCGAACGGTTGCGCCATGAGCACCATCGCCTCGTAGCAGGCGCTGTCGCCATGTGGATGGAACTTGCCGATGACGTCGCCGACGGTGCGCGCGGACTTCTTGTGCTTGGCGCCGGCGTCGAGGCCCAATTCCGACATGGCGTAGACGATGCGCCGTTGCACCGGCTTGAGGCCGTCGCCCACGTGCGGCAGGGCGCGGTCCAGGATCACGTACATCGAGTAGTCGAGGTACGCCTGTTCGGTGAAGACCTTGAGCGGAATCCGCTCCACCCCCTCGGGGGTGTGCGGTGGTTGCGTGGTCGACATATCGCGTGATCTCCTCGCTGAACCGCCCGTTACCCGGATTTGCGGACCGACGTCGTGGAATCGGGATCCATCACAGCCGTCACCGTCGCACCCCATACCGGCGTCGGCGGACTCATTGCGTATCCGCCAGGTTGCCCTTGTCCTCCAGCCACGCCCTGCGATCGGCGGCGCGGCGCTTGGCCAACAGCATATCCAGAAGCAGGTCGGTGTCGTCCGCGGCGTCCAGCGCGAGTTGCACCAGGCGCCGGGTTTCCGGTGCGATGGTGGTCTCGCGAAGCTGCATGGGGTTCATCTCTCCGAGCCCCTTGAAACGGGTGACGGTCACCTTGCCCCTGATCCGTTCGGCGGCGATCCGGTCGAGCACCCCCTGGCGCTCGGCCTCGTCCAGGGCATAGAAGACCGCCTTGCCCGCGTCGATCCGGTAGAGCGGGGGCATCGCCACGAACACGTGGCCGGCCCGCACGAGGTTGCGGAAGTGGCGCACGAACAGCGCGCAGAGCAACGTGGCGATGTGCTTGCCGTCGGAGTCGGCGTCGGCCAGGATGCAGACCTTCCCGTAGCGCAGCCCCTCCAGGTCGCCGATGCCCGGCTCCACGCCGAGGGCCTGGGCGATGTCGTTGACCTCGTTCGAGGCGAGCGCCTGGTCGGCGGTGACCTCCCAGGTGTTGAGGATCTTGCCGCGCAGCGGCATCACCGCCTGGAACTCGCGGTCGCGGGCCTGCTTGGCGGAACCGCCGGCCGAATCGCCCTCGACCAGGAACAGCTCGGTGCGTCCGGGATCCTGCGCAGTACAGTCGGCGAGCTTGCCGGGCAGCGCCGGCCCGCTCGTCACCCGCTTGCGCGCCACCTTCTTGCCGGCGCGCAGGCGCGCCTGGGCACTCTGAATGACCCGTTGCGCGATGCGCTCGCCCGCCTCGGTGTGCTGGTTGAGCCACAGGCCGAAGGCGTCCTTGACCACGCCGGAGACGAACGCGGCGCACTCGCGGGAGGCGAGGCGCTCCTTGGTCTGCCCCGTGAACTGCGGGTCCTGCATCTTCACGGACAGGATGTAGCTCACGCGTTCCCAGACGTCTTCGGGCGCCACGCGAACGCCGCGCGGCAGCAGGTTGCGAAACTCGCAGAACTCGCGCACGGCCTCCGTGAGCCCGCCGCGCAGGCCGTTGACGTGCGTGCCGCCCTGGACGGTGGGGATCAGATTCACATAGCTCTCGGCCACCGGCTCGCCGCCCTCCGGCAACCACACCAGCGCCCATTCGGCGGCCTCGCGGTTGCCCTCCAGGGTGCCGGTAAAGGCCTCCTCAGGGATCCGCTCGACCGCGCCCAACGCATCGAGCAGATACTGGCGCAATCCGTCCCGGTAGCACCACTCGATCTGCTCCTCGCGCGCTTCGTCGCGGAAACGCACGCGCAGCCCGGGGCACAGCACCGCCTTCGCGCGCAGGATGTGTGTCAGGCGCGCCACCGAGAAACGCAGAGAATCAAAGTACGCCGGGTCCGGCCAGAAGCGCACCGAGGTACCGGTATTGCCGCGCCCCACCTTGCCGATGACGGTCAGGTCGGAGGCCTTTTTGCCGTTGGCGAAGGCCATGTGGTATTCCAAGCCGCCGCGCCGCACCTGCACCTCGAGCCGCGTCGAAAGCGCGTTGACCACGGAGACTCCCACCCCGTGCAACCCGCCGGAGAAACGGTAGTTCTTGTTCGAGAATTTGCCGCCGGCGTGCAGCCGCGTGAGGATCACCTCCACGCCCGGGAGCTTCTCCACGGGGTGCGGATCGACCGGCATGCCGCGCCCGTCGTCGCGCACCTCCAGCGAGCCGTCCTTGTAGAGGGTGACGTCGATGCTGCGGGCGTAACCGATGATCGCCTCGTCGACGGCGTTGTCGATCACCTCCTGAGCGAGGTGATTGGGGCGCGCCGTATCGGTGAACATCCCGGGGCGGCGGCGCACCGGATCGAGACCGCTCAGGACCTCGATCGCTGAGGCATCGTAGGTACTGTTCATCGGCGGGGCGCCATCATGGCCGGGCGGCGCTCGGAAACGGAGTCGACCCGTGTCGACGTGCGCAGCCCGCCGCCGACAGCGCCGCACCGGCCAACAGCAGAAAGGTCGTGGACCGAACGGTGGGCAATCGCGGCTTCACGCGCGCCATTGTCCGCGAAGCGCCACCCCCAGACAAGGGCCGGGCCAAGGGTTCGTACGGCACACCCGTCGACGGATGAAGGGCGGTCCGCGCTCGCGCGTCAGGCGAGGTCGCGCATCAGCGACGCCCGCACCGGTTCGGGCAGCGGATCGACGGTACGGCGGTAGTGTTCGTGATCGACGCCCGCGGCGAGTGCGGCGCCCGCCTTGGCCGCCGCCGCCATCTCCCGAGTCGGTTCGAAGCGGACGAAATGCACCGCCGAGGTCTTCTCCGGGGTGTCCCGCTCCAGGTCCTCGTCGGCGATCGCGTAGACCGGGTCGAAACCCTGCACGCGCAGCCACACCCGGTCCTCGACCCCCACCAGCCGGGCCAGCGCGCGCCGGCGTTCGGCGGCGTCCGGGAACTCCGCCATCAGGGTCGCCTTCCAATTGCCGCCGTCGGGGATCAGGGGGTTATAGGCGTCCAATTCCCCTTGGATACCGGCGGCCTCGAAGATGCGCTCGGCGTGCAGCATCTCCTGGATCTGGTATTGCATGGTCAGGCGGTCCTCGAAATATAGGACCAGGTTCGGACCCAGGGGAAGCCTGCGGTCGCGCTTGTGGGCCATCACCCGAGCGCGGAACTCCGGGCGCAGCTCCGAATAGCGCTCGAGCGGATAGAGGTCTTCACGGGTAAGCTTCTGCATGAGTCGCCTTTATGGAGTCGGGTCGCGCGTCGCCCGGGAGCCCGTCGAAGACTTTCAGATGCCGTAGGCCATGCGCAGCAGGTGCAGCGGGTGTTCCGGCCCCCGCCCTTCGCCGAGGCCGTGGGCGATCTGGTGCCCGGCGAGTGCGCAGTCGCTCGTATAGTGGTCGGGGGCGGACTTGCGCACCCGTTCCACGACCGGGCGGCCGATCTTCATTGAGAACTCGTGGGTCTCGCGCTTCACCGCATAGGTCCCGTCGTGGCCGGAGCAACGTTCGATCACCTCGATGCGGGTATCGGGCACCAGGGAGAGCAAATCGCGGGTCTTGAGCCCCATGTTCTGCACACGCAGGTGACAAGCCGCATGGTAGACGATGTTGCCGAGCGGATTGCGGAACCCGGTATCGAGCTTGCCGTGGCGATGGCGCAGGATCAGATACTCGAACGGGTCGAAGATCGCGTCGCGTACTTGCAGCACCTGCGGGTCGTCCGGGAACAACAGCGGCAACTCCTGCTTGTACATCAGCACGCACGAGGGCATCGGGGCGACCAGGTCCCACCCCTCTTCGACGTAGCGCGCAAGCATCGGAATATTCTGTTCCTTGAGCCGCTCGACCGCCTCCAGATCGCCCAACTCGAGCTTGGGCATACCGCAGCAACGCTCGCGCTCGACCAGCCGCACCGGGATGCGGTTGTGCTCGAACACCGCGATCAGATCCTCGGCAAGCCCCGGTTCGTTGTAGTTGCCGTAGCAGGTCACGTAGAGCGCCACGCGCCCGCGCGTGGGTCCCGCGGGCTCGGGTGTTACGCCCAACGGTGCGCGGCGGGCCGCCGGGCGTCGGCGCAGCGGCCGGGCCTGGTACTCGGGCAGCGGCGCGTCGGCGTGCACGTCGAGGGTGCGTTCGAGAACCCGCCGGAGCGCCGCGTTGCGGTTGGCGGCGTTCACGGTCTGCGCCACCACCGGGATGCCCGCGAGGCGGCCGACCACGTCGGTCGAGGTCAGCAGCCGGTCACGGAACCGGGCCCCGTCGCGGCGAAAGCGAAATGCCTTGGCCCGCAGCATCAGGTGCGGAAAATCCATGTTCCATTCGTGCGGCGGCACGTAGGGACACTTCGTCATGAAACACAGGTCGCACAGGTAACAGTGGTCGACCACCTTCCAGTAGTCGGCCTTGTCGACGCCCTCGACATCCAGGGTCCCGGACTCGTCGATGAGATCGAACAACGCCGGGAACGCCTGGCACAGGCTGATGCAGCGTCGGCACCCGTGGCAGATGTCGAGCTGGCGCTCCATTTCCTCGAACAACGCCTGCTCATCGTAGAAATCCGGCTCGCGCCACCCGAGCGGATGGCGTTGCGGCATCTCCAGGCTGCCTTCCCGAACCCCTTCCTTCGTGGGCGTGGACATGTGCGGATTCCTCTGGTGCCGCGAGGGTGCGGCACGCGGTGTTTGCAGGATAAGAACGAGGGGGCCGGGCGAACGGCCCCCCCCGCAATACGGATCGCCTCAGTCCTCCAGCGCGTCCAGAGACTTCTGGAACCGGTTGGCATGCGAACGTTCCGCCTTGGCCAGGGTCTCGAACCAATCGGCGATCTCGTCGAAGCCCTCGTCGCGGGCGCTCTTGCCCATGCCCGGATACATGTCCGTGTACTCGTAGGTCTCGCCGGCGATTGCCGACTTGAGGTTGTCCGCCGTACCCCCGATGGGTTGGTCGGTGACCGGATCGCCGATCGCCTCCAGATATTCCAGGTGTCCGAACGCGTGCCCGGTCTCCCCTTCGGCCGTGGAGCGAAACACCGCGGCCACGTCGTTGTACCCTTCGACGTCCGCCTTGGAGGCGAAGTAGAGGTAGCGACGGTTGGCCTGGGATTCCCCGGCGAAGGCGGCCTTGAGGTTGTCCTGCGTCTTACTGCCCTTGAGTTCCATGGAAAGTACCCTCCGTCGATTCGGATGAAGAACAAGGTGCCACGCGGTATATGCCGCACCCCTGATCTAGATCATGTCTAAATTTCGCCATAACCCTAACCCGTAAAAAAGGATTAGTCAACACAAGCCGACGCCGGGCGGACTTGCCGCATCCATGGGGGGGAATGCGGGGCCTATTTGACCCGCCCGGGAACGCTGGGGTAACGTAGACTCGATTTTCCGGAGTTTCAAGCCGTGGCCAAAAAACCCGATCCGCCCCTGGGCTTCGAACAGGCCCTGAAAGAGCTGGAGGAATTGGTGTCGCGGATGGAGCAGGGAGATCTGACCCTGGAGGAATCCTTGAAGTGCTTTGAACGGGGCATCGAGCTGACCCGCGCCTGCCAGCGTACCCTCAAGGAAGCCGAGCAGAAAGTCGAGCGGCTGGTCCGGACAGAGGGCGGCGCCGAGACAGTCCCATTCGCCAGTGAAGAATAAGCCCAACCCCTTCCAGGAGTGGCTGCGCTTTCATCAAGCCCGGGTCGAACGGGCCCTGGAGCGCTGGCTACCCCCCGCGGACACCCACCCCGCTCATCTGCACGAGGCCATGCGCTATGCGGTCCTCGGCGGCGGCAAGCGCATCCGCCCGGCCTTGGTGTATGCCGCGGGGGCGGCGCTGGACACCCCCGCCTCGACGCTCGACGCGTCGGCCTGCGCCGTCGAGTTGATCCACGCCTATTCCCTGGTGCACGATGACCTCCCGGCCATGGACAACGACGACCTGCGCCGTGGCAAGCCCACCTGTCACCGCGCCTATGGAGAGGCCACGGCGTTGCTGGTCGGCGATGCCCTCCAGTCCCTTGCCTTTCACGCCCTCGCCCACGACCCGGCCCTGCGTGCATCCGCCGAGGCGCGGCTGCGCATGGTCGAGACCCTGGCCATGGCCTCCGGCTCCCGGGGCATGGCGGGGGGGCAGGCCATCGACCTCGCCGCCGAGGGCCGCACCCTGAATCTGGCCGAACTCGAGGACATGCACATCCACAAGACCGGGGCGCTGATCCGCGCCGGCGTGCTACTCGGGGCCTACAGCTCGCCGGCCGTGGACGAGGCGCTGCTCGCCAAGCTGGACCACTACGCCAAGTGTATCGGGCTTGCGTTTCAGATTCGTGACGACATCCTCGATGTGGAGGGCGAGACCGGGACGCTCGGCAAGACCCAGGGGGCGGACGCGGCGCGCGCGAAACCGACCTACCCGGCGATCCTCGGGCTGGAGCCGGCCAAGGCGCGGGCCCGCGAGCTGTTCGCCGAGACCATGGACACCCTGGCGTCGCTCGACGAGCGGGCCGATCCGTTGCGCTGGATCGCCTCCTATACCGTGGAGCGCAATCACTGAGCGGCGCGGCGGCGGTTGCCGCCGCGCGCCCCCTGCCTAATAATGCCGTATTGACCGGTGTGCATCGCATGACCAACGATCCCCGATATCCCCTGCTCGCCTCGATCGACGCGCCGGGCGACCTGCGCGCACTGCCCGAGGACCGGCTCGAAGAGCTGGCCCACGAACTGCGCGCCTTTCTGATCGAATCGGTCTCGCGCACCGGCGGCCACTTGGCGGCGGGACTCGGGACCGTGGAGCTGTCGATCGCCCTGCACTACGTATTCGATACCCCCGACGACCGTCTCGTCTGGGACGTCGGCCACCAGAGCTATCCGCACAAGATCCTCACGGGGCGCCGGGAGGCCATGGGCACACTGCGCCGGTCCGGCGGACTCTCGGGCTTCCCGAGGCGCAACGAGAGCCCCTACGACACCTTCGGCGTCGGCCACTCCAGCACCTCCATCAGCGCCGCGCTGGGAATGGCGCTGGCCGCGCGGCACACCGGCGCCGCGCGCAAGGCGGTGGCGGTGATCGGCGACGGGGCGATGACCGCGGGCCTCGCCTTCGAGGCCCTGAACCACGCCGGCGACCTGCACGCGAACCTGCTGGTGGTGCTGAACGACAACGACATGTCCATCTCACCCAACGTCGGCGGCCTCCAAAAACATCTGGGCCGGGTCCTGTCCGGCAAGTTCTATTCCACGATGCGCGAGGGCGGAAAGAGCGTCCTGCGGCATGTGCCTCCCGTGAAGGAGTTCGCGCGCCGCGCCGAGGAGCACGTGAAGGGCATGCTGGTCCCCGGCACGCTGTTCGAGGAACTCGGGTTCAACTACATCGGCCCGATCGACGGGCACGACCTGCCGGGACTGGTCCGGACGCTGCGCAACCTGCGCGAACTCGAAGGTCCGCGCCTGCTCCACGTCGTCACGCGCAAGGGGAAGGGTTTTGCGCCGGCCGAGCGTGACCCCCTCGCCTATCACGGCGTCACCGCCTTCGACCCGAAGACCGGAGAGGCATTCAAGACGCCCGCTGCAGGCCCCACCTACACGCAGGTCTTCGGGCGCTGGCTGTGCGACATGGCCGAGCGCGACCCGGCGCTGGTGGCCATCACACCGGCGATGCGCGAGGGTTCGGGGCTGGTCGAATTCTCCGAACGGTTTGCGGACCGCTATTTCGACGTGGGAATCGCGGAGCAGCACGCGGTCACCCTGGCCGCGGGTCTCGCCTGCGAGGGCCTGAAGCCCGTGGTCGCCATCTATTCCACCTTCCTGCAACGCGCCTACGATCAGTTGATCCACGATGTTGCGATCCAGGACCTCCCGGTGCTGTTCGCCATCGACCGCGCCGGGCTGGTCGGGGCCGACGGAGCGACCCATGCCGGGAGCTTCGACCTCGCCTACCTGCGCTGTATCCCCAACTTGGTGGTGATGGCGCCCGCCGACGAAAACGAGTGCCGACACATGCTCAACACCGGTTTCCTCCACGACGGCCCCGCTGCGGTGCGCTATCCGCGCGGGCGCGGGCCCGGCACGGCGATCGAAACCGACCTTGCCCCGCTACCTCTGGGGAAAGGCGAGACCCGCCGCGAGGGCCGGCGTATCGCCCTGCTGGCGTTCGGCAGCCCGCTGGCTCCCTGTCTGGAGGCCGGTGAGGCGCTGAACGCCACTGTGGTCAATATGCGCTTCGTCAAGCCGCTGGACGCGGACTTGGTGCTGGACCTCGCCGAGCGCCACGATGTGCTGGTCACCGCCGAGGAGCACACGACGACCGGCGGTGCCGGATCGGCGGTAAGCGAATGTCTCGCCGCCCATGGCGTCAGTATCCCGATACTGCACCTGGGACTCCCGGACCGGTTTCTGGACCACGCCACCCACGAACAGCAGTTGAAGGAATGCAGGCTGGATGCGGAGGGTATCCGTCGATCGATTCAGGAATACCTGGACGGTGAGGGCGCACGTTGCCAAATCGCGCAAAGTCGACTAATATCCTAGCGTTTTTGTCAACTTCTCTATGGCGGCACACTACACCCTGCGGATCCTGACGGACTTCTCCTCCGCCCATACGCTGCCGGGGTACGCGGGGGTCTGCGCCCGCATGCATGGGCATAATTGGAAGGTGGAGGTGGAAGTGGAGGCGCGAGCGCTGGATGAAATCGGCATGGGGGTCGACTTCAAGGTCATCAAGGGTGCCGCCCGGGAACTGGCGGGGCGGCTCGATCACCGGTACCTGAATGAGATCGAACCGTTCGACCGGATCAACCCGACCGCGGAAAACCTGGCCGCCTGGTTTTACCGGGGGTTGGCCGAGCGGCTCGACGACGAGCGTGTGCGGGTCCGAGCGGTGACGCTGTGGGAGACCGATCGCGCGTGCGTACGCTACACAGAGGAATCCTGAGACGATGAAAGCGACCAATCCGGCCCCGGGTGACCCCGCGAGCATCGCCGACGTGCAGAGCAGTGCCGACACGCGACGGATCGCCATCAACAAGGTCGGGATCAAGGAGATCCGCCACCCCGTGCGCGTCAAGGACCGCTCGGAGGGCGAGCAGCACACCATCGCCACCTTCAATATGTACGTGAACCTGCCCCACGACTTTAAGGGCACGCACATGTCGCGGTTCGTCGAGATCCTCAACCGCCACGAGCGCGAGATCAGC
Source organism: uncultured Chromatiales bacterium (assembly GCA_964487445.1). Classification (GTDB taxonomy): domain Bacteria; phylum Pseudomonadota; class Gammaproteobacteria; order 21-64-14; family 21-64-14; genus BMS3Abin12. The sequence continues at coordinate 17,966 of CAZAQG010000043.1, forward strand.
GTTCAATCTTTCAAAGACATGCTGCGGGAGATGACCGACGTCCTCGAGGTGGGTTCCGGGCATATCGAGATGCGGTTCCCATACTTCGTCACCAAGACGGCACCGGTGACCAAGGTGCGGAGCCTGATGGACTACGACGTGAGCCTCATCGGCGAGATTCGCGACGGGGCCGTGCGCACCCACATCCGCGTGGTCGTACCGGTGACGAGCCTGTGCCCCTGCTCCAAGGAGATCTCCGACTACGGCGCTCACAATCAGCGATCCCATGTAACCATCATGGCGCGCACCTGCGGCTTCATCTGGATCGAGGAATTGATCGATCTGGTGGAGAAAGAGGCCTCCTGCGAACTCTACGGCCTGCTCAAACGACCCGACGAGAAATACGTCACCGAGCGCGCTTACGACAGCCCGAAGTTCGTCGAGGATATGGTGCGCGACGTGGCCGTGCGCCTGAACGAGGATGGACGCATCGAGGCCTACGTCGTGGAATCGGAGAACTTCGAGTCTATCCACAATCATTCCGCCTACGCGATGATCCAGCGCGACAAGATCCTCGACGGCGATGGTACCGGCAATCCCCGGTCCCGCAGCCGCCCTCCCGCGGGTTGATCGCCCCCACACCGGCGGCGATCGCCCGCAGGGGTGGACTTCGAGGGAACGCGGCGAGCGGGGGTTCAAGGGGTCAGAGTACTTGAAATCTCCAGCGATGGCTCAAGAAGTCAGCGTAGTTGGGGTTTCAAGTACTCTGACCCCTTGAACCCCTCTGACCCCTTGCCGCGGAGGGGAAACGTCGTGCCCGAAGGATGTGCCATCCTCGAGTCATGCGTTCCCTCACCCTCCGGGAGAGGGGAAGTCGTTCAGGTCTCGCCGTCGCGGCGCAGGGCGATGCCGAGCACCAAGCCGAGCGACATGGCGAGGATCGTGAACGCGACTCCGAACAGCCAGGGGTAGTCGCGCGCCACGTCCGACGCCCATCGCTCCAACCGGACCTCGCGTACGTCCACGGTACGCAGTTGGCGGGAGACGATCCGCCCGTTGCGGATCAGGTAGATTTCCAGATTGTAGCGCCCGAGCGGAATCTTGGCCGGCAACTCCACGCTGGCGTAGAACAGCCGATCGTGCACCAGGCTCACGGCGCTGCCGTCCTCGCGGTAGTAGCCGTCGCGCCGTTTGGCCCGGATCAGGGCCGCGCGCCAGTCCTTCATGCCGGCCGGCACATGGGGCGCACTCAGGTGCGCCACGGCGTGGTGCAACGTCAGCCCGTAGTGCCTGCGCTGCGCCTCGTCGAGCAGCTTTCCGACCGGCGCCGAGGCCAGCAGATAGATCAGCCCGGGCGCCGTGGGAATGACCATCTTGTCGCTGTTGAGCCAGAACGGGCCGTATTGCGCCTTGCGCGACAGGGCCACCGGCTGGGCGGGCGAACGGACCTTGATGAGGATCTGCCCACGGCGGGAAAGCGCCCCGAAGATCAGGATCTTCTGACCGGTGAATCGTGTGGTGACATTGACGTGGTCGGTGCCGACCTGCGTGACGATACCCCGTTCCGCGGCGTGCGCGGACCCGAACGCCGTCGCCAGGAGCAGCATCGTGAGTGCGACGATCTTCATCCGCGCAGCACGGAAAGGTCGTAGATGTCCTGCGGCGTGACCAGGATGTCGGCCAACATCTTCAGGGCCACCACCACCACGACCAGCGCCAGCACCAAGCGCAGGCGCTCGGCCGGCAGGCGCACGCTCAGGCGCGTCCCCCATTGGGTACCGATCGCGGAGCCGACGATCAGCAGGAGTGCGAGGAACGGGTCCACCGCGTGGTTGACCCCCGCCTGCATTGCACTCACCACGGCGGTGGTGAACAGCAGTTGGAAGAGCGACGTGCCCACGACCACCTTGGTGGGCATCTTCAGCAGGTAGATCATCACCGGGACCATGATGAACCCGCCGCCGACCCCCATCAGCGAAGTCAGCACGCCCACGGCCGCCCCCAGGGTGATCGGCACCAGCAGCGAGGTGCGCAGACCCGATATCGGGAACTCGTGCTGCATCGGCAGACGCGCGGCGAGCGCAGCGAATTTCGGGCCGAGTCCCCCGCCGTCCTTGGAGCCCTTGGTATCCTTGGCGCCCGCCGCACCCGCGGCGGACCCGCGCACGGCATGAATCGACTCGACCAGCATCGAACTACCGACGACCCCCAGCAGCCCGACGTACAGGAAGGTGACGATGTTGCCGAAATCCCCCCCCTGTTGCAGAGTCCGCGCGATGTACACACCGACGATTCCACCGGTCCAGCTTCCGAGCAGCAGAAAGATCGCCATTCCGAAGTCGATGTTGCCGAGCCGCCAGTGCGCATAGCTGCCGGCCGCCGAGGTGCCGACGATTTGCGCGGCGCCGGTGCCCACCGAGACGATGGGAGGGACCCCGATAAAGATCAGTAGGGGCGTGATCAGGAACCCGCCGCCGACGCCGACGAGCCCGGACAACAGCCCCACCACACCGCCGAACAGCAGAATCATCCACAGGTTCACGTCCATGTGGGCGATGGGCAGGAAAATCTCCATGCGAACACGTTCCCCAGACTCACGAATGGGGCGCGACCGCACGGACCGCGCCGAATCTATCCGGATTTACCGGTTATCACGACCGCCCGGCGGAGCGCTCCGGAACTCCGCCATGGCGCTGCAGATATGGGATTCCGGAACATCCGGCGGGACCAGCAGGACCGGCACCGGCAACAGTTCCGAGAGTTTCGCACCCAAGTGTCCGCTCACGCGGCGTAGCCGCAACTGCGATTTCTTCTCGCTCGCCACGCCGCGTCGCCCCGCCACCACCATCTGGACCTGCGGGTCTTCCTTGACCACCCTGAGGATTTCCTCCTCGGGCAGGCCTTCGACGATGTAGAACTCCGGAACGACCTCGCAGATCCGGCCGATCTTCCCGGAGATCTCGGTCAGGGTGGCCTCCGCTTGGCGGCGGATGTCCTCCTTCATGCGCGTCTCGACCCCGGCCCAGAAACTCAGCGCCGGCACGTCGAGGACGTAGATCAGCCCCAAGTGTGCGTTCAACAGGCGCGCCAGACGCGCCCCGACCCCCGCGGCCATGAGCGAGTTGGTGGAGCCGTCGATGGCGACCAGGATCGTACCGTTATCGGCATTGATCATGAGACGTCGCGTTCTCCCGGGCGAAGGCGGAATGCGGCAATCGGCCCCGTGGGCGGCGCGGCACAGCAGGAACGGCAGCCCCCCACCGCCCGAACCCGCCCCTGCGGCGTATGCCGCAGGGAAATACATCATACACGATGACCCGCCGGCGATGGAACCCGCAGCCTCTTCCAATGACACATGAGCCTGAACGGGGGGTGTGATTCCAACGTGAG
>CAZAQG010000044.1:0-21185 GCA_964487445.1 uncultured Chromatiales bacterium
GGCCGGTTGACCTCGGGGTGGTCGATCTCCGGCTTACCCATCTCCGGCTTGCTCATCTCCGGGGTTTCACCGTTGGGGCCCTCGGGTCGGTCGACGTTCGGACCGCCCGCATGGTCCATGTTCAATCCTTCCTGCCGGTGCAGGTTGCCTTGCGCGCTCCGGTGCAGGTTGCCTTGCGCGTTCGAGTTCCCGGGGGTGGCGGGAATGGCCGCCGTAGCCGGGGTTGCAGGGGTGGCCGGGGTTGCGGCCAGCACGGGCAGCGCGACCAGGGCGAGCGCCGAGAAGCCCGGAATGAGAAGACGACGGATGTGCTTGCGGTTCATGGCAGAAACCTCCTTCACAGGGAATGAATCAGAATCGAATTTGTGCCCCGAGGCCGACACCGTAGTCCGGACTGCCGTTGCTCAGCCCCAGGTCACCGAAGACCTGGAACCCCGTTCCGGGCCGCAGGTCGTAGTTCCAGGCGACGATCGCATCCGAGGTCGCCGAGAACCCCGCTTGCTCCGACTGATAGCCGGAGTACATCACGGTAAAGAACTGGCCCCGGGCCACGCGCAGACTGCCGCCGGCCTCGTAGGTGATCACGTTGCGCAGAGTAAGGTTGGGTGGGGATCCGACTATGCGGTAACCCACACGGGCGAAGGGAAACAGGCTCGTGCCGATGGTGGTGCCGGCGCCCATGCCGAACTCGTAGTCGTTCTCTCCGGTGCCGAGGCCCTTGCTCCGGGAAGCGGTCGCGAACTTGACCTTGGCATAGGGAGTGAGATCGGGCATGCGCCCGTTCCCCCGCAGGGTGTACTTGCCCTCCAGCCACAGATCGCCCAGGCCGCTGCGGGTCTGGGACGGGCCGCCGCCGGTCTTGCCCACCACGGTACCGCCGGAAACCAGTGCGCCGCTGCTCTTCACCGCGATGTACGGGACCGTGAGCTTGAGTTCGGCGTTGCCGTCGCGGTATTTAATGTAGGTCGGCACGTACCAGATCTGGATGTTGTCCGTGGTGCCAAAACTCCCTTCGAAATAAGACGGCTGCACGCCGACCGTGGCGCTTGGCCGGGCCGCCCAGGCGGCCCCGCCCGCGAGCAGCGCCGCCACCGCCGTCGCCGTGACCAGATACGAATGACGCATTGCTTTCTCCTCTTGAACTTCGCCCGAATCGCCTGCCCTCAGCACACCGGTCGTACTTCGGGCGACCCCTGAGAGCCTCACCTAGTGGGAGTCTTTCCCACGCACAAGACAAAGAACACCCTTTGCATTAAAGCGAGTTTTGCACTACAGTGGCCATGTTAGTGGGATCTTTTCCCACTGTCAAATTCCGATCTCGGTAATTGTGACTTGGTTCACGATTTCCGGACGGTGGAGATCCATGGCGAATACCGCTCTACAAACCGCATTGGTGGAACTGCTGCGCCCCCTCGTGCGCTACTTGGTCGGGCACGGCTGGGGCTATCCGGCGCTATGCGATCTTCTCAAAGGCTTGTACGTGGCGGAGGCGGCGGCGCTCGACCGCGGGCCGGGGCGGGCGACCGACAGCCGCCTGAGCCTGCGCACCGGGATCCACCGGCGCGAGGTCAAACGGTTGCGCAAGGAGTGGGAAGGGGCCGCGACACCCCCGTCGCCCCGGCGCGACGCGAATCTCGCGGCGCGCGTCGTGGCGACCTGGATCTCGGCGCCCGAATATCTGGATGCGCACGGCGGACCACGGGTCCTCGCGCTGCACGACGCCGGCGACGGGCCGGGTTTCGAGGCGCTGGTGCGGCGGGTGAAGGCGGACGTACGGCCCCGCTCGGTGCTGGACGAATTGGTGCGGGTCGGCGTGGCCGCGGAGACGCCCGAGGGCGCGCGCCTCCTGCGCACGGCCTATGTCTCCCCGCTGCCCGAAGAGAAGCTCGAGTTTCTGGCGGCCAACGTGGGAGATCATCTGCGCAGCGCTCTGCACAACCTGTCCCACCCGCAAGAGCCGTACCTGGAGCGGGCCCTGTATCATGAGGCGATCCCCGCAGCCGATCTGGACCGCCTGCGCCCGGAGCTGATGCGTCTGGCCGAACCACTGCTGCGCGAGGCGAACCGGCGACTGCTGGACGCCGGCACGGTGGGGACCGAGGCCCGGGCGACGCCGCGTCGGCGCATGCGCCTGGGTCTGTACTACTACGAGGAGGACACCGGTGGTGCACCATCGACCGAAAATACGTGAACGATGCCCGCTGTGGGCGCGGCGTGCGCGGGCCTCTACCCCGCTGCGCACTCTGCTGCTCGGACTTCTGCTCATGCTGGCGGCGGGGTCCGTCTCCATGGGCGCGACCGACGGCGGCGGGATCGGCGGCACCGGCATCACCGGCTTCGGGCCCATCCAGGGCTTCGGCAGCATCTTCGTCAACGCCCGGGAGTATTTTCTGCGCGCCGACACGCGGATCACGGTCGACGGCCGGGCCGCGGGTCGCGGGGCGCTGCACGTGGGCGATATGGTGGTGGTACGCGGCACGGCGGACCCGGCGCGTACCACCGGATGGGCGGATGTGGTGCAGGTGCGCCACCCGCTGGTGGGACGGGTCGATACGGTGTCGGCGGGGGGTACGCACCTGACGGTGCTGGGTCAGGCGGTGCGCATCCCGGCCGGTGTGCCCGTCGTGGGCGGTAACGGACGCGCCGTCGCGCTGCACGCCGGTGACTGGGTGGCGGTGAGCGCACTGGCGAGCGCGCGCGGCGAGTGGATCGCCACGCGGGTGGCGTTGCGCTACCCCGCCGGCTCCGTCCCCGCAGGGGTCCCGGCGGTAATCGAGGGGCGGGTCGCGAGCGTCGGGCCGAACGGCGTGTTGCGCATCGGCGCCCAGGCGGTCCGTCTCGAAGGCCCCGCCGGGCACGGGCCCGCCCCCGGCACGCGAATCCGCGTAGTGGGTCGCTATCGGGACGGCGTGATCCTCGCAAGCCGGGTCGCGCCGGCGCGACCGGCGCTGGGCGGCCCGGGCCGCTATGTCGAGATGGAAGGCTACGCGGTGTCGCGCGCCGCCGGCGGGCTGCACAGCAACGGGATCGTGCTGCGCATGACCGGCGGCCGGGAAGGCGCCGCGCCAACCGGGATCCGGACCGACCGGGCGTTGGTGTTCACCGGCCGGATCGGGCCGGACGGTTCGTTGGAGATCGAGCGCATGGAGCCCCCGCACGTGCCGGAGTTGCCGCGCGCGGGCGACGGTGAAAGGGGGTTCGGGGACCATGAGGCACACGGGATCGAGCGACCTCGGATCGAACACCCGGAGATCGAGCGGCCCCGGATCGAGCGTCCGGAAATCGAGCGGCCCCGAGTCGAGCGCCCGGAGATCGAACGCCCCCGGGTCGAACGACCCGAAGTGGCAATACCGCAGGTCCGGCGTCCGGAGATCCCGGAAGTGGAGATGCCGGGCCACTGACCGGTGTCGAACGCCGCACTCCCGATGAAACGGATTCCCGAAAGCAACCCGCAGGCCCGGGCGCTCTCCTGCGGACGGAAACACCCGTGGTCCGACGCCCGGCGCATGCGGTAAGCTTCCCGCATGCGCTTCACCAAGATGCAGGGACTCGGCAACGACTTCGTGGTGGTGGACACTCTCGCGGCGCCGCTCGAATTGAGCGCCGCGCAAGTACGCCGCGTCGCCGACCGGCGCCTCGGCGTGGGTTGCGATCAGCTCCTGGTGATCGGCGCACCCATCGATGCGGCGGCGGATTTCCGCTACGCGATCTACAATGCCGACGGCAGCCGCGCCGAGCAATGCGGCAACGGCGTGCGGTGCATCGTCCGTTACCTCGCGCAGCGCGGACTCGCCGATCGATCCGGGCTGGTCCTGGAGAGCGACGCCGGCCGGGTACGCGCACGCATCGAGGACGACGGCGCGGTCACGGTGGACATGGGCGTCCCGCGCCTGGAACCCTCCGAGATCCCGTTTACCGCCGATGCACGGGCGGTGACCTACCCGCTGGCGGCGGGCGGGCGGGAGGTGGCGATCAGCGCCGTGTCCATGGGCAACCCGCACGCGGTGCTGATCGTGGACGACATCGAGCGGGCCCCGGTCGCGGAACTCGGACCGGTCATCGAGACGCACCCGCGGTTTCCGCGGCGCACGAACGTGGGTTTTCTGCAGGTCGTGGGACCGGCATACGCCCGCCTGAGAGTCTACGAACGCGGCGCGGGGGAAACGCCGGCCTGCGGCAGCGGGACCTGCGCCGCGGTGGTCGCCGGGCGCCTGCGCGGCCTGCTCGGCGAGCGTGTCACCGTGCACCTGCCGGGAGGGGAACTTGTGGTACTCTGGAGCGGCGAAGGCGCGCCGGTATGGATGACGGGTCCGGCGGTCTCGGTATTCGAGGGGCAGGTCGAGCCATGAGTCCCCAGCGCCAAGCGGGTGTCGACGAGGAACCGCTCACCGAGGCGGCGGTCGCCGAGTACCTGCGCGGGCACCCCGATTTCTTCGAGCAGCATGTCCCGCTGCTGGCCACCCTGCGCGTACCGCACCCCGCCGGAGGGGCGGTCTCGTTGATCGAACGCCAGGTCAGCGCCCTGCGCCAGCAGAATCAGCAGTTGCGACGCAAGCTGATGGACATGGTTCAGGCGGCCCGCGACAACGAGGAACTCACGGGTCGCATGCAGCAACTCGGCGTGGCGCTCGCCGACGCGAGCGACCTGCAGGATCTGCTGGAGACCCTCGACCAGGTGCTGCGCAAGGACTTTCGCGCCGACGCAGTGGCTCTGTGCCTGATCGACGCCCCGACGACGACGACGGCGCCGGCGCATGTGCGGTTCCTCGACGCCGCCGATGCCGGTCTCGCGCACTTCGAGAAGATCCTGACCGCCAAGCGCCCGGTGTGCGGGCGCCTCAAGAGCCGGCAACTCCAGTTCCTGTTCGGAGACGACGCCGGCGCCATCACCTCCGGCGCCCTGATCCCCCTGGTCGCGACCCGCAACCTCGGCGTGCTCGCGATCGGCAGCCGCGACCCGCATCGCTTCCATCCGGCGATGGGCACGGTGTTCCTGCGCCACATGGGCGAGCTGGTCAGCCATACCCTGCGCCCCCACCTGAGCTGAGCCCGTGGAGGCCGACGCCGCACTCCGGCGCTTCCTGGAACACTTGGCGAGCGAGCGCCGCTACTCGCCCCACACCCGCAACGCCTACCGGCGCGATCTCGCCGCGCTGTGCGAGTACTGCAGGCGCAACCGGATCCGCGACTGGTCGCACCTGAGCAGCGCCGACGTGCGCGCCTTCGCCGCCGAGCGCCACCGCCGCGGACTCTCGGGGCGCAGCGTGCAGCGGATCCTCTCGTCGGTACGCTCGTTCTACCGCTACCTGCTGCGCGAGGGAGCGGTCGAGTCCAACCCCGCGATCGCCGTACCGGCACCGAAGACCCCGCGCCGGCTGCCGCAGACGCTGGACGCCGACCAGCTCGCGCGACTGCTGGAGATCCCACCGAACGATCCGCTGGCGATCCGTGATCGCGCGCTGATGGAACTGCTCTACTCCTCGGGGCTGCGCCTGGCGGAACTCGTCGCCCTGGAGTGCGGCGACCTCGATCTGGACGACGCCACGGTCCGGGTCACCGGCAAGGGCGCCAAGACGCGCATCGTCCCGGTCGGGCGCCAGGCCCGCGCGGCGCTGCGCGCCTGGCTGGAGGTGCGCGGACGGATCGCGCACCCGATCGCGGACGACGCCCTGTTCCTCGGGCGCGCGGGACGCCGACTCGGGGCGCGCGCCGTGCAGCAACGCCTGCTGGTCTGGGCGCGGCGCGCGGGGCTCGACGCCCGCGTCCACCCCCACCGGCTGCGCCACTCCTTCGCCAGCCACCTGCTCGAATCGAGCGGTGATCTGCGGGCCGTGCAGGAACTGCTGGGACACGCCGATATCCGCACCACGCAGATCTACACGCACGTGGACTTCCAGCACTTGGCGCGGGTCTACGACGCCGCCCACCCGCGCGCTCGCAAGCGCCGTTGAACCACCCCGTCTCGTGCGCCCGGATCGTGTAGAATAGCGAGTCCCGATTGCAGACTCCGGGGGACAGACTCCGGCAGGGACCCCGCTCGATGGAACCATTCCGCGGTACCACAATTCTCTCGGTGCGCCGCAACGGCCGGGTCGCCCTCGGCGGCGACGGCCAGGTCTCCATGGGCAACGTGGTCCTCAAAGGCAACGCGCGCAAGGTCCGGCGCCTGTATCACGACCGGGTGCTCGCCGGCTTCGCCGGCGGCACGGCGGATGCGTTTACGCTGTTCGAGCGCTTCGAAGGGAAACTGGAGCAGCACTCCGGCCACCTGACGCGCGCCGCGGTGGAACTGGCCAAGGACTGGCGCACCGACCGGGCGCTGCGCCGGCTCGAGGCGCTGCTCGCCGTCGCCGACGAATCCGCGTCGCTGATCATCTCCGGCACCGGCGACGTGGTCGAACCCGAACACTTTCTGATGGCCATCGGCTCGGGCGGCCCGTACGCCCAGGCCGCGGCGCAGGCACTGCTGGAGAACACGGATCTGGAGGCGCGTGCGATCGTGGAGAAGGGCCTGGAGATCGCCGCCGGCATCTGCATCTACACCAACCGCAACCTCACCATCGAGGAGCTGTAACCCGGAGGCGACGCCCGCGTCGGAATCCCCATGTCCGAGATGACTCCCAGAGAGATCGTCCAGGAGTTGGACAAGCACATCATCGGCCAGGCCGCCGCCAAGCGCGCGGTGGCCGTTGCGTTGCGCAACCGCTGGCGCCGTCGGCAGGTGCCCGAGCCGCTGCGCACCGAGATCACGCCGAAAAACATCCTGATGATCGGGCCCACGGGCGTCGGCAAGACCGAGATCGCGCGCCGCCTGGCGCGCCTCGCAAACGCCCCGTTCATCAAGGTCGAGGCCACCAAGTTCACCGAGGTGGGCTACGTCGGGCGCGACGTGGAGTCCATCGTCCGCGACCTGATCGACGCCGCGGTCAAGATGATCCGCGAACAGGAGATGCAGAAGGTGCACCACCGCGCGGAGGCCGCCGCCGAGGAACGCGTGCTGGACGCGCTCCTCCCGCGCCCGCGCGGCGCCGGATTCAACGCCGAACCCCTGGAGGCCGATTCGCCCACACGGGAGAAGTTCCGCCGAATGCTGCGCACCGGCGAACTCGACGAGCGCGAGATCGAGATCGAGACCGCGGTCGCCCCGATGGGGGTGGAGATCATGACGCCGCCCGGCATGGAGGAGATGAGCAGCCAACTGCAGGGTCTGTTCCAGAACCTCGCCGGCGGGCGTACCCGCAGCCGCACCCTGAAGGTCAGGGACGCACTCAAGCTGATCCGCGACGAAGAGGCCGCCAAGCTGGTCAACGAGGACGAGATCAAGCTGCGCGCCGTGCACGACGTCGAGCAAAACGGCATCGTGTTTCTGGACGAGTTGGACAAGGTCACCAAGCGGGGGGAGTACAGCGGGCCCGACGTCTCCCGGGAGGGCGTACAGCGCGACCTGCTGCCGCTGGTGGAGGGCTGCACGGTCAACACCAAGTACGGCATGGTGCGCACCGATCATGTCCTGTTCATCGCCTCGGGCGCCTTCCACTTGTCCAGGCCGTCCGATCTGATCCCGGAGTTGCAGGGGCGGCTGCCGATCCGCGTGGAACTCGACGCACTCGGGGTCGAGGAGTTCACGCGCATCCTCACCGAGCCCGACGCCTCGCTCACCGAGCAGTACGCGGCGCTCATGGCCGCCGAGGGGGTGACGCTGAAGTTCATGCCGGACGGCGTGGCGCGCATCGCGGAAGTGGCCTGTCAGGTCAACGAGCGGACCGAGAATATCGGCGCGCGCCGCCTGCACACGGTCATCGAACGCCTGCTCGAGGACCTGTCCGCGGAGGCGGCGGACCGATCCGGGGAGACGGTCGTCATCGATGCGGCCTACGTGGATCGCGCCCTCGGCGATCTGGCGAAGGACGAGGACCTGTCCCGCTATATCCTGTAGTCCCATCGGGCAGGTGACATAGGTCGGAAACCACGAGCTTGGCCGCCCCGCCGATGGGCGGCGCCGAACGAGGATGGATATGAGCACTGAGACGAAGACTCACCCCACGGAACTCAATCTGCATCAGAAATCCCGGGTTCTGGAGGTCGCCTTCACCGACGGATCGCGCTTCGAACTGCCCTGCGAATATCTCCGGGTGTACTCGCCGTCCGCCGAGGTGCGCGGCCACGGGCCGGGCACCGGTACGCTGCAGGTCGGCAAGGAGGACGTCAACATCACCCGGATCGAGCCGGTCGGCAGCTACGCCGTCTGCCTGCACTTCGACGACGGCCACGATACCGGCATCTACGCTTGGGACACGCTCTACGACCTCGGGATACACCGGGAGGAGTATTGGCGCGAGTACCTGCGGCACCTCGAGGAGGCGGGACATCGTCACCGGGAGATCGGTACCGGGCGAACGGGCGACGAGGCGGGCGCATGAGACCGCTCGGCCGGGACCGGCGCCGCGCGTTCCTCGGCCAGCCATGACGCACGATCCCGACCAGGACGCCACCACCGACTTCGGTTTCGAGCGGGTCGGTGCGCGCGAGAAGGCACGCCGCGTGCACGCGGTGTTCGAGTCGGTCGCCGACCGATACGACGTGATGAACGACGTCATGTCGTTCGGCATCCATCGCCTCTGGAAGCGCTGGGCGGTGGAGCTGGCGGGCCTGCGACCCGGCCAACGCGCCCTCGACCTGGCCGGCGGAACCGGCGATCTCACCGCACTGCTCGCCCGGCGGGCCGGCGCCGTGGTGCTGGCCGACGTCAACCCGGCGATGCTCGAGCGCGGGCGTGCACGGCTGCTCGACGAGGGCGTCGCAGGCAACGTCGAATATACGCAGGCCGATGCGGAACACCTGCCGTTCGCCACACATACCTTCGACTGCGTCACCATCGCCTTCGGCCTGCGCAACGTCACCGACAAGGAGGCGGCGTTGCGCGAGATGCACCGCGTGCTGCGACCCGGCGGGCGCGTGGTGATTCTGGAGTTCTCGCGCCCCACCATGGCCGCGGTGCGCCCGTTCTACGATCTCTATTCGTTCCGGGTGCTCCCGCTGATGGGCCGGCTGATCGCAGGGGATTCGGCGAGCTACCGCTACCTGGCGGAGTCGATCCGCGTACACCCGGACCAGGAGACGCTCAAGGCCATGATGGAACGGGCCGGACTCGAGCGATGCGAGTACTTCAATCTGAGTGCGGGGATCGTGGCGGTGCACCGGGGCTACCGGCTGTGATCCGCGCCCGCCGTCCGAAGGCACGCGTCGCGAGCCCGGCGGCGACGCACCCGGCCCGGGCGGAGTAGGGCGCGCGCCATGCCCGGGTCCGATGCACGGCGGGAATCGACATGATGCGGCCATCGCTCACGCTGCGCGTCGTGCACATCAACTTGGTGCTGCTGCGCCACGGGTTGGAGGAGGTGGTGCTCACCACCCACCTGTTCCGCCCCGTGCGGTTCCTGATGTATCTCTCCCCGGGCTACTGGCTGCGCAACCGCAACACGCCGCGCGGGGTGCGCATCCGCCGCGCCCTGGAAGACCTGGGCCCGATTTTCGTCAAGTTCGGCCAGGCGCTCTCGACCCGACGCGACCTGCTGCCCGCCGACGTGGCCGGCGAACTGGCCCGACTGCAGGATCGCGTCGCACCGTTCCCCGGCGTCCAGGCGCGCGCCATCATCCGCCGCGCCTATGGGGAACCGCTGGAGCGGATCTTCCATCGCTTCGACGAGATCCCGCTCGCCTCCGCCTCCATCGCGCAGGTGCACACCGCGCGGCTCAAGGACGAGCGCGAGGTGGTGGTCAAGGTCTTGCGCCCGTCGATCGAGTCGAAGATCCGCCGCGACGTGGCACTGCTCCACTACTTGGCCGGGCTCACCGAGCGCTACTGGCGCGAGGGTCGACGCCTGCGCGTGCGCGAGGTCGTGGCGGAGTTCGAGAAGACCCTCTACGACGAGTTGGACCTGCTGCGCGAGGCGGCGAACGCCTCGCAGCTGCGGCGCAACTTCCAGGACTCCGAACTGCTCTACGTGCCGGAGATCGACTGGCCGCTCAGCCGCCGTACCGTGATGGTCATGGAGCGCATCCACGGCATCCCCGTGAGCGACGTGGCGGCGCTGCGTGCGGCGGGCATCGACATGCGCGGGCTGGCCGAGCGCGGCGTGGAGATCTTCTTCACGCAGGTCTTCCGCCACAACTTCTTCCACGCGGACATGCACCCGGGGAACATCTTCGTCTCGCCGACGGGCCGCTACATAGCGGTGGACTTCGGGATCATGGGCACACTCAACCCCGTCGACCAGCGTTATCTGGCCGAGAACTTTCTCGCCTTTTTCCGCCGCGACTACCGGCGCGTGGCCGAGCTGCACGTCGAGTCCGGCTGGGTACCCGCCGAGACCCGCGTCGACGAATTCGAGTCGGCGATCCGCACCGTATGCGAGCCGATCTTCGAGCGCCCGCTCAAGGAGATCTCGTTCGGTTACCTGCTGGTGCGCCTGTTCCAGACCGCGCGGCGTTTCAACATGGAGGTGCAGCCGCAGCTCGTGCTGTTGCAGAAGACCTTCCTAAACATCGAGGGCCTGGGGCGCCAGCTCTATCCGGACCTGGACCTGTGGCAGACGGCGAAGCCGTTCCTGGAACGCTGGATGAGCGAGCAGGTGGGGCTGCGCTCGTTCCTGCACACGATCCGCGCCAACCTGCCCGCGTGGGGCGAGAAGCTGCCGGAACTCCCGGAGCTGGTGCACGACGTGCTCAATCGCGCCCGGCAGGGGCGCATCGAGGTGCACTGGCGCTCCGAGGAACTGGAGCGGTTGCGCGAGGAGATGCGCCATGCGAGCCGGCGCACCACGCGCGCCGTGATCGGTGCCGCATTGCTGGTGAGCGGGACGCTGCTCTCCGGCGCCCCGTTGGGCCTCGCGCAGTGGATGGGCGGCACTTCCTTGCTCGGCTGGCTGCTCGGCGGGGCGGGGGGCGTGTTGTTGCTGCTCGCGGCGTGGCGTCGCGGACCGCGCTGACGCACGTTGCCGCCGTCGACGACGATCCCGGTCGGGCCCTCTCCGGGCCACGGGCCGCGCGACTTATGGACGCTGGAGCGAGCCCGCCACCCGCTCGCACGCTTCGCGTCCGGCGAGCCGTTCCACCAGCGTCAGCGCGAAGTCCATCGCCGTACCGGGGCCGCGCGACGTGGTGATCCGCCCGTCGACGACCACCGGTTCCTCGCGGTAGTCGAGACCCGGGACCTCCACGCCGTCGAGGAAGCCGGGAAAGGCGGTGGCCCGGCGCCCGGCCAGCAGTCCGGCCTCGGCGAGGACCCGCGGTGCGGCGCAGATCGCCGCGATCTCGCGCCCGGCGCCCTCCATGCGCACGAGCAGCGCACGGATACGAGCATCCCGGGCAAGGCGCTCGGCGCCCGGCCCTCCGCCCGGCAGCACCACCATGTCGAAGTCCTCCGCGAGCACGGCGTTCAGAGTCGTGTCCGGGACGATCACGGTGCCGCGCGCAGCACGCACCGGACCCGGAACGAGCCCCGCGCCCACCACCTCGATCCCGGCGCGGCGCAGCAGATCGATGACCGTCACGGCCTCGATCTCTTCGAAACCCTCGGCCAGGGGGACCAGGACGCGCGCCATTCGGGACCTCTCCGCGGCAGTGGGCAATCGGTCCATCTCCGGCGGCCGTGGCCGGGCACGCCCCGCCGGTGGACGTGGGGCGTGGCGGACCCCGCCGAAGCGGCGCCATCCATCGGTAGGGCGGGGCGAGCCCCGCCGACAACGTCGAACAATCCCACCAACCGCGCACACACCAACGACGTCGGCCGGGCGCGCCCGGCCCTACCGGGGGGGTCGATCACCGATACGCGCGTGGGGCGGGCCCCGGCCCGCCGGCGGAGTATTTCCGATCTCTTTCGTCACACGGCGCACTAGCGCGAAGCCTGCCGGGTCGCAGCAGGCCGATGGTTGAGCGACAGGCCCCGCAATACGTTGACGGCCTCGTAGAGCTGGAAATCCTTGCGCGCGAGCGCGTCCAGTCCCTTGGCGTCCTTGCGCTCGAGACGAACCCGGGCGCGTTGCTTGGCACGGTCCCGACCGCCGTTGTGGAAATGACGCGGCAGATCCTTTTCCTTGATGGTACCGAAGCCGGAGGAGGCCCGCGCGCCGGCGATCTTCAGTTGCGGCACCACGATGTCGGGTTCGATCCCCTCCGCCTGGATGGAGCGCCCCGCCGGCGTGTAGTACAGGGCGGTGGTGAGCTTCAGCGCCGCACCGCCGCTCAACGGCAGGATGGTCTGGACGGAGCCCTTGCCGAAGGTGCGCACCCCCATCAGGATCGCGCGATGATCGTCCTGCAGGGCGCCGGCGACGATCTCGGAGGCGGAGGCCGAGCCGCCGTTGACGAGCACCACCATCGGGGCGCCGTCGAGGACATCGCCGGGAGTGGCGTCGAAGCTCATTCGCGAGTCGGGGATACGCCCCTTGGTGTAGACGATCCGGCCCTTGGTGAGGAATGCATCGGCGACCCCCACCGCCGCGTCCAGGACACCGCCGGGGTTGTTGCGCAGATCCAGCACCAACCCCTCGAGCGGACCGCCGTTCTTCTTCGTGAGGGCGCGCACGGCGCGCATCAGGCCGCGCGCGGTATGCGTCTGGAACTGCGTGATGCGCACGTAGCCGATCCCGTCCTCGAGCATCCGGTCCTTGACGCTGCGGACCTTGATGACGGCGCGGGTCAGGGTGAGCTTGATCGGCTTCTGCGCACCCGCGCGCACGATCGTCAGGGTGATCTTGGAGCCGGGCTTGCCGCGCATCCGCTTGACCGCCTGCGTCAGGCTCAGGCCCTTCACCGGCGTATCGTCGAGGAGGATGATCAGGTCACCGGGTTCGACGCCGGCGCGCTGCGCCGGCGTGTCGTCGATGGGCGTGATGACCTTGATGAACCCGTCCTCCATCCCGACCTCGATGCCGAGCCCGCCGAACTCGCCGGTGGTGCCGATCTGCAGTTCCTTGAACTGCTGCGGGTCCAGGTAGGCCGAATGCGGATCCAGGCCTCGTACCATGCCGCGGATCGCGTCGTCGAGCAGGACCCGGTCCTTGATCGGCTTCACGTAGTCGGTCTTGATCTTCTGGAACACCGTGGCGAAGGCGTGCAACTGCCGGAGAGGAAGGCCGCCGGATACACCACCGGACGGGGGGCCGGAACGCTCGGCGAACACGCTGGGACCCAGGGCCACGCCCGCGCCCAGGGCCACGCTCAGCAGCAGGATCAGGGTAGTGCGGATCGGTGCCTTCATCGTTCCATGCTCCCGGGGCGACGGTGCGGATTCCATGCCGCCGACTCGCCGGCGGGGGTGCGGTTCAAGGGGGCGCGCGCCCAGGGTAAGGTACTCTAAATGCGCTCGGTTTGGCTATAGTACGGACCGGCGCCGGGGCGGTTCAGCGGTTCGCGCCCAGGAGCCGGCGCACGCCCGCGCGGCACCAACGTGCCGGGTTCACCGGGCGCCCGTCGTGGCGAATCTCGAAGTACAGCCCGGGGCGCGCCTCGCCGCCGCTGTCACCCACGGTGGCGACCACCTCGCCGGGCCTCACCCAGTCACCGGCCTCCTTGTAGAGCGCTTGGTTGTGTCCGTACAGGCTCATGTAACCGCCGCCGTGATCGATGATCAGCAGCAGCCCGAAACCCCGCAGCCAATCGGCGAACACCACCCGCCCATAGGCGATCGCCCGTACCGGGCGCCCGGGCTGCGCATCGATGACCACGCCGCGCCACTTCAGCAGCGAACCCAGGCGCGGCGTACCGAAACGCGCCACGATCCGGCCCTGCGTCGGCCATGCCAGTCGCCCCTTGAGTCGGGCGAAGGGGCGCCGGGGCCCCGGGCCCGCCGGGATCCCTGCGACGGCCTTCTGCAACCGGCCAAGCAGCGCGCGCAGGCGCGCTTCGTCGTGCTTCAGACCGGCGAGTTCCGCGCCCTTGCCGTGGATGGCCGCCGCCAGGTGCGCCAGTACCGCACGCCGGGCCGCACGACGTCGTTCGAAATCCCGCTCCCGGCGCAACCGGACGATGCGCAGGGCGTCGAGTTCACTCACCTGGGCGACGATCTCCCGGCGCACCGCGGCGAGCGCACGCATACGCCGTTCGACCGCCTCGATTTCCTCGGTCCTCGCGCGGTTCAAGTAATCGAAGTAGACCAGCATGCGTCCCACCTGCGCGGGATCCTGCTGGTTGAGCAACAGCTTGAACCGCGGCTGCCCGCCCAGGACATAGGCGGCGCGGATCTGGCGGACCAGGGCATGCCGACCGGCGGCCAGTTCGTCTTCCAGTGTGCGGCGACGCACCCGTAATCGGGCGAGCCGGTCGCGGCGCACGCCCAATCGTCCCTCGACGATCCGGCGTCGCTTGGCCGCCCGCGCCAGCCCGCGTTCGACGCGACGCAGCTCGGTCTCGACCCGGGCATGGCGACCGCGCATGGCGCTCAGGTCCTTGCCGACCGCGTCGATGCGTCGGCGCAGCCGCTCGAGCCGGGCGGCGGTCGCACGCGGCGTCGCCTGCACGGCGGCGTGCGCCGCGGGCACGGGAGCAGGGCCCCACACCCCGATCAGAAGCAGGCACAGGCAGCACGTCGATAGTACCGGGCGCCGCGCCATATACTTTATCATCACATAATGTTCTAATGATGCAATCATTTCGGGCCGGTCGGAGCCACCGGGACCGGATCCCGCCCGCGGTCCGAGAGGGCGAAGCCGATGAGCGCCACGAGCGCCACTGAAGAGTTCCTGATCACCCGGGATGACGACTTCGAGCGCGCATCCCGGTCGCTGAAGGCGATGTCCCACCCCCTGCGTCTCAAGATCCTGTGCACCCTGGGCGAGCGCGAGATCAGTGTACAGGACATCGTCGAGAACGTGGGAACCTCGCAGAGCAACATCTCCCAGCACTTGGCCATCCTGCGCGACAAGGGGATCCTTGCATCGCGCAAAGAGTCGAACCGCGTCTATTACCGCGTGGGCGACGCCCGCACCTTGCAGCTGATCGGGATGATGCGCGAGGTGTTCTGCTCACGCGACCAGTAGCGGGGGGTGGTTTCCTCGCGCACCGTTCCCGGTATAATGCGCGCCGCACCGTGGCCGACGGCCACCTCCCCGGCAGGGCCCGCTGAATCGTCATGACCCGGATCCCTGAATTCGCAGTCCGGCACTGGCCGCTGTTTCTGGCCCTCGCGGCCGTGTTCGTGCTGCTCGTCGGCACCGAGATCCAACGCTGGCTGCGCGGGCTGAAAAAGGTCGGACCCGCGGAGGCGGTGCGACTGATCAACCGTCGCAACGCCATCATCCTCGACGTGCGCACCGAGGGGGAGTTCAAGGAAGGCCACATCCCCCAAGCGCGCCACCTCCCCCCCGCATTGCTCGATGAGCAGGTGCGCAAGCTGGAGAAATACAAGGATCGCCCGGTCGTCGTCTACTGTCGCAGCGGCGCGCGGTCGGCGCGCGTGGGCGGCGTGCTGCGCAAGCATGGTTTTGCGGAGGTGTTCAACCTCGACGGCGGCCTGGGCGCATGGCAGAGCGCCGACCTCCCCGTTCACCGCGGCGCCGCCAAGAATTGAACCGCACCCCCCTCTCGCGGCGATCGCCGGGGCGCACCACCTTGAATTTATTTCGCCTTGGTATCCCGGGTTGATTACACTACCCTCACCTCGCCCCGCCGAGGGGAGCGTACGCCGAAAGGTCGGCTTGCGAACATAATCCCGATAATCCCGGCAAGGGGCGTACGGACCCCGACACGGAGCGCGCGACATGGAAAAGACCGTGCACGTGGTCTGCCCCCACTGCGATGCCGTAAATCGCGTGGGCGCGGACAAACCGGCGCTTGAGGCGCGTTGCGGCAAGTGTCACCGCGCCTTGTTCGAGGGTCGTCCGGCGGCCCTGTCGGAAGGGCGTTTCGAGCGCCATCTGCAACGCAGTGACCTCCCGCTGGTCGTGGACTTCTGGGCCGAATGGTGCGGACCGTGTAAGATGATGGCCCCGCTCTTCGAGGAGGCGGCCCGACGGCTGGAGCCGCGGGTGCGTTTCGCGAAAGTGGACACGGACCGCAATCAAGAGCTCGCGGCGCGCTTCGGGATCCGCGGTATCCCGACCCTGATCCTGTTCGAGGGCGGGCGCGAGGTCGACCGAGCCACCGGCGCGATGGACCTGACACATCTGCTTCAGTGGGTGGAGCGGTACCTCTAACCAATACGGCCCCGGAAGACCCGACCATGAGCGATGACTCCAAGCCACCGAGCAACGGCGGCGCCGGCCCGCAGCTCGCCCTGCACCGGATCTATCTCAAGGATGCCTCCTTCGAGACCCCCGCGGGTCCGCAAGGATTCACCGGAGATACCGCGCCGGAGATCAACATGCAGCTCGGCACCGGCGTCCAGACCCTCGACGAGAACACCTACGAGGTGGTACTCAGCATCACTGTCACCGCGACCGCCGAGACCAAGACCGTGTTCCTCGTCGAGGTCCAGCAGGCGGGTCTGTTCGACATCCGAGGGTTCGCGGAGGCGGAGCTGGGCACGCTGCTCGGGAGCTACTGCCCGAACGTGCTCTACGCGTTCGCCCGCGAAGCGGTCGCCGACCTCGTCGCCAAGGGCGGCTTCCCGCAATTGCTGCTCGCGCCCGTGAACTTCGACGCCCTGTACGCGCAACACCTGCAGCAACAGACGCACGAGCAGACCACGCCGACCCCCACGGCACACTGAGGAGCGCCCCGCCCCGTATCCCCGCGGCGAGCGGACCGGAATGGACACGAACCGCCGTAGCGCCGAGACCATCGCGGTTCTGGGCGCGGGCTCCTGGGGCACCGCGCTGGCGCTATCCCTGGCGCGGGGCGACGGACCGACCCGGCTGTGGGGGCGGGACGCCGCCCACATGGAGATCCTGCGCGGCACACGCCGCAACGAACGCTACCTCCCCGGCGCGGAACTGGCACCGCATGTGGCGCTCACCGCCGATCTCGGGGCCGCGGTGCACGACGCCGACCTGATCCTGCTCGCGGTCCCCAGCCACGCCTTCCGCGTCACACTGCAGGCGCTGTCCGCGGTGCTCGCGGCGCCGGTCCCGGTGACGTGGGCCACGAAAGGCCTGGAACCCGCCACCGGCCTCCTCCTCCACGAGGTCGCCGCGCAGGTGCTCGGTGCCGGGACCGCTACGGCCGTGGTCTCGGGCCCCACCTTCGCGCGCGAGATCGCGGCCGGCCTGCCCGCGGCCCTCACCGTCGCCGCCGCCTCCCCCGAGGTCGCACGGCGGGTCGCCGCGCGGCTGCATCATGGGGCCCTGCGCGCCTACACCGGCGATGACGTCGTCGGGGTGGAGTTGGGCGGCGCGGTGAAAAACGTCCTGGCGATCGCCGCCGGGATCGCCGACGGCCTGGGCTTCGGCGCCAACACGCGCGCGGCGCTGATCACCCGCGGGCTGGCGGAGATGGTCCGCCTGGGTACGGCGCTCGGCGCCCGGCGCGAGACCTTCATCGGCCTCGCCGGGCTGGGCGACCTGGTATTGACCTGCACCGACGATCAATCGCGCAACCGCCGCGCCGGGCTCGCCCTGGGCCGCGGCACGCCGCTCGAGGAGGCGTTGCGCGCTATCGGCCAAGCGGTGGAGGGCGTACCGACTGCGCAGCGATTGGTGGGGCGCGCACGCGACACCGGCATCGAGATGCCGATCACCGAGCAGGTCCACCGCGTACTGTTCGAGTCCCTGGATCCGGGACGGGCGGTGCAGACGCTGCTCGCGCGCGAGCCCAAGCCCGAGGATCGGTGACGCGGCGCCGGCGACCGGTCGCGCTACGCGCGCGGTTCCACCCCCGAGGCACCGGCGAAGGCCGCCTGGCGCCACGCCTCGTAGAGCACCACCGCCACGGCGTTGGACAGGTTGAGACTCCGGCTGCCCGGGACCATCGGCACGCGCAGGATGCGCGCCGCCGGAAACGAGTCCAGCAATGCCACCGGCAGGCCGCAGGTCTCGGGGCCGAACAGCAGCGCGTCGCCGGCGCGGTATTCCACGCCGGTGTGGGCACGGTGCCCGCGCGTGGAAACGGCGAAGACCCGCTCCGGGTCGACACCCGCCAGGAAGTCGTCCAGGTCCGGATGCTCCCGCACGCTGGCCCAATCCCGGTAGTCGAGCCCGGCACGGCGCACGCGCCGTTCCGAGAGTTCGAATCCCAGGGGCCGAATCAGATGCAGGTGCGCGCCGGTATTGGCGCACAAACGCATCACGTTGCCGGTATTGGGCGGGATACGCGGCTGATACAGCACGATGTGGAACACAGGACCCTCCGTGCGGACTGCACGCCGAACGCCTGGACGCGGGGGGCGGGGACGGGGACAATACCGGGCACCTCGTCTGCGCACGGAACCCCCATGGCGCCCACCCCGTCGGACACCCCCGAGCCGAACCCGCTGTCGCTTCGTTTCTGCGGCCTGGAGTTCGCCACGCCGCTGGTCCTGCTCTCCGGGTGCGTCGGCTTCGGCGAGGAGTATACCCGGGTGGAGGGCTTCTCCCACCGGGACGTCGGCGCGGTGTGTCTCAAAGGTACGACGGGAGAGGCTCGCGCCGGCAACCCGCCGCACCGGGTGTACGAGACCCCCATGGGGATGCTCAATGCGATCGGACTGCAGAACCCCGGGGTGGACCATGTGGTCCGGGAGATCCTGCCGCACCTGGACCGCACGGCCACCCGGTACATCGCGAATGTCTCGGGCTCGACGGTAGAAGAATACGCCCGTGTCACGGCACGCTTCGACGATTCTCCCATCGATGCCATCGAGATCAACATCTCCTGTCCCAACGTCAAGGAGGGCGGCGTGGCCTTCGGGAACGACCCGGACATGTCCGCCCGGGTCGTCGAGGCGTGCCGCGCCGTCACCTCCAAGCCACTGATTACAAAACTTTCTCCGAACCAAACCGATATCGCCGGGAACGCGCGCCGATGCATCGAGGCGGGCACGGACGCGTTCGCGGTGATCAACACGCTGATGGGAATGGCGATCGACGTCGAGCGCCGGACCCCGGTTCTCGGCAACCGCCAGGGTGGGCTGTCGGGTCCCGCCATCAAGCCGATCGCCCTGCTCAAGGTCCATCAGGTCTATCAGGTCTGTCAAAAACACGATATCCCCATCATCGGCCAGGGCGGCATCACCGGCGCCACGGACGCCCTGGAATTCCTGATCGCGGGGGCGAGCGCCGTCGGGATCGGGACCGCGCTGTTCTACGATCCCCTCGTCTGCCCGCGAATCAACGCCGGAATCACCGACTATCTGCGCCGGCACGGCCTGCCCAACGTACTGGCCCTGCGCGGCACGCTCTCGACCGAGGGCGCTTCCACCCGATAGGCCCGGGCTTGCCCGGCCGACGTCGCGGACCCGTGGGAATCGCGGCGGGGCCCCACAACGTTGTCGGCGGGCCAAGGCCCGCCCTACCGAGATTCGCGCATCTCTATACCCCGGTAGGGCCGGGATCGCCCGGCCGACGTCGTTGAAATCCATGACGATATTGTGATGAGCCGCGGCCATTCCTTCGACTCGGGTGGGTTCTTGTTCCTAATTCGCGTCCCACTCGGGCACGGAAATTGCTTGTTCCAATTCGCAGATTTCGTGACAGGGCCCCCGGTCCGGGCTCGGCGCAGCGCCATCCCAGGACCGCGACGGGAGGGACGAGCTCTGTTTACACTACTTAAAAAACAACCGGTTGTGGTCGGCCAAGTGGGAATCGACGTGCGCCCCGAGGGGGTTGCGCTGGCCCGGGTGGAGCGGTCGCGGACGGGCCGGGCGCGTCTGATTCTTGCCGAATGGAGGCCCACGGAGGATGGGACACAGGCCCGGGACGCGATTTTTCAGGCGGAAAAGGCCCATGCCCTGCGCGGGGCCGATGCGATCGGTGTCATGGATCCATCGTCCTACAGCCTGCTGCTCGTCGAGGCGCCGGATGTGGAGCCCGCCGAACTGCGTGCCGCCTTGCGTTGGCGCATCAAGGACCTGATCGACTTTCATATCGACGACACGGTGATCGACGTATTCGACCTGCCCGGCGACACGCCCCGCGGACGGGCGCGGATGATGTACGTGGTGGCGGCACGCGCCGCCGCAGTCCGCGCCCAAGTGAACACCGTGGAGGAATCGCACCTGCACCTCTCGGCCATCGACATCCCGGAACTGGCGCTGCGTAACATAGCCGCCCTGCTCCCGGAGGACATCGGCGGCGTGGCCCTGCTGCACCTGTGCGAGGGTCACGGCCTGATCGTCATCACCCACCAGTCCAGCCTGTACTTGGCGCGCGCCATCGAATTCGACCCGAGCCCCGGAGATGGCGGCAAACGCGCCATGGAGACGCTCACGCTGGAGATTCAGCGCTCGCTCGACTACTACGAAAGCCATTTCGGTCAGCCGCCGGTCCAGGGGGTGGTGCTCTCGCAGGGGGCGGAACGCGATGCGGGGCTCGAGGAGCACCTGCGCCGGGACCTGCCGGTGACGGTCAAGGCGCTCGAACTCGGGGACGTGCTCGAGTGCGCCGTTCCACCGTCCGCCGCAGTCATCGCACGCTGCCTGCCGGCCATCGGGGCGGCCCTGCGCCAAGAGCGAGCCGCGCTATGACCTACCAGCAGATCAACCTCTACCAGCCGATCTTCCGAAAGGAACGCAAGATCTTCTCATCGCTCACGATGCTGCAGGTGTGCGCGATCGTCCTCGTCGGCCTGCTGGCGATCTACGCCTACAGCCGCGCCCAGGTCGCCTCCCTGGCCGGCGAGGTCGGCCGGCTGCAGGTGATGGAGCAACAGAAAGGCCACCACCTGGAGGCGCTCGGCCGCGAGTTCCCCCACCCGGTAAAGTCACGCCGCCTGGAGGCCGAGGTGCGGCGCCTGAGCAAGGAGGTGCGCACTAAGCGCGCGGTACTGACCTTGCTCTCGAGCCGGCGGTTTGGAAACACCACCGGTTTCTCCGCCCACCTGGCCGGCCTGGCGCGCCGCGACCCGCGCGGCGTGTGGCTCACCGGTATCGACATCGATCAGGGCGGAACTCATTTAGAGCTGACCGGAAGCGCGCTGCGCCCGGCGCTGGTCCCGCGGCTGCTTGCGCGCCTCGCCGGTGAACCGGCGTTCCACGGGCGCTCGTTCGATGTGTTCCGCATGTCACGGCCCCGCGGCAACCCGGGCTGGATCGACTTCACGGTCCGAACCGTCGA
>CAZAQG010000045.1:0-20909 GCA_964487445.1 uncultured Chromatiales bacterium
GGTGGTCATGATTGCCAATACGCGTAGGGATTCCGTAGGGCGGGGCGAGCCCCGCCGACAACGCTCGGGATTCCAACGTCACTACGGGTTTCAACGACGTCGGCCAGGCGAGCCCGGCCCGGACATATAGGAATAGGCGAAAACCGTGTCCGAATGGAGCCGGCGCAGATGACCGAGATCCTCCTGTATACGAGCCCCGGATGCCCCGACTGCGCGGCCCTGAAACAGTGGTTCGCGCAGAACGGCATTGCCTGCGTGGAACGCGATCTCAGCCGTCCCGGTGTGGCGGACGAGGCCAAGCGCCGTCATGGAGTGCGCGTGGCGCCGATCACGGTGATCGACGGCCGGGTCTTCTACGGCACGTTTGCCGACCAGCGTCCGAAGATCGAGGCCGCGTTGGGCGATGCCCGGGTGTCCCGGTCTACTGTGTAGGGGCGTACGTACCGGCGCGGTGGACCGCCCGGCATGCTTCAGCCGATGCGCGCCAGCGCCGGGAACATACGTGCGATCCACTGGGCGATCCAGGTGAACTGGTTGGTGAGGATCAGCACCCCCATCACGACGAGTATCACGCCCGCCGCCTGATACAGGCGCCGCCCGACCCGGCCTACGGAACGCACGCGGCTCATGATGCGATCCGTGAACAGCGCCACGAGCAGGAAGGGGATCGCCAGGCCCAGCGAGTACACGCTCAGCAGCGCCATGGCACTGCCGGTGGCGCCGCTCGCCCCGACCATCAGGATACTGCCGAGCACCGGACCGATGCAGGGTGTCCAGCCGAAGGCGAAGGCGATACCGAGCAGATACGCCGACAGCGCCCGCCCGCCCGGTATGTCCAAATGCAGGCGCAGATCGCGCTGCAACAGCGGAATGCGCAGCACGCCGAGCATCGAGAGGCCGAACAGCACGATGATCGCCCCGCCGATCAGGTTGGTCTGGGTGCGGTATTCGAGCAGGGTGTGACCGAGAAACTGGGCGCCTGCACCGAGCAGGATGAAGACGGTCGAGAATCCGAGGACGAAGACCAGGCTCATCCCCAGGGCTTGGGCACGCGCCCCCGGGCGGGTGCGCAGTTCGTCGAAGTCGCGGCCCGCGACATAGGAGACGTAGCCCGGCACCAGCGGCAGGACGCACGGTGACAGGAAGGAGATGATCCCCGCGGCGAACGCCGCGGCGATGCCGATGCCGGAGATCTCAAACATCGTTCACGGGATCACCCTGCCGACCATTGGGACCTATGGCCCGGCGCATCTACTCCAGCCCACACAGCCCGCCGCCGCAGGGCCCGTTACCGCACGGCATCGGGTCACCGCTGCCGGTATGCGTGATGACGTGCCCGCCCGTGATCAATCGGACCACCTCGGCGTCGCCGGGCGTATCGCCGGGCTCGATCCCGGCGCGCGCGCACAGATCCGCCCAATCGCGGACGATTTCGTTCATTCCATGCCGGACCTCGACGATCCGGTCGTTCGCCTCGCAACGGTAATCGTAGGTAGGCATGGCGGGTCTCCATTCGACGCATTAGAAACCACTTATGTTCGCCCATGTCGCCGGGGAAATCCAGTGCCCCGGGGCGCCGTTACGGGGCGGTCCGGGGTGCGCCGATGGTCGGAGGCCTCCTGTATGGATCGTGCCGGTTCAGATGATATTCTGCAACGTGAGCGCGGCGTACCGGTCAACCGGAGCGTGCTTCGTGGGGGCCGGGCGGGGTGCCCGCCACCACGCGCCCCTTTGCTGTCGGATTTTTTACGCTGTGCCGGCTGTGCGTTGTCGGAATATTTGACGGTCGCTTTTCCCGAATTCTTGGACACTTTCTCTGATCCATTGAATTTAAAGGATAAAGCACTCCACGCTTGCAGTTGGCGCGAAGGCGCTTGATCTTTGTCCATCGATCCCGTTTGCCCGCTGCCGGCGACCCGTGCCGACCGCGGGGTGAGGCTGGGCCCGCGACGGTTGGTCGCTATCGAGGAGTTGGTAGACGCGCCGTCCCGGCGCGTTTTATTAAAGCGGCGGGACGCCGCTTCTACCTTACCCATATCCAAGCAACCGGAGGTCACTTGGATCCGATCTGGTCGAAACATCTGGGGCAGGAGGCAGTAATGGCGCAGAAGATACGGACGGTTTTTCCGAACGGCGGTTGGTACCGCGCGGTGCTGTTGGTGCTGGGGCTGTTTGCATTGGGTGCCGCGCCGGCGGGTGCCGTTACCATCACTGCCAAGTTCATATCCTCCACCGCGCCGACGAGCGCCGGGGGCGGCGGCAACCTGACCGACATTTTTGACACTGCGATGAACTACTGGGAGACGGCGATCCCGTCGTCCGGCCCGCTCAGCATTGAGTTCGGTTGGGTGACGCTGACAGACAACGATGTGCTTGCCGCCACCTTCATTCCCTCGTCCAAGAATTCCCGTTATCATTATCCGCCGAATTACGCAGACATCGAGTTCAACAGCGCCGACTCGGTCGGTTGGTCCTGGTTCCTCGACCCCACGCCCACCGACAACTCGGAATACTCGACCTTCACGCCGAGCCACACCGATCTCGGCGGTGGGACCGTGAATACCGGCCGCGTGTTCACGGGCGCGAGCGGAGCCGCCGGCGGAGTCGATCTGCTGAGTGTCGCGCTGCACGAGATCGGGCACGCCCTGGGGTTCATCTCCTCCGCCCCAGGCTACTCCTCTCCCATTAAGGTGACCGACTCGCTTCCCAATGCCGGCACCCGCATCCCCACGACGACCGATGGGCACATCACTATCCGTACGGCTGTGCTGTATTCCTCGCTTACCCCCGGGACCCGCAAGCTCCTCACCGGGGTCGACATCCTCGGGGTGGCGCAGCTCGCGGGCGACAGTACGGTCGATCTGAACCCCGTCCCGGTACCGCTCCCCGGCGGCCTGGTGCTGATGGTCTCGGGTCTCGTCGCACTCGGCGCGCGCGCAGTCTCGGGGCGGCGACGCGCGGCCTGATTCCGATCGGACGGCCCGGGCTCCCGGGCCGTCGACTTGCCGCGCGCACCGGCGCAGAATCGGGGCCGCCATGGCCTTCCTCTTCGCGGCCTTCCTGGTCTACTGCGCGATGCATGCCTACGCCTTTCTTGCGGCGCGGGCGGCATTCGCGCTCGCCGTTCCGGCCTCCGCGGCACTCGCCGCGACCCTGGCGTTTCTGACGTTCGCCCCCGTGCTGGCCCACGTCCTCGACCGGCGCGGAGCCGCGACCACGGGCCGCGCGCTGGCACGGGTCGGCTACCTCTGGATGGGCCTGCTCATCCTGTTCGTGGGTTGGCACCTCGCGGTCGAGGCCGCGGCGCTCGCCATGGACCTTGCGCGGCGCTGGGGAGCGGCGTCGCTGCCGGATCCCTCGGCGCGCGGACTGTTTGCGGCCGCGGCGCTGTTGGCCGTCGTCTCGGCACTCTACGGGGCCGTCGAGGCGCGCCGGGTGCGGGTGCGGCGGCTGACGCTGGCCTGCACCGGACTCCCCGCGGGTCACGAACCGGTACGGGTGGTGCAGATCTCGGATCTGCACCTCGGTGCAATGACCGGCGTCGGATCGATACGCCGGCTCGCCGCGCGGCTCACGGCGTTGCGACCCGACCTCCTGGTCTCGACCGGCGACTTGGTCGACGGGGACATCGCCCGCATCGGCCCGGCGGCGCGCGTGCTGGCGGCGGTGCCGGCTCGGCTCGGCAAGTTCGCGGTCATCGGCAACCACGAGTGCTACGCGGGGCTCGATCGGGCCGTGGCGTTCACGCGCCGGGCGGGCTTCACGGTGCTGCGCAACGCCGCACGGGCGGTCGGGGACGCGCTCGTGGTGACCGGGGTCGACGACCCCGCCGCGGGTGGGGCCGACGCCGAGGTGCGGGTGTTCGACACGCTGCCCGGGGGCCGCTGCACGCTCCTCCTCAAACATCGCCCGATGGTGAACGCTGCGAGCCTGGGCCGCTTCGACCTGCAACTCTCGGGTCATACCCACGGCGGCCAGATCTTCCCGTTCGGGTGGGTGGTGCGGCGCGCCTATCCGGTACGCCGCGGGCTCTCCGAGCCGGGGGCGGGTTCGCGGCTCTACCTGAGCGCCGGGACCGGGTCCTGGGGGCCGCCGATTCGGTTTCTGGCGCCGCCCGAGATCGCCGTGATCGAGTTGGTGCCGGCCGCAACGATGCGCGGTACGCGGCCTGCGCCGCGCAGGCCGTGCCCGGTGGAGCGGAGGCTCAAGGAGATCCGTCGTCGGGCCGATCACCGATCGACGATCCGGGCGCGTGAGGTCGCCGACGGCGACCCACGGGGTTCCGGTGCGGGAGGGCGGTGTCATGCAACGTACGATCGGGCTCCTGGCGCTCCTGGCGCTCCTGGCCATGGCGCTCGGGTGCTCGAAGTCGGAGCCGCCGCAGGACTCCGCGACCCACCCCCTGTTCCAGCAGCCGATCCGTGACCTCGGTCGGGCGCGCGGGGTCCAGCAGACCCTGGATGCGGCGGATCGGCGCGAGCGCCGCGCGATCGGGCGCGAGAGTCGCTGACCCGCGCGTTCCGGCGTAGTGGCGAAGCCGCGAAGGCGAAACGGCGACTTGGATGTCCCGTTTCGCATGCGGAGGACGGCGACACTTCGGGCGGCGTCCTCCCGAAAGGGGGAGGCGCGTGCCGGCCCCGGAATCCTGTATTCTTTACTCTGGAGCGACACGAGCCTGGTAATCCGCCGGCGCGATCATTGTGTCCGGCAGGGGGAGGAATGCGCGATGGAGAACTACCGGCACATCCTGGCGGCGGTGGATCTGGCCCCGGGCGAGGATCCCGTGACCCTCCGCGCCGCGGCGTTGGCCCGCCAATACGGCGCGCGGCTCTCGTTGCTGCACGTGGTGGAGTACGTGCCACCCCTGGATCTGGCCTACGACCCGGTAGTGCCGATGGGGGTGGATATCGAGAACCAGCTCATGGACCGGGCCCGGGCCGAATTGAAGAAACGCCTGGCCTGGGTGGGGGTCGAGGGCGCGCAGGCGCACGTGGAGGCCGGTTCGCCGAAACGCGAGATCGTGCGCTTCGCGCGGGAGCACGAGGTCGATCTGATCGTCGTCGGGACGCACGGCCGTCACGGCCTGTCGCTACTGCTCGGTGCCACCGCCAACGGCGTGTTGCACCATGCGCCCTGCGACGTCCTGGCGGTGCGGATTCCCGAAGAGGCCGGGGACGGTTGAGATCCCGGCGCGATGCGCCTTCCGGCGCCCCGCCCGCGTGCGGGGCGTACCGGCGTACGCTACGGCGTCGTCGGGGGAACGCAAGGCATACCGCGGGGTCGAATCGTAGGTTGGTGGCGCTGTCGGCGCCGGGATTCGGTATACTCCCGCCGCGCGCGTCGGGGCGGTGCCCAACGCGTAAGGATTCGTCGACCGATATTTAGAGGAGGAGCTTTGTCGATCAAGCTGATACTACTGCGCCACGGCCAGAGCCAGTGGAACCTCGAGACCCGCTTCACCGGGTGGACCGACGTGGACCTGACCGAAAAAGGGATCGCCGAGGCCCGCGAGGCGGGACGGCTGTTGCAGGCCTACGGGCATCGGTTCGAGGTCGCCTTCACCTCGGTGCTCAAGCGTGCCATCCGTACCCTGTGGATCGTCCAGGACGCCATGGACCTCATGTGGGTGCCGGCGCACCCGACTTGGCGGCTGAACGAACGTCACTACGGGGCGTTGCAGGGACTGGACAAGCAGGAGATGGCGCGCAAGCTGGGTGCCGAGGCGGTGCACGACCTGCGCCGCGGTTACGCGAGCCGCCCGCCGGCGCTGGAACCGTCCGACCCGCGCCACCCACGTTTCGACCGCCGCTACGCGGACGTCGACCCGGTCTTGCTCCCCGCCACGGAATCACTCAAGGACACCCTCGATCGTCTGCTGCCCTACTGGGAAGAGGCCATCGCTCCGGTGCTGCGTTCCGGGCGCAACGTGCTGATCTCCGCACACGGCAACTCCCTGCGGGCGCTTGTCAAGCACCTCAACGCTATCCCGGATGAGGAGATCACCGGCATCGAGATCCCGACCGGTGTGCCCCTGGTCTATGAGTTCGACGCCGACCTGCACCCGGTCGCCCATTACTACTTGGTGCCCGGCAGCCGGCCCGAGGGGCACGCCCCGGCGCACGGCTAGCACCGCCCTCGGATGGGTGACACCGCAGAGCGGTGTCACCAGAGCGTTCCAAGGGGGCAGGGTACTGTTCAGTGCGATTTTCCATGGCGTCAGGTGATTACCGTGGGCGCGGTGCGCCCGGTATGGGCCTGGATCCGAGCGATCTCCCCGGCGGCGGCGATCAGGCCGGCGAGGACCCGTTGGGGATCCCGGCCGTGGTGCGCCGGGTCCGGCTCGAAGCGCTCGAGGTAGACCCGCAGCGTGGCGCCCTCCGTGCCGGTGCCGGACAGGCGGAAGACGATCCGCGCATCGTCGTCGAAACGGATGCGGATACCCTGGCCGGTGCTCACGGCCCCGTCCACCGGATCGGTATAGGCGAAGTCGTCGGCGAAGCTCACCGTGCGCCCGCCGTAGCGCCGCCCCGGCAGTTCGCCGAGCCGTTTGTGCAGCTCCTCCAGCATCGCGTGTGCGGGCTCGGGCGCGAGCGCCTCGTAGTCGTGACGCGTATAGTAGTCGCGGCCGAAGGCGCGCCAGTGGTTGCGCAGGAGTTTGTTCACCGGCTCGCGCTTGAGGGCCAGCAGGTTGAGCCAGAACAGGACCGCCCACAATCCGTCCTTCTCGCGCACGTGATCGGATCCGGTCCCGAAGCTCTCTTCCCCGCACAAGGTGACGCGCCCCGCATCCAGCAGGTTGCCGAAGAACTTCCATCCGGTGGGGGTCTCGTAGCAGTCGATGCCGTGCGCCGCGGCGACTCGATCGACGGCGCGGCTGGTGGGCATGGAACGGGCGACGCCGCGCAGGCCCAGGCGGTAGCCGGGGATGAGGTGCGCGTTGGCCGCAAGCACCGCCAGGCTGTCGCTCGGCGTGACGAAGCAGCGCCGGCCGAGAATCATGTTGCGGTCCCCGTCGCCGTCGGAGGCCGCGCCGAAGTCGGGTGCGTCGGCGCGGAAGAGGGCGTCGACCAGTTCCCGCGCGTAGACCAGATTGGGATCGGGATGCCCGCCGCCGAAGTCCTCGAGTGGCGTTCCATGGACCACCGTACCCGGCGGCGCGCCGAGGCGCTGCTCCAGGATGGCGTGGGCATAGGGTCCGGTTACGGCGTGCAGTGCGTCGAAGCGCATGTGGAACGCGCCGGAGTTGAACAGCGCATGAATCGCGTCGAAGTCGAACAGGCGTTCCATCAGTTCGGCGTAGTCCGCAACCGGGTCGATCACTTCCACGGTCATGGCGCCGAGCGCGTGCGTGCCCGGGCGCTCCAGCGGCACCGGCGGGTGTGCGGCGATACGGTATTCGCGGATCTCGCGCGTGTTCCGGTAGATCGCCTCGGTGACCGATTCCGGTGCGGGGCCGCCGTTGGCGATGTTGAACTTGACTCCGAAGTCCCCTTGCGGCCCTCCCGGATTGTGACTCGCCGAGAGGATGATGCCGCCCGCGGCGCGGTGCTTGCGGATCACGCACGACGCCGCGGGGGTGGACAGGATCCCGCCGCGGCCCACCAGCACGCGGGCGATGCCGTTGGCGGCGGCCATGCGCAGGATGACCTGGATGGCGTCGGCATTGTGGTAGCGTCCGTCTCCGCCGAGGATCAGTGTCGCGCCCTCCCGGTCCTCGAGTACCGGGAAGATCGACTGGATGAAGTTTTCCAGGTAATGCGGCTGACGGAACACACTCACCTTCTTGCGCAATCCCGAGGTGCCCGGGCGTTGGTCGTCGAATGGCGTGGTTGTGACGTTGTCAATCTTCATCGCGTGTCCGTTCGTGTCGATGGTCTGCGCACCGGCGCACCCGGGCCGCATTGAGCGTTCAATTCGACGGGGGGGCGGCCGCTAGCGGGGAAGGTCACTATGCTATGATGGCGCGGTCATGGAACAGCACTGGCAATACCTCGCGGGCGGCTATCCGCGACGCACTTTCGCGGGGTTGATGGCCCTGTACGAGGCCAATTACGCGCGACTGCTGGCGCTCGTTCCGCACTTGCATATCATCCCCACGAGCGGGGCCCCGCAAGTCGCCCCGCAAGTCGATGGATCGCCGGATCTGCACCTCACGGTGCTGGAGCGTACCCGCTACACTACGGTTTTGCTGCTGACCTACTATTTCCGGAACGGCGGGGATCCGGTGCCCGATCCCGAGGCGCGGTTGCGCGTCTACCACGATGCCCGGGTCGTCGAGGTGTTGTCCTTCCGGGACGGCCGGGCACCGTGCTCCGGTGCCCGGCCGGGCCTGATGCATCGCTGGCAGGCCAACCTGTTCCTGGAGAAATGGCTGAACTACTGCCTGCGCCAGGGCCATCGCTTCCGCCCGTCGGTCCACACGGCGGCACCCGCCCGCGTCCTGTCCGACGCCTGAATCCGCAACGACACCGGATCGAACCGGTCGTCGATCCCTTACAGGGTGCGTTCAAGGCGGTACTTGCGGCTCGCCCGGTACAAGGTCTGATTGGACGTGGTGAACCGCCCGGCGATGGTGTCATATTCCGTGCGCGCCCAGTCGTCGTCGCGGAACACCTCGAGGATCCCCTCCACCCAATGCAGGTGCTCGACCGGGTCCTGCAGCTGGCGGCCGCCGACCTCGTAGATCGAGTGCACGATATCCTCCGGGACGCCGTGCGCGAGCAGGCGCGTGGAGAGTTGCACGAAGGCGGCCGCGGTGTCGCAGGCGTCGGCGGCCGCCCCATAGAGGCGCTGGGCGAGTCCGGCATCGCCCATGCGCGCCGCGAGCAGCCCCAGATGGGACAGCTCGAAGTGATTCCGTGCGACTCCCTCGGCCTTCGCCAGCAGCTCGCCGGCCCAAACGCGGTCCGCCAGATCCTCGAGGACGATGCTCGCGAGCTTGCTGTAATCGTAGGGTGATTTGACGCCGGCGCCGTCGATCTTCCCTTCATAGGCTTGGTAGTAACGCCGCGCCAGTTCGCGTCCGCCCTCGCCGTCGGATAGTTCGCGGGCCGCGCAATGCCCCACCTCGTGCAGGCAGGAGAAAGTGGTGCAGCGCTCGGCGCTCGCATCCAACAGCCGACGGGTCCAGTCGTGATCGTGCAGGTGGCGGTCGATGGCGAGGACCAGGTCGTGATAGCGGTTGAAGACGAAGGGCCGCCCGGCCAGCAGGGCCTCGGCCGCCGTGAGGAGTTTGCGCGCGTAGTAGGGATCCTCCAGGCGTTCCATTACCTCGTCGGCCAGGATCAGGTACTTCTTCAGGGTGTCCGCCCCCGCCTCACGTTTCTGGAACGCTTCATAGACGGACTGGTTGGCCTCGCGCTTCTCGAGCTTCTCGGCCACGCGCGCGGTCCACGCCGCGTCGTCGTTGAAATATTTCTTCACCGCCTCGGCGACGGCGCGCAATTCCTGGAGCGTGGTGACCTGTTCTTCGGCGGTCTCCACCAAGCGCCGCGTGAACGCCTCTTCCTGGAGCAAATCCTGCACACGCGCGGCGAGTTCCAGCAGGTCGGAGCTGGATGCGACACCTTGTTCGGCCCGCTCCAGGATCCGGCGCGCGAGCGCTTTGTCGTCCAGTCGCTCGCGCACTTGGTCGAGCAGCTTCATGTAGCCCTGGAAGTCGCCGACCTGCGCCAAGGCCTTCTCGTAGATCGCCGCGGCACGAGTCTTGTCGTCCAATGTGGCGATCACCTCGCCGGCCAGTGCGCTGAGATCCGCGGAAGAGACCAGACGTTCTTCCAGGCGGGTGTGGATCTGCGCGGCCAGCGCCCGGTCCCCGAGGTCTTCGCATACCGAACGGGCGAGCTTGAGCAGGTCCGCGGTGCCCGTCAGCTTGCCTTCGGCCTTCTCGTAAATCTTGGCGGCCAGCGCCCGGTCGCCGAGTTCTCCGGCCACGGTCTTGGCGAGTTCGAGCAACTCGGAGCCGGTCGCAATCTCGGCGAGCGCTTTCTCATAGGCCGCGGATGCGGCTTCCTTGTCCTGGAGCAGCGTCCAGAATCCGCGCGCGAGGTCCATATTCTCTTCGCCGGTCATGGCGAATTCCCGGGCCTGTTCGAGCAATTCCTTGACCTTGTCGGTATCGCCGAACAGCCGCAGGTAGCCGGAGGCCAGTTCCACGAACTCCTTGGTGAACTGGCAGTCGCTCTGCGCATCGTCGAGGATCTTGCGCGCCCAGTCACGGTCGTCGAACAGTTCCACGACGCCTTGGGCGTAGGCCACGGTGACCGGCACATCGGAGCAGAAACGCGCCGCCTTCTTGTAGAGTTCGCGCGCGGTTTCCGGGTCGTTCTGTTCGCGAAGCACGGTCTGCGCGAGAGTGCGGAAGTCCTCGAGACCCTTGCAGGCGCCCTCGACCTTGCCCAGCAGTTCCTTGGCCAGCGCGTCGTCTTCCAGGTCTTCCTTGGCGTAGCGCGCCAGGGTCAGGAATTCGGCGAGTTCCTTGGACTCCTCGGCCGCCTTGGTGAGCAGTTCGCGCCCCTTGTCGCGATCGCCGAGGTGCGTTGCAAGGCTGTGGCCGAGCAGCGCGAATTCCTTGGCCTCGAAGCAGGCGTCCTCGGCCTGCTGGTAGAGGTCGCGCGCGTAGTCGCGCTCGTTGAGCGGGCCGGCGTGCACTTCGGCCACCTTCACGTAGTCGGCCGGGAACTGGCACTGCATCTCCGCCTGATTGAGCAGTTCCCGCGCATAGTCGGGGTCCGCCGGGTCCGTGAGGGCCTCGCGCGCCAACGCCACGAGGTCGTCCACACCGCTGCACTGTGCGGCCCGTGCCTCCAGGGATTCTCTGCTTGCCATTCCTCGCTCCGCTGTATCCGATTTGTCCCGTCGACCGCCACCGTCCGGATACGTCGACACTGATCCGCCGTGACCCCGATGCGTGCCGCGCCGCCCGTATCGGGCGCCGCCGCGACCGGCTGGAGTTTACCATACCGGGGGCGTGGATTCCGTCCCGCCCCGCATGCGGTCATCAGGCCGATTTATCCTCGGTAAAGGAGTCCTCCGTTCGACCCCGCGCGATATCGCCGATACGCCATTTGAGCCTCACGGCCCTGGAAACGAGGAGTTTTCGGATTCCCATATCAGAGACTCTAAACTTGACCTAATTACTCAACAAATGATACGCTCCCGCGCAACGCAAACCGTGGGAACAGCGGCCTTTCGCCGCTGCATCCGAAACGAGAAGGCGCAAGCGATGAGACTATCCACGAAAGGGCAGCACGCCGTGACCGCGATGCTCGATCTGGCCCTCAACGCACGCCACGGGCCCGTCGCATTGGCGGACATCTCCCAGTCTCAGGGCATCTCCTTGTCCTACCTGGAGCAGTTGTTCGCGCACTTGCGGCGCCGGGGTCTGGTGGAGGGCGTACGCGGGCCGGGCGGCGGTTACCGGCTCGCGCGACCGCCGAGGGAAATCAGCATGGCGCGGATCGTCGCCGCCGTGGACGGGCCGGGCGCCGCGCGGACCGCGACGCCCGGCGCGGACGAGCAGCCCGCCACCCGGGATCTGTGGACCGTCCTCAGTCAACGGATCTACGACTTCCTCGACGCAATCACCCTCGCCGATTTCCTGGAGCAACCCGAGGTCCGCGAACAAATCGCGCGGGCGCGGTTGCGGCGCGCCCGCGATCTGGGTCGGCGTTCGGCGGCCTGAACCCCCGCTCTGCTTGGCGTTCGACCGGGTAGCGGTTTGGAAGCGGAGCGCCGTCGCGCCCGTGCCGCGAGGTCGCACTCACGGCTTGCGGCGCGTTTGCCCGCGCGGTGGCGCGCGGCTGCCGAGTCCCTCCAGCAGGCCGCGCAGTTGCGGTTGCGCGGCGAGGCGTTCCAGATCCGCCGCCCGGTCCACGTCCCAGGTGAGCGGGAGTTCGACGGCGCGTAAGCCCCTTTCGGCAAGGCGGCGGCGCGTGCACGCGAGCACCTCCTCCGTTCCCCATGGGATCCCCGCGAACACCTCCGGTACGCCCTGCCGGACTCCGATCAGTGTGTAACCGCCGTCGTCTACCGGGCCGAGGACCACCTGCGCGCCCATGCGCAGGGCGGCGCACGCCGCGTACAAATCACCCGGCCCGCGCGCGGGGCAGTCGGTCCCGACCAGCAGGGCCCGCTCGGCCCCCGCGCTCAGGGCGCACGCCAGCGCGTGGTGCATGCGTGTCCCGAGATCGCCGTTCGGTTGGGTGTGCAGCGTCAGGGGGTACTCGCGCCGACAGCGCGCGAAGAACGGGTGGTGCGCATCCGGAGCGCACCACAGCTCGATAGGGCCCGACGTCGCGGCGACGACCCGCTCCAAGGTGAACCGCGTCAGGCGCGCCTGCAACCGCGCCGCGCCGCGCGCGCCGAGGACCGGGATCAGCCGGGTCTTGACGGCGCCGGCGACCGGCGCCTTGGCGAACACCTGAACGGCACAGTCGCACGCGCCGCGGCGGGGGGGCACGGGGGCGGCGGTCAACGGCCGGGGTGGTAGCGTCGCGCCAGGCGGTGCGGGTCGCCGCCCAGGGCGTAGGCGAGGCGCAGCCGCCACATCAGCAGGACGGTGCGCGCGACGCCGTCGCGCTCCCAGCGCCGACTCGAGGTCACGACCCGCTCGCGCAGACACAGCGGGGGTCCGCGGCGCTTGAGCCGGCGCGAGAGATCCACGTCCTCCATCAGCGGTTGCTCCGCGTAGCCGCCGGCGGCCTGGAACCATTCGCGGCGCACGAACAACGCCTGATCGCCGGTGGCGATGCCGGTGATCCGCGAGCGCAGGTTCATCAGCGAGGCGATGAGGCGGAACGCCGGGCGTTCCCCGGACAGGCGCACGTCGAAGCGGCCCCAGCCGCGTCCGCTGCGCTGCAGCCCCCGCAGAATCGTGCCCGCGGCGCCCGGCGGCAGCCGCGTGTCGGCATGCAGGAACAACAGCACCGCCGCGTGTGCGACGCGCGCCCCGGCGTTCATCTGCGGTCCGCGCCCGCGCGGCCCGCACAGCACCCGGTCGGCGAGCGGTGCCGCGCGCTCGGCGGTGGCGTCGCTACTGCCGCCGTCGACGACGATGAGTTCATGGCCGGCGCCGCGCAGATCCTGCAGGGCGTCGAGTGTCCCCGTGATGCGCGGCGCCTCGTTGAGCGCGGGGACGATGACGGACAGCCGCGGCATGGATCAACCGCAGCAGGTGCCGCCGGTGCCGGCGCCCTGGTGGGCGGCACCCTTGGTTTCCGAGGCCGGGCGCCGGGTGCCCGCCGGCGCGCACCAGGGCACGGGCTCGTGCGCTACCGCGGGCGCGATGCCGATGAAGTCCGCGCGCAGCGGCCCGGTGGTCAGGAACCGGCAGGTACGCTCGCACACCGCCATGCGCACCCCACGGGGATAGACGTGACCCTCGTCGTCGGTGACGCAGGCGTAGGGGCCGCGGTAGAGGACCGCGTGCCCCCGATCCAGGCACGGCGCCTCGTCGGCCTTGACCGCGGTGAGGGTCACGGAACGGAACTCGATGCCTTGTACCACCTTCCACGGTTCCGCGCCCCACTGGTCGTAGCGAACGGCCAGGAAGCCCGCCTCGGCGAATGCACGCAGGAAGTCCTCCTCCGTGAACGCCCCGGAGATACAGCCGCTCCACAACTCGGGGTCCCGTTTGAGTTCTTCCGGGATCGGCTCGTCGCTGACGATGTCGGAGATCGCCACCCGCCCGCCGGGGCGAAGCACACGGTGGATCTCGCGCACCAATCGTTCCTTGTCCCGTTCCCGCACCAGATTGAGGACGCAGTTGGACACCACCAGGTCCACGGAGGCGTCGGGGATCGCCGGCGCCGTGCGCCGCCGTGCCTCCTGCCAGGCGAGCAGCCGTGCGTGATCGGCGGCGCTGCGTACGGGGTGCCCGGCGAGATAGGAATCCACCGCCTCCAGGTCCAGGGCCAGGTCCTGGATCTGCGCCTTTACGAAACGCAGGCGGTCGCCGCCGAGTTTGCGCGCCATCTCCGGCTGGTATTTGCGGGCGAGCGCGAGCATGTCGTCGTTCATATCGACACCGATCACGCATCCGGCCTCGCCCACGGACTGTGCGGCGAGGTAGCAGATCTTACCCGCGCCGCTGCCCAGATCCACGACCACGTCGCCCTCGCGCACGTGGCGCGAGGGATCCCCGCAACCGTAGTCCTTCTCCACGATCTCTTTCGGCAGCAGCGCCAGTTGTCCGGGATCGTAACCGGGCGCGGGACAGCACAGCGCCGCTTCCTTCTCCCGGGCCGCTTGCGAGTAGCGCTCACGCACGCTGGTCTCGACGTCCATATACTGTTTCCTCCGAATCGCCGGATGGGGCGCTATGGATCCCGCTCAGCCCAGGGCCCCGCCGCAACTGGACCCCTGGCCCGCCGTGCAGCCGAAGCAGTGATCACGCACGACGATGGGATTTCCCGCGAGGTCGCGCCCGACGAGGTCGCGCAGGTGCACGCGGCCCCGGCCCGCCACGCGCAGGGGCAGGCCCAGCATCTGGTTGAAGTCGCAGTCGTAGACGCAGCCCCGCCAGTCCACGCTGAGCAGTGAGCGGCACATCACGCCTTCCAGATTGCATTCCTCGTGGGCCCCGTGCAGCCGTTCCATGTATTCCCGGAACAGCCCCTTGGAGATCAGCGTGCTGCCGAAGCGGTGGATCGGCATGTTGGCGAGGGTGTAGAGCCGGTTGAAGACCACGCCGTGGCGTTCGAGCAGGACGCGTTTGTAGTCGCATTCCAGGGTGCACTGCGGCGGTGGGAGATCGATCCCCTGGGGATTGTAGACCAGGTTGAGTGTCAGGCCGCTGTCGGGTCGGCCGTAGCCCTCCCGGTTGAGCTGCTGCAACGCGCGGATGCTCTTCGCGTACACGCCCTTGCCGCGTTGCCGATCGACGTTGTCTTCCAGGTAACAGGGCAGTGAGGCGATGACCTCGGTGCGGTGGCGCGCCAGGAACGCGGCCAGGTCCTCCTGCCCGGGTTCCTCCAGCACGGTGAGGTTGCAGCGGTCGAGCACGTGCAGGCCGCGCTCGCGGGCCTGTTCCACGAGCCGGCGGAAGTGGGGATTCAGTTCCGGTGCCCCGCCGGTGATGTCGAGACGGGATACGTCGGAGGCGTCGAGATAGGTCAGCACGTCGTCGACGCTCTCCCGGTCCATCTCCTCCGTGCGGTTCGGCCCCGCGTTGACGTGGCAGTGCAGGCAGGATTGGTTGCAGCGGTAGCCGATGTTGACCTGCAGGGTCTCCAGGTGTCCGCGGGTAAGGGGAGGGAAGTCCGGGGTCTCGAGCAGCGGCAGGGTGGCATGCATAGGGTGACTCCGTTGATGTGGCCGGGGGGCAATTTGAAATTAGTCGGGCCCGCCGCCCGTTCCTTACACCGGCCTGTTGCGGGGATTATACCGATTCCGCGAAACCCCGTGCCCGCGACGGGTCGCGGCGGGGGCCACGCCGGCGCCGTGGCCCCCGCCGCCCACGATCACGAGGTCATGGTGGTTCCCGCTCATGATCCGTCCGATGCGAGTCCCGCGAGCAGCGGTTCGAGCACGGCGAGTATGCTGCGTACCGCGCGCACGGTTCCGAAGTGCGCTAGACCTTTTCGATCTCGACGAATGCGGTCATCTGCGCTTGGTCCGTCAGCAGATCGATCCCTTGTGCGAGCGTCGGAATGCGCTCACCGGTAAAACGCGCGCGTGAAACGCGGCGGCTGAACCAGTGCGGAGCGAGGATTTCTGATTTCGATTTTAACGCTATAGAAATCATAATCTTAAATGTGGTCGATGGCGAAAGTGTCGGAAAATTTTACAGTTTGTAAGCGGGGGAAGATTCGGCATCGGTTCAAATATTACTGATTTAGAATGATAAATCCTTATACTTTGGAAATTGACCGGGGAAATTCCGAGCCATTTACCGTCGGAATTTTTTACAAAATCGGAATCGGAGGGTGCGAGACGAAACCGGCATTCCGCCAACTAACTGACACCCGTTCGTTTTTTTAAATTGGCACGAAATCTGCTAATAATCTACTAATTTTATTTAAGAAAATCCATGAAAGCCAAAAAGCGGGCCGATAGCCGGATCATTACCGGCAAGCCCGTGGAATAGACAGCCGGCATTTCAGATTCCCCTTCCCGATCCAAGGAGAGGCGACACCCGGACGGGGACCGCACCACCCGCGGCTGACGGGAGGCGTGGAGTCACCATTGAAAAAGGGCGCATGGGTCCGGAGTGGATTTGAGGAAAACGAACTCGGGGATCGGAGATGTTTCGGTCGATTTTGACGATTGTGGAGACTGACGTCGATGCCGGATCCGCCGCGGGAGACGCCCCGCGGCGCGGATGCCGGACCCCGACCGCGCTGTGCGCGGGCCGCCGCGACGCCGCTTGGTACCGGACTTGGAGCGCGGCGGTCGAGGCACGGCTCTACGCCGGACGCGACTACCGCGAACTCGATCCGTGGCTGGCGCAGATGGACGTCGCCGAGGACCTCGGCGAGTGTCCGCCGCCGCTGCGCCGGACGGTGCGCGCCGGCCTTTTCCAGGCGCTGCACCTGCGTCGACCGGATGACCCGCGCCTGCCCGCACTGGCGCGCTCGCTCGCGGACGACTTGCACCGGGAGGATCACTCGGGATCGAACGGCGCCGGCCTGCCGGGCGCGGTGCTGGCCAACCGGCTCATGACCTATTATGCGTGGAGCGGCGACCTGGCCCCGGCGGCCGGGCTGTTCGCATGGGTCCGCCACGCCCTCGCCACCACCGAGCCGCGCGGTTCGGAAGCGGCCTGCCTGCGTGCGAGCGAGGCGCTCTACGGCTGGGCTTCGGGGGATGCGGCACGCGCCGCGGAAGCGGTCGCGGCGGGGTTGGCGGAGGCACACGGCGCGCCCGAGTGGTCCTTCCAACTGCACGCGCATGGCGTATATGCCGCGCTGTGCCGGAGCGACGAGGAGGCCGGACACGCGCACCTGGAGGCGCTGCACGCCCTGGTGGCCGAGGGCGGCACGCTGGAGGCGTGCCACTATCACATGCTGGCCTCGCTGGTTGCACTCACCGAGCGCGACTATGCGGAGGCCGCGGAGCAGGGCGGGATCGCGATGGTCCTGGCGCGCCGGCTTGGCGCGCCGCTCATCGACGCCTTCGCGCATCTGGACCTGTGCCGCATCGCCGTGGAACGGGGCGAGCCGGTGGTGGGCGAGATCCTGCGTGAACTCGCGGAGCAGGCCGGGCGCATGCACAACCGGTTGCTGGAGCACCTCACCCTGCTGCTCGAGGCCCAGCACAACCTCGAGGCGGGCCGGCGGCGGCGCGCGACCGCACAGGTGCGCCGGGCACTGTGCCTGGTGCGCCGCTATGGCGCGACGGGGCTGCCGTGGTGGAGCGAACGCTCGCTGACCTTCGCGTGCGAGACGGCATTGCGGGCCGGCGTCGAGCGTACCTACGTGCGCCGCCTCATCGACCGGCACCGCCTGGTTCCATCTAGCGCCGATCTCGACGACTGGCCCTACCGGCTGCGCATCTACACGCTGGGCCGCTTCTCGGTGGTGCGCGACGAGGTTTCGGTACGCTTCGACCGCAAGCCGCAGCGCCGGCCCCTGGATCTGCTCAAGGTGCTGGTGGCGCTCGGCGGGCGCGATGTGCCGGTGGAGAAGGTCTGCGCGATCCTGTGGTCCGACGCCGAGGGCGACGCCGCCCACCACGCCTTCGAAACCGCCCTCTACCGCCTGCGGCGGCTGATCGGCGTCGACCAGGCCCTGGTGGTGGATAGTGGCCACCTCTCGCTGGACAACCGCTATTGCTGGGTCGACGCCTGGGCCTTCGAGCGCATCCTGTCCAAGGTCGACCGCATGGTCCGCACAGACGACACGTCACGCCGGCGCGAGCGCCTCGGACACCTCATGGACCGGGCCCTGGCACTGTACCACGGCGACTTCCTCGGCCAGGAGGAGAACGAGCCGTGGACCATCCGCCTGCGCGAACGCCTGCGCAGCAAGTTCGTTCGCCGGCTCACCGCCGTCGGTGCGCGTTGGGAACGGATGCGCGAGTGGGATCAGGCCATTGCCTGCTACCAGAAGGGGCTGGATGTCGATGACCTGGTGGAGACGTTCTATCAACGCCTGATCGCCTGCCACGCCGCGCTCGGGCGCAAAGCCGAGGCCCTGATTTACTATCGCCGCTGCCGGCGCACCTTGTCCCTCGTGCTCGGCGTGCACCCCTCCCGCGAGACCGAAGAACTGGTCCGGCGGTTGCTCGAGATCCGCATCACCCCCTGAATCCACGAAGACGCCGCCGGCGGGGCGAGCCCCGCTCTACGCGCATATCGGCGATTGTGTCCACCTGTAGGGCCGGGCGCGCCCGGCCGACGTCGTTGATCTTCGCAGTGGCGTCGAAATGAGTCACGGACCCCACGGAATCCACAGATCGGACAGGGTGTTGTCCGTGCGTGCTGTGGGTTCCGCGGCGTTTTTTCCACGACCGGGACCCGGGTGTGCGCTGTGGTCGGCGCCCTTGATCGGGCGGCGTCGGCCGGGCGCGCCCGGCCGACGCCGCCTGAGGCGATGCTGCGGTCCTGGCCGTGACCCCCTGCTATCCTCCCGGCCCCCACCCGCCCGTCCGATTACACCTTTCGATGCCCGATCCCGCCGCTCCCGGAGGGCGCAGGCCGGCCTGAGCGCCCCGGCCGACCGCCGATTCCGGCGGATCGGCCGCTCGTGCAATCCGTGAGTTATCCGTGAGTCCCCGCCCCGTACGCTGAGCCTACAACAACCCGGAGTCGGGACGACGCATCACCCGGGGAAGAGGGGCGCAATGGATACGTACATCGTTCGAATCTACCGGCGCGATGCGCGCGACCCGCA
Source organism: uncultured Chromatiales bacterium (assembly GCA_964487445.1). GTDB lineage: Bacteria > Pseudomonadota > Gammaproteobacteria > 21-64-14 > 21-64-14 > BMS3Abin12. The sequence continues at coordinate 18,834 of CAZAQG010000045.1, forward strand.
GCAGATCGTGGGCCGGGTGGAGGACGCCGAGAGTGGTGACAGGCGGACGTTCCACAACGTCAGTGAACTGGTCCGCCTGTTGGAGGGGAGGGGCGCTGAGGTCTCGGTTGCGCGGAAGATGGCGGGATCGGGGTAGGGGCCTCGGATGCATGGGTCGCCCGGCAAAGGCGGGACGCCACGCGCGGGGGAGGGGACCGAGAGGAGTCACAGTCCGATGGCCATGATAAGAGCCACGATAAGAACGGGGTGCGGGTGTCTGCTGCTCGCGTTGTCGGCGCTGCCGGCGCTCGCGAATGCGGCGACGGTCTCGTACTACCTGGATCAGTCGAATCAGCTTCCGAACGGTACCGATTATCTCGAGGTAACGCTCGCCGACGGCGCCGCGTCGAACACGGTAGACGTCCGGGTGGATTCCCTGGCGCCGCTGTCGGGCATTGCGGGTACCAGATTTGGTATCCAGAAATTCGCCTTCGATCTCAAATCCGGCGTGTCCGCGACGGGTGTTGGGATCAGCGGCTTGCTTGAGCCCTGGTGGGTGATGCCCATCGGGAAGATCAAGATGCACCGGTTCGGGCACTTCGACTTCGGCTTGCGCGGCACCGGTGACAGTCGCCAGAACTCACTGCGCTTCACCGTTACCGGGCTCGGGCTGGGCGATATCCTGCCGTACTTCACCGCACAGGTGGCCGGCTTCCAATTCGGGGGTGAAACCATCGATGGGAGCGGGAGTGAATCTTGGTGGAGTGGGATGGGCATCGATGAGGCCTACTTCTGCCGCGTGCCGGTGGCTCCGGTGCCCCTGCCGGCGGCACTGTGGCTGATGATCGGAGGGCTGGCGGCGCTCACCGGCATTGCGCGCCGCCGCATGGCGCCCGCCTGACCACCCGTAGCCCGGATGCAGCGAAGCGAAATCCGGGGAAGCAGGGGAAGCAGGGGCGGGTGTGTTTCCCGGATTTCGGCCTTCGGCCTGCATCCGGGCTACGAGGGGGTGATGGGACGCGTTCTCCGGCGGACATGAGGGCAATTTCGAGCACTTCCGGGCGGGGGTACCGGCCCGGTCAACAACGACAAGGCGATGGGCGCGGGCGGCGACCGGCGCACCGGTGTGCCGAGAGGAGATGATCGACATGCGTATAGCAACAGGAATTCCCATGCGCGGCGTCCGCGCGATGCTGGTGGCGTTCACCGCCGCGGGACTGCTGATCCTGACGGTGCCGCCGGCGCGGGCGGACATAGTAACGCTCGCGCCCTACCTCGCCGGGTCGTTCACCGGCGGCAACGGGGTGAACAGCCACTGGGTGCAGGTAAACCCAACATGGCGGCCGACCGGGATCTCGAACTTGGCGGATGCCGATGCGGCGCTGGGGCTGCCGCCGTCCGATCCTCGTGTTCTGCGCCAGAAGGATGCGGTGCTGTCGACGGTCAACGTCGGCAACCAGTCCTATAACTACCATGTGAGCCACGTGTGGTCGCATGGAAAGTGGGGAGCGGCGGACCAGGTGCCTCTGTTTTCCGCCGGCGATTCTTATCAGACCGACTATGCCGGCCGTGTCTGGGGCTATATCGCGGTCACTACCCCCGGAGCGTACAACTTCGGCGTGCTTGCCGACGACGGGTTCCGGTTCACCTTGTTCGGGGCGGGCGGCGGCAGCGAGTCGATGGCGCTCGACGGGTTGCATCCGCGCACTCGTAAGGGCTTTGGTAATAACCTGGAACTCGGTACCGGCCTGTATTACTTCGATCTGATCGGCTACAACCACCTCGAGGCCGGCGTTCTCAACCTCGGCTGGTGGCAGGGGTCCAGGGCGTTCGAGACCATCCCGCAGTCGCACCTCTTTACGGGTGTTCCGGCGCCGGTTCCGCTGCCGGCCGCGCTGTGGCTGATGGTGTCCGGATTGCTGGGCCTCGTCGGTCTGGCACGCCGCCGCGGGACGCCCGCGCCCGCATGATCCCCGTAGCCTGGGGATTGTCCCATCCGCTGTTGAACTTCGGGAGGCGGCGAACTCCGTGATCATGGATTTTAGGCGACCCTTTCGATTTCGGGAACCCCCGATGAGCGGGCCTCGAGGGCGGTGA
>CAZAQG010000046.1:0-20823 GCA_964487445.1 uncultured Chromatiales bacterium
CCCGGTTTGCTTTCCGACCCCTTCGGTTGCAGGGTGATTTCCACGCGCCCGCCCGCCCCCCCCGCGGAGCCGGCCTTGACCACGTCCTGATCGCGGTCGTACTCGATGCGCGGTCCCTGGAAGCGGTTTTTGCCCTGCAGCAGTTGCGCGTCCTGTTCGAGTACGACGATACCGGCGCGCACATCGTAGTCGATCCGCCGCGCCGAGCCGGTGATCGGCCGGCCCTGCGCCTTGGGTTGCTCGCGGAAGCGTGCCGGGTCGCCCTTCGCCACCATACGGGTGATTTTGTCCTGTTGGTCGTGGTGGACGGTCAGGGTGTCGGACCACATCTGCATGCCGCCCTGGCTGAGGACCACGTGCCCGGTGAACACGCTCACTCCGGTATGCTCGTTGATGTCGGCGCGGTCGGCGGACAAGTGGATCGGCTGGTTGCGGTCGACGGTCGGGGCCGGTGCCGCCTGCGCGGCGTACAGCGCCGCCGCCGCCACCACCGCGACCGCCGCCAGCAGCAGGTCAGGAATGCGCCTGGACATAGGTGCCCCGCACGCTGGAGAGCAGCACGACCCGGCCCCGCTTCAGGTCGGCGCGCATGCCGACGCCGCTCAGATCGGTGCCGTCGCTGCGCAGGGTGACGCGCGCGGCGGTTTGAGCCAAGTTGCGGCGGGGCCACACGACGAGGTCGCGGGTGAGGATGGCCACCGCGCGCCGCGTGCCGTGCGCCGCCCGGTCGATGTGTACCGTCCCGAGCAGGCGCACCTCGCCGCCGTCGCCCAGCACCTCGCCGCTCGCGGCGCGCACCACCCACGGCACTGCGTTCGGCTGCGGATACCAATGTAACAGCGGCATACTCAGCTCCGAGCGGTCCGGGGCGGGATAGTGTACCAGTCGATCGGCGCGTAGCCGGTAGTGCAGGGTGCCGTTCGCGTCGAACACGCGCAGGTGCACGCCCGAGAGCCGGTAGTCCGGAAGCTCCCGATGTTGCGGCGCGCTCGGCACGAGACCGCGTTCGGCGTGCATCAGGAGCCACCCGGTCAGGGCCGCCCCGAGGAGCAGCAGGATCACCGGGAGGCTGCGGGAGTCGGTCACAGGAACCGACTCAACTGCTCGTCCAGCGTACCGCGCGCGTCCATGATCAGTTCGCATACCTCGCGTGCCGCACCACGCCCGCCCTTGCCGGCACTCACCCAATGGGCGTTGCGTACCACCAGCGGGTGGGCGTCGCGGACCGCGATCGCGAGCCCCGCGCGGCGCATCGCCGGGAGGTCGACCACGTCGTCCCCCACGTAGGCGGTGTCCTCGGCGTCTACGTGCAGTTCATCGAGGAGGTGCCGGAACGCCGCGGCCTTGTCGGTCCGGCCCTGTAGGACGTGTCGCACACCCAGATCGGCCATACGGCAGCGGACCACCTCCGACTCGCGCCCGGTGATGATCGCGATCTGTACACCGCTGTCCATCAGCATCTTCATGCCGTGTCCGTCGCGCGAGTGGAACGCCTTGTACTCCCGCCCGTCGTCGCCGAGGTACAGACTGCCGTCGGTGAGCACGCCGTCCACATCGAAGACCAGCAGGCGAACCCGCGCGGCCCGCGTGCGCAGCCCGTCGGTCATCTCCATCCCGGCCCCCGGCGGTGATCGCGGCGCGGCGCATTCGGCGCCCCCGCGCCGTGCATGCTACCGCGCGGCGCGCGCGGCGTACACCGTGCGCTCATACCACCCCGGCCCGCAGCAGGTCGTGCATGTTCAGCGCCCCGACCAGCGCCCCGTCCCCGCCGACCACCAGCAGGGCGTTGATCTTGTGGGTCTCCATGATTTGCAGTCCCTCCGCCGCCAAGCGCTGCGGTGTCACCGTCACGCAGTCGCGCGTCATGACCCGGTCGATGACGGTGGCGTGGACGTCCACCCCCGTGTCGAGCGCGCGGCGCAGGTCGCCGTCGGTGAAGATGCCCACGGCGCGCCCGGTCTCGTCCACCACCGCCGTCATTCCGAGCCCCTTGCGGGTCATCTCGACCAGCGCCAGGCTGAGCGGGCGGCCTTCGGGGATCTTCGGGATCCCCTCGCCCGCGTGCATCACGTCCTCGATGCGCAGCAGCAGGCGCCGGCCCAGTCGTCCGCCCGGGTGAGATCGGGCGAAGTCCTCGGCGGTGAAGCCGCGGCATTCGAGCAGCGAGATGGCGAGTGCGTCTCCCATGGCCAGGGTGGCGGTGGTGCTGGCGGTCGGCGCGAGCCCCAGTGGGCAGGCCTCGGTCTCGACGCTGACATCGAGGTTCGCGGTCGCGGCCCTGGCGAGGGTCGAGTCGGGGTTGCCGGTCAACGTGATCAGCGCCACCCCCAGGCGTTTGATCAGCGGCAGGATGGTGAGGATCTCGTCGGTTTCCCCCGAGTTGGAGATGGCGAGCACCACGTCGCGGGCCGTGATCATGCCGAGGTCGCCGTGACTGGCCTCGCCGGGGTGGACGAAGAAAGCCGGCGTGCCGGTGCTGGCGAGGGTCGCGGCGATCTTGCCTCCGATATGACCGGACTTGCCCATCCCCAGGACCACCACCCGCCCCCCGCACTCGAGCATGTAGCGGCAGGCGCGCAGGAAAGCGGCGTCGATGCGTGCGGTGAGCGCGCGCACCGCCGCCGCCTCCGTTTCGAGTACCGCCAAAGCGAGTCTGCGCAGTCGTTCCTCGTCCATCGTCCGCTTACCCGCGCCCGCCGACACCACCCGCCGCCCGCCGCGCCGCGCCCTCCCGGCGCCCGATTCGCCCCGTCCGCGCGGGCCCGCGGAAGCCGGACGCCGAAACGAGCGGGGCGACACCCGGGGCGGGCATTACCGGGAAGTCACGGTCGGGAACCCCTTGCGGCCCCGGCCCCGGTCGTAAAACGAAGTCTGATCGCATCAGTGTGTCCGCCGTGATCGTGATCGGTCATTATGAGTGCAATCCGTGCCCGAGTGCCAACCCGGGCGCGCGCTCGGAGCCGATGCATGCGCGGTTGACTCGCTCCGAGCGGTGGTGGACACTAACTGCCCCTTGTAGCACGGATTTTCCCCGCATTCGGCGATTCGCGGCGGACGGCCTCCGGGCGCCGCGTGCGTGGACCGGCGGGTGGTCGGCGAGGTGTGATCGTGCGCGCGCATCGGCGCGGGAGCGTGGTGGTCCGCGAACCGAATGGATAGGAAGAACCACAAGGAGAATCGTAAGGACCTGATGGTCCGGGTGCGCGGACTGCGCTTTCTGCGCGGCAGCAACGTCATCTTCGACGGAGTGGACCTGGATATCCGGCGCGGGCAGGTTACCGCGATCATGGGGCCGAGCGGCACCGGGAAGACCACCCTGCTGCGTCTGCTCGGGGGGCAGTTACGTCCGGATTTCGGGACCATACTCGTGGACGGCGAGGAGGTTCCGAAACTCTCGCTCAAGCAGCTCTACCGTCTGCGTCAGCGCATGGGGATGTTGTTTCAGAGCGGCGCACTGTTCACCGATCTCAATGTGTTCGAGAACGTGGCGTTCCCGTTGCGCGAGCATACCGCGCTTCCCGAGCCGATCATCCGAGACTTGGTACTGATCAAGTTGCAGGCGGTGGGGCTGCGCGGCACCGCGCCCATGATGCCGGCGGAACTCTCCGGCGGCATGGCCCGGCGCGTGGCCCTGGCGCGCGCCATCGCGCTGGACCCCATGATGATCATGTACGATGAACCGTTCACCGGGCAGGACCCGACCTCGAAAGGAGTCATCGTACAATTGGTGCGGCTGCTCAACGACGCGCTCGGTATGACTTCCATCATCGTCTCGCACGATGTGAACGAGACCGTCGCCATTGCGGACTATGTCTATCTCATCTCGGAGGGGCGCGTAGTGGGCCAGGGTACGCCCGAGGCCCTGCGCCGCGATCCGTCGCCGTGGGTGGACCAGTTTCTGAACGCGCTGCCCGACGGGCCGGTGCCGTTCCACTACCCGGCACCGGACTATGCCGAAGACCTGCTCGCCGGTGCGGATCCCGGATGAGACGCCCGGGATTGGGGTTCGTCGTCGGTTGGATCCGGTTCCTGGGACGCCGGGGGCTGCGGTTCTTCGCGCGCCTCGGGCGTGGCAACCTGTTCCTGCTGAACCTGCTGGCGGCGCTGCCGAGCCTGTTGCCGCGACCCGGCCTGGTGATCCGCGAGCTGTACTCGACCGGCGTGCGCTCGATGCTGATCATCGTGGTCTCGGGCCTGTTCGTCGGGATGGTCCTCGGGCTGCAGGGCTACAACACGCTCTCCAAGTTCGGGGCGGCGGAGTCACTCGGGGTCCTGGTGGCGCTGTCGCTGGTGCGGGAGCTGGGTCCGGTGGTCACCGCGCTGTTGTTCATGGGTCGTGCCGGGACCTCGCTGACCGCGGAGATCGGCCTGATGAAGGCCACCGAACAGCTCTCCGGCATGGAGATGATGGCGGTCGATCCGATCAAGCGAGTCATGGCGCCGCGTTTCGTGGCCGCTTTCCTGGCGATGCCCCTGCTCGCCGTGATCTTCAGCGCGGTCGGGATCCTGGGAGGGTATTTCGTGGGGGTCGGCCTGCTCGGGGTGGACAGCGGCGTGTTCTGGTCCCAGATGCAGGCCAACGTGGGATGGCGGCCCGATATCGTCAACGGCGTGATCAAGAGCGCGGTATTCGGTATCGTGGTCGCGTGGATTGCCGTGTTCGAGGGCTATGATGCGGTGCCGACCTCCGAGGGCGTGAGCCGCGCCACCACCCGGACGGTGGTCAACGGTGCACTCGCCGTGTTGGCGCTCGATTTCGTTTTGACCGCGTTGATGTACGGTGCGAGTTGACCTACGGGGTGTGATATGCCGCATACGAGGGCCGTCGAAATCGCCGTAGGGATGTTCGTGGCCGCCGGATTGGCGGCGCTCTTCCTGCTGGCCATGAAGGTGAGCAACCTGAGCAGCTTCACCGCGCCCCAGGGCTACGTGCTGAGCGCGCAGTTCCAGAACATCGGCGGGCTCAAGGTGCGCGCCCCGGTGACGGTGGCCGGGGTCCAGGTGGGTCGCGTGATCGGCATCAGTTTCGACAATGCGGACTACGAGGCGGTGGTCAGGATGGCCATCAATCCGAAATACGACAAGTTCCCGGTCGACACCTCCGCGGCCATCTATACCGCGGGACTACTGGGGGACAAGTACGTCGCCCTGGTGCCGGGCGGGGCGACGACCTTTCTCAAGGACGGCGCCCGCATTAAACTGACCCAGTCCGCCCTGATCCTCGAGCAGGTGATCGGCCAGTACCTGTTCAACCGGGCGGGCGGGCAGAAGTGACCTGTCGGGCGGGGCGCGTCCGGGGCCGGAAGGGGAGAGTCCGAATGAGACGTCTGGCGACGATCGGTGCGGTGCTCTTCGCCCTGCTGGCGGGGGTCGGGTTCGCAGCGGTTCCCGCCGTGCCCGGCGTCGATCATGCGGCCCCGGAGGCGATGGTAAAACGCACGGGGGACGAGTTGCTCGCCCGGCTGCGCAAGGACCACGTGCAACTCAAGGCGCACCCGGATCGCATCTACGATCTGGTCTCGGACCTGCTCCTGCCGCACTTCGACTTTATGACCATGTCGCGCTGGGTGCTGGGCCGCTACTGGCGCACCGCGACCCCGGCGCAGCGGAAGCAGTTTGTGAACGAGTTCCGCACGGTCCTCGTGCGCACCTACGCCACCGCGCTGCTGGAGTATCGGGATCAACGGATCCGTTACCTGCCGTTCCACGGGGATGTCGCCTCGGGCGACGTGACGGTACGCACCGAGGTCTTGCAGCCGGGCGGGCGCGCCATCCCCATCGACTACAGCCTGGACCGCCGGAACGGGCGATGGATGATCTACGACGTGTCGGTGGACGGCGTCAGTCTCGTGATGACCTACCGCGGTTCGTTCGCCTCCGAGATCCGGCGCATCGGCATGGACGGCTTGCTCAACAAGCTGCGGCGGCGCAACCAACAACTCTCGCAGGCGCAGTGAGCGAGGCCTCCATCCAACGCGACGCGACCGGGCGCCTGCGGGTAAGCGGCGTCATGAGCCTGCACACGGTCCCACAGTTATGGCGGGCCTCGGAGGAGCTGATTCGGGATACCGATCGTGTGGAGATCGATCTGCGCGGTGTAGTGCACTCGGACAGCGCCGGTCTGGCGCTGCTGGTGCAATGGATGCGCCAGGCGCGACACGCCGGGAAGGAAATCCGCTTCCTGAATATCCCGCGCCAGATGCTGGCGATCGCGCGGGTAAGCAGCCTGGACCGCATCCTCCCCCTCGCCCGCGCGAGCTGATGGTGCGGTCGCAGACCGCCACAACCCTTTCCCCGATGATCTGAAGAACGGGACCCGGGTTCACGGCCGCGGCGCTTTTTCTATATGATGAACGGATTGCGCGGCGGCGGTTTCGTGGGGCGGTCGGCCCCGGCCCGGGCGCACCGATCTCTCCGTAGGGACAGGATCCATGGACCCAGACACGATTCGTCAACTCATTCAGCAAGGTTTCGCCGATGACCGGGTCGAGGTGACCGGTGATGGAAGCCATTTCGAGGCCCTGGTGGTCTCCCCGGCGTTCGCCGGCAAGGCGCTCCTGGCGCGCCATCGAATGGTGTACGGGACGCTCGGCGACCGCATGCGCTCGGAGATCCACGCCTTCTCGATGCGCACCCTGACCCCCGAAGAATGGGTCCGGCAGGGGTGAGCGCCGCGGTCTCGACGGGACGGTTGCGCCCCCGTGGATAAGCTGCTGATCACGGGGGGCGAGCCCCTCGACGGCGAGATCCGCATCTCGGGCGCCAAGAACGCGGTGCTGCCGATCCTCGTCGCCGCACTGCTCGCGGACGGCCCGGTCACCATCGCCAACGTGCCGCACCTGCACGACGTGACCACCACCATGGAACTGCTCGGGCGCATGGGGGTGTCGCTGACAGTCGATGAGAAACTCAACATCGAGGCCGACGCCGGGACGATCCGTGACTTCCAGGCCCCCTACGATCTGGTTAAGACCATGCGCGCCTCGATTCTCGTGCTCGGGCCGCTCCTGGCGCGCTTCGGGCGCGCCGAGGTGTCGTTCCCCGGGGGCTGCGCGATCGGCCCGCGCCCGGTGGACCTTCATATCGGGGGCCTGCGCGCCATGGGGGCCGATATTCGGGTCGAGGACGGCTACATCCGCGCCCGCGCCGAACGCCTGCGAGGCGCGCGCCTGGTGCTCGATCAGGTCACGGTGACCGGGACCGAGAATCTGATGATGGCCGCATCGCTGGCGCGCGGGACGACGGTGATCGAGAACGCCGCGCGCGAGCCGGAAGTGGTGGATCTGGCGTGTTTTCTCAACGCCATGGGTGCGCGCATCGAGGGCGCCGGTACCGACACGATGGTGATCGAGGGGGTCGATACCCTGTCCGGCGCGCGCCACGAGGTCCTTCCGGATCGTATCGAGACGGGGACGTTTCTGGTGGCGGCGGCGATCACCGGCGGGCGGGTGCGCCTCAAGGACACCCGTCCGGCGCTGCTGGACGCGGTCCTGGTCAAGCTGGCGGAGGCCGGGGCGCGCATCGAGACCGGACCGGACTGGATCGAACTCGAGATGGAAGCCCGTCCGCGCGCCGTGGCGGTGCGTACCTCGCCCTATCCCGGGTTCCCCACGGACATGCAGGCCCAGTTCACGGCCCTGAACCTGATCGCAGAGGGGGTCGGCACGATCACCGAGACGGTCTTCGAGAACCGCTTCATGCACGTCTACGAACTGCAGCGTATGGGCGGGCGGATCCGGGTCGAGGGCAATACCGCGATCAGCGAGGGCGTGCCCTGGCTGACCGGCGCGCCGGTCATGGCGACCGATCTGCGCGCCTCGGCGAGCCTGATCCTGGCCGGTCTCGCCGCCCACGGTGCCACCGTCGTCGATCGGATCTACCACATCGACCGTGGCTACGAGTGCATCGAGGAGAAGCTCGCGCAGCTTGGCGCGCATATCCGCCGGGTGCCCGGGGAGCGCCGTGCGGCATCCTGACCCGGTGCGTGGCAAGCCCCGCCGGTCAGGAAGCCCACGGCGTCCGCGATACTCCCGTAGGGCCTGGGCGCGCCCGGCCGACGCCATCGAAATCCCGCAGTGGCGTTGCAATCCCGGGCGTTGTCGGCGGGCCGAGGCCCGCCCTACCGGATTCCCGGTTGGGATGGTTGGGTAGGGCCGGGCGCGCCCGGCCGGCTCAGGGAGAAGGCGCACCCGAAGGGGCGGATGAGGGGAGTGCCGCGGTCGCAGTGCTACAATCGCGCCCATGACCGAGATCCTCACCATCGCCGTCTCCAAGGGACGTATCCTTCAGGAGTCGCTGCCGCTGCTCGCACAGGCCGGTATCGTGCCCGTCGAGGACCCGGACCGTAGCCGCCGGTTGATCCTGCCCACCGGCCGGGCCGGGGTGCGGTTGGTGATAATCCGCGCCACCGACGTCCCGACCTATGTGCAGTACGGCGCGGCGGATCTGGGGATCACGGGCAAGGACGTGATCCTGGAGCACGGCGGAGCGGGGCTCTACGAACCCCTGGACCTCGGGATCGCGCGCTGTCGGATGATGGTGGCGGGGCTCCCGGACGCGGCCCGGGAGCCGGGGATCCGCTTGCGCGTGGCGACCAAATACGTGGCCAGTACGCGCCGCCACTTCGCCGCTCAGGGTCGGCAGGTGGAGATCATCAAACTCTATGGGTCCATGGAACTCGCGCCCCTCGTGGGCTTGGCGCACTGCATCGTCGATCTGGTCGATACCGGCGGTACGCTCAAGGCCAACGGGCTGGTGCCATTGGAGTTGGTCGCGGAGATCAGCTCGCGGGTGATCGTCAACAAGGCGGCTATGAAGATGAAGCACGATCGGGTCAAGGCCCTGCTCCGCGAGTTGGAGGCGGCGGCGCGCCCGGGCGACCGGGACCGGCGCAGCCGGCGGTGTGCCGGCGCCGGGGAGGGGCTGTGAGCGGGATGCAGCGCCTGGATACCGGGGAGCCGGAGTTCTGGAGCCGCCTCGAGACCCTGCTCGCGTGGGAGCCGGGGGTCGGCGAATCGGTGGAACAGACGGTGCGTGAGATCCTCGCGGCGGTACGCCGGCGCGGCGATGCGGCGCTTCTGGAGTACACGCGCCGCTTCGACCGCCACGAAGTGGCGGTACCCGCCGATTTGGAGTTGCCGGCGGAACGGTTGGAGGCGGCGCGCGCCGCCCTGCCGGTGGAGCAACGCAGGGCCCTCGAGTTGGCGACACGGCGCCTCACGGCCTACGCCGAACACCAGCGGCTCGCCTCGTGGAGCTACACCGAACAGGACGGCACGGTGCTTGGCCAGCAGGTCACGCCCCTGGATCGCGTCGGGATCTACGTCCCGGGCGGCAAGGCCGCCTATCCCTCCTCGGTGCTGATGAGCGCGGTGCCGGCGCGGGTCGCCGGGGTGTCGGAGATCGTCATGGCGGTGCCGACCCCGGAGGGGGCGCTCAACCCGTTGGTGCTGGCCGCCGCGGCGATCGCCGGGGTCGATCGCGTCTTTACCATCGGCGGCGCCCAGGCGATCGCGGCCATGGCGTACGGCACCGCGACCGTTCCGCGGGTCGACAAGATCGTCGGTCCGGGCAACCGCTATGTGGCTACCGCCAAGGGGCAGGTGTTCGGCACCGTCGGCATCGACATGATCGCCGGTCCCTCCGAGATCCTGGTGATCTGCGACGGGCGCACCGACCCGGAGTGGATCGCGATGGATCTGTTCTCGCAGGCCGAACACGACGAGGACGCGCAGGCGATCCTCGCCGCGCCGGATACGGCGTTCCTCGATGCGGTGGAGGACGCGGTGCGGCGCCTGCTGCCGCAGATGGAGCGTGCCGAGTTGATCGGGCGCGCGCTCGCCCGGCGCGGAGCGCTGATCCGCGTGCGCGACTTGGCGGAGGCGGTGGAAGTCGCCAACTTCATCGCACCCGAGCACCTGGAACTGTCGGTGGCGGACCCCGAGCCGCTGGCCGGGCGCATCCGGCACGCCGGCGCGGTGTTTCTCGGGCGCTACACCGCGGAGGCGCTCGGTGATTACTGCGCGGGGCCCAATCACGTGCTGCCCACGGCGCGTACGGCGCGATTCTCATCGCCACTCGGCGTGTATGATTTCCAGAAGCGATCCAGCCTGATCGGCTGCTCGGCGCAGGGCGCAGCGACGCTCGGGCGGACCGCCGCGACGCTGGCGCGCGGCGAGGGTCTGACCGCGCACGCGCGCTCCGCCGAGTACCGGATGAAGAAGTAGCGCCCGGGCGTGAGAGCCGCGTGAACGATTCCCCAACCGACCCCGCGACGCAATCCCCGGGCGAACGCCCGGGCGGGTCTGCGCCCGCGCCCGCTATCGAGGCGCGCGTCGCGCGCTGGATCCGACCGGCCGTCCGTGCCCTGAGCGCGTACTCGATTCCGGAGTGCGGCGCCCGGATCAAGCTCGATGCCATGGAGAACCCCTATCCCTGGCCGGGCGAACTGGTCGATGGGTGGCTCGAGGCGTTGCGCCGGGTCAGCCTCAACCGTTACCCGGATCCCGACGCGCGTACCCTGAAGGGTCGGCTGCGCGCGGCCATGGGGTTCCCGCCGGGTGCCGCCGTGCTGCTCGGCAACGGCTCGGACGAATTGATCCAAATGATCGTCATGGCGGTGGCGGAGCCCGGGCGGGTGGTCCTGGCGCCGGAGCCCACCTTCGCCATGTATCGGCTGATCACCCGGGTGGCCGGTCTCGAGTACGTCGGTGTGCCCCTCGGGGAGGGGTTCTCCCTCGATCGCGCGGCGATGGAGCGCGCCATCGACCGCCACCGACCGGCGGTCGTGTTTCTCGCCTATCCCAACAACCCGACCGGCAATCTGTTTGCGCCGGCGGATCTCGAGGCGGTGATCCGGCGCGCGCCCGGCCTGGTGGTGATCGACGAGGCCTATGCCGCGTTTACCGCGTCGGAGGGCGGGGAGGCCGAGGCGACCTGCCTGGGTTGGCTCGAGCGTTTCGAGAATCTGGTGGTGCTGCGCACGGTCTCCAAGATGGGACTGGCCGGGCTGCGGCTCGGCGTGCTGGCCGGACCGCAGGCGTGGCTCGCCCAGATCGACAAGACCCGGCTGCCGTACAACGTGAACGTGCTCACTCAGGCGAGCGCGGTATTCGCCCTGGAGCACTGGGGGCGGCTGCGTTCGCAGACGGCGCGCATCCGCGCGGACCGCGCGGTGCTCTACGCCCGGCTGCGCGCGCTCCCGGGCATCGAGGTCTTCCCGAGTCGCGCCAACTTTCTGCTCTTCCGCGTGCCGTCGGGCCGCGCCGATCGGGTCCACGGGTCGCTTGCGCGCTCCGGAGTCCTGATTCGCAATCTGAGCGGCGCGGGCGGCGCACTCGCCGATTGTTTGCGGGTTACGGTGGGGACCCGCGAGGAGAACGAGGCGTTCCTGCATGCCCTGGGGGAGGCGCTGGGCACCCCGGACGGGGCTTGATCGGGGGGCGATGGACGATCAACGCACCCTTCGCAACGCCCACAACCCGATGACTAGAAGCAGTGTGCCCGGCGCCAGCGCGGTGACCCTCGGGTCGAGGCCGAGCAGCAATCCCAGATATCCGGAGATCTGGCTGATCAGATAGAAGGCCAGACCCACCGTGCCGCCGAGGGTTATGCGTAAGCCGGCGCTGACGCTGCGCAACGGACCGAAGAGGAACGGGATGGCCACGAGAATCATCGCCGTGGTGGCGAGCGGGATGGCGAGCTTGTTCCACAGTGCCAGTTCGTAGCGGTCCGCGTTCTGCCCGTGCGCCTTCAAATAGCGCACGTACTCGAACAGGTCGGTCAGGGAGAGGCTCGGAATCGGCAGGATCAGCAGGTCCATCTGCTGTACGCGCAGGAACGAGCGCCACGGCATACGCGGGATGTGTTCGACCGTGACGCCCCGACCCGAGAAAGTCTTGCGGACCACCCCGATCAGCATCCACCGGTGGCGATTGAAGACGTCGGCGCGCCCGGCGTGGATGAAGGTGCGCAGTCGGCCTTCGGCGTCGAACTCGTAGAGGTCGATCCCCGCCGGGATGCGGTCGTGGCGGATGTCGCGCACGTTCAGGAAGCGTGTGCCGTCGCGGGACCAGAAGGCGTGCGCGGTGCGCAGATCGCTCGCCGCGCTGATCTCCAGCGTGCGCCGCGTCTGGGCGATCTGGTCGAGAGGCGGTGCCACGTATTGCGCCAGCGCCAGCGCGATCACCACGAGCGCCGCCCCGGCCTTGAGTACCGCCCAGCCCACGCGCCGCGCCGACACGCCGGTGGCCTGCATGGCGACCAGCTCGCCGCCGGAGGCAAGAGTCCCCAGCCCGACGAGCGTGCCGAGCAGTGCGGTCACCGGCACCAGTTGCACGAGCCGCTCGGGCAGCGTGAGCGCGACGAACGCCAGCGCACTCAGCAGGTGATAATGGCCGCGGCCGATATTGTCCAGTTCCTCCAGGAAGGTCTGCAGGCTGAACACCGAAGCCAGCAAGAGTATGACGATCAGCCAACCGCCGGCCACGCGCTCGATGATGTAGCGGTCGAGCCGTCTCACGGGCGCGCCTGCGCGGCGCCTGCGCGCCTGCGGCGCAGCGTGGCGAGCGGTCGGTGCCACGCCGTCAGCGCCACCAGCGCCAGGGCTCCGGGGGCCAGCCAGACTCCGGGCAGCGTGCCGAGCACCCCTCGCCCGACCCAGACCTTGAGCATGATGTCGAGGCTGTAGTAGCCGGCGTAGACCAGCACCGCGACGAGCATCTTCGCGTAACGTCCCTGGCGCGGGCGGGCGCGGCTCAAGGGAATCCCGAGGATCGCCAGGAGCACGGTGGAGAGGGGCGTCGAGAGCCGCCACTGGTATTCGGCGATATCGGGGGCGGTGCGCGAGGCGGCGAGCCGACTCATACTCGCCGCCTTGCGCTGGAAGCCGACCGGCTTCACGGGCGGTTCGTTCATGTGATAGGTGAGTCTCGCGACGCGCACGATGCGATCGACGCCGCCGTCGCGCGAGAGGTCGTAGAGATGGACGTCGTGCAGGTGCAGCAGCGGCGCATCGTAGCGCGGATCGCGTTCCTGGGAAGCCCGCATCGCGTACAGGACCTGCGTGCGGCGGCCGTGTTCGCGCTGCATGAAGACGCGTTCGAGTCCGCCGTCCGCGGCGCGCCCGGCCGCGAAGATCACCCGCGTGCCCGATGCGTTTTCATTGAAGCTCCCGGGTTTGACGTCGCCGAGGCTGAACTCCGCGTTGGCCCGGGCCTTGAGTTGGTAGGACCGCTCATAGGACCAGGGCCGGACGTAGAAGGCCAGCACGGCGATCAGCACGGCGAAGGCCAGCGCCAGGTAGGAGACGGCGCGCAGGATCTGGAGCGGGCTCACGCCGAGGGCGTGCAGTGCGGTCATCTCGCTGTCGGTGTGCAGGCGCCCGAGGGCGATGACCACCGCGAGGTAGAGCGCGATCGGCAGCAGGACCTCCAGCGCGATATTGGTCTTGAGCGCGATCAGTTCCACCACCACGTTGGTGGGCAGCACGCCGTTGGCGGCCTGCGTAAGGAACACCGCGGCACTGTAGCCGGCGAAGATCGCGACCAGCGCCAAGGACAGGGCCAGCAGCGGTTTGTTGATCTCGCGGATCAGGTAACGGGTGACGATCACGGTCCTGTCCGGTGGTGGGATCCGTGAGACGGACGCCGGTCGTTGTGCGCCTCGATCGGCGCGGCGCCGCTACCGGCGGGCGCCGCCGCATGTCGCCGGGGGGCGGTTACTACAGCGTCTTTTCGTAGACCCGGTAGCGTTTGTACGCGCTCGCCCCCATGTCCTCGAGTATGGCGCGCATGCCTCGGTTGGTCTCCAGGATCCAGGATAGCTCCATCATCCCGATTCCGCGCCGGCGCACCGGCGCGGCCAGCGCGTCGATGACCATGTAGGCCAGGGCCGGACCCAGCAGGCTGTTCTGGTAACACTTGCGTACCCCGAGCAGCGGCACGCGTCCGCTGGACGGGAACCGCACCTTGAGCCGCCACAGGAGCTTCAGCCAGCCCAGCGGCAGCAACCGGCCGTTCAGGTCGCGCGCCGCCTCGTTCAGGTTCGGAAGCGCCACCGCCATGGCCGCGGGGCGACCGTCGACCTCGGCGATCTGGATGAAGTCGTCGTCGAGGAGCAGGCGCAGGTTGCGTCCCAATTCCTCGAATTCCGCCGGCGTGAACGGGATGAAACCCCAGTTCTCCGACCAGGCGTCGTTGAAGATGTCGCGCAGCGTCTCGATCTCGCGCGGGAAGTCGCGCCGCCGCAGGGGGCGGACCCGTACGCGATCGTCGAGGCGTGCGGCGAGCGCGCGCAGGGCGGGGGGCGCCTCGGCCTCGGTGGTCAGCCGGTAGGCGAGCAGGTCCATGGCCTTGACGTATCCGCAGGCCTCCACGCGCGGGCCGTAGTAGCGGCGGGCGTGACCCATCATCACCATCGGCGGAGTCTCGAACCCTTCCACCAGGAGACCCGATTCGTCGTTGATGGAGAAGCTGAAGGGCCCCCGTACCCGGCGCATGCCTTGCGCACGCAGCCAGCGCTCGGCGGTGTCGAACAGGGCCTGAAAGGTCTCTGCCCGATCCTCCGCCTCGATCATCCCGAAGAAGCCGGTGGCGTCCCGATGGCGTTCCAGGTGCAGCCGGTCGACCTGCGCGGTGATACGGCCCACCGGACGTGTGTCGCGCCAAGCGATCCAGGCGCGCCACTCGGCGTGTTCGAAGTAGGGGTTCTTCCGCGAGAGATGCTCGCGGCGCTCCAGGGTCAGCGGTGCGATCCAGGCGGGGTCGTCGCGGTAGATCGCATGCGGCAGCCGCAGAAAGTGCGCGAGATCGCGCCGTCCATCGACCGGCTCGATTCGCAGGGCGCCGGACTGGGTGCGCGATGTCGTCAAGGCACGCCGGTCTGGGGCGGTCAACGTGCGCGGGCCGGCGATTTCAACGGATCGCGGGTGAGATCGCGCGGGGCCACGCGGCCGAGATGATGCCGGCGCCCCTTCCAGAAACCGTTGGCCATGTGCGTCCCGCCCCTCTCGCTGCGTGCCCGATCCGGCATTCTACCGCGTATGCGAAGGATTGACTAAGGTCGAGGGGCGGGTTTCACGGCGCCGCCACCGGTGCGCTCGGGAGGGGCGCCGGCCCGACCATAGGATGCGATCCGGGTGTCCGGCCGACGGTCGCCCCGTGCGGCGGGGGCGGGGCAGGCCCCCGCCCGTATCGACCATGAAAATGCGTTGCTTCCCGGTAGGTTGGCCGGCCTTGTGTGGATATGCTACCATCGCCTGCGGCTCTGCGAGGAGTAGCGGCGGGTTTTTGTCGGCGGACGCTGCCTGCGGAGCGACTTCGCAGGCCGATAGGGGATCCGGGGCCGCTCCAGGGTGGATCCGCTATGTGCCCGGCCCGGTGGGGGCCGGGCGGCGGCGGTGAGTCGGCCGGTGTACGGCGAACAGGGAGCTTCGGGCATTTGTCAAACGGGTTTCGTGGTCTCGATCCTGCACCGGTGGTATGGTCTCTCTCCGACCGAGCGGTCGCGCCGTGCATTCGGGGTCGTCCGGGTCCGCTCGGTCGGGTCGCCCGGGTTCGGGAGATTCAAGTTTCTGCGCGGGTCGTCGATCTGTTCTCCGGCGTACCGTATGCAAGCAATCGGAAGTTTTACAAGGAGAGCCGGAGGTGGGCGTAGAACCGACACCAACGACACACGCATTGCCCTTGCGGGCGGCAGACTTCTCCAGCCTCGCCGAAGCCC
Organism: uncultured Chromatiales bacterium; assembly: GCA_964487445.1. Lineage (GTDB taxonomy): Bacteria > Pseudomonadota > Gammaproteobacteria > 21-64-14 > 21-64-14 > BMS3Abin12. The sequence goes on from CAZAQG010000046.1 coordinate 15,721, forward strand.
TGGACTATGCGGCCGAGGGCGAAACCGGTGCCAATTTCTACACCGGCGGGGGGGATCTGCAGACCGTACTCTCCTATCGGGCACTGCGCCGGGAGGCGCGGCGCCTCGGGCGTCGGTTGTCGAGCCTGGGTCTCGAGCGCGGCGCGCGGGCGGCGCTGATCGCCGTCACCGGCCCGGACTTCCTGCGCTTTTTCTTCGCCTGCCAGTACGCGGGTCTGGTCCCGGTGCCGCTGCCGGTCTCGATCCGCCTCGGCGGTCATGAGGCCTATGTCGCACAACTTCGCCATCTGCTGCGCGGCTGCCGGGCCTCGATCGCGATGGCTCCCGCCGGGCTGCTGAAGTTTCTCGACGAGGCGGTAATCGACGAGTTCGAGTTGCACACCTACGGTGGCCCGGAGATCTTCGATGCATTGCCCGAGGCCGACGAGGCCCTGCAGCCGCTGGGCCCGGACGAGATGGCCTACATCCAGTACACCTCCGGGAGCACGCGTTTCCCGCGCGGTGTGGTGATCACCCAGCGCCAGGTGCTCAGCAATTTGGGCAGCATCATTCGCGACGGGGTGCAGATCAACGCGCAGGATCGATGCATGTCCTGGTTGCCTTACTACCACGACATGGGGATGGTCGGTTTCGTGCTGGCGCCGATCGCCGCCCAGCGCTCGGTCGACTATCTGGATACCCATGATTTCGCGATGCGTCCGCGGCGCTGGTTGGAACTCATCAGCCGCAACCGCGGCACGATTTCGTTCAGCCCGCCGTTCGGCTACGAGTTGTGCGCCCGACGTGTCTCCCGGGAGGATGCCGCGCGCTACGATCTGAGCACTTGGCGCGCGGCCGGGGTCGGGGCCGAGACCATCCGCGCCGAGACGCTGGAGCGCTTCGCCGAGGCGCTCGCCCCCGGCGGTTTCCGCCGCGAGGCGTTCCTGCCCTGCTACGGGATGGCGGAGTGCTCGCTGGGGATCAGTTCCACGCCCCTGGGGCGCGGTCTCGAGGTCGATCGGGTCGACGCGGACCATCTCGCCGCCGAGTACGTGGCGCGGCCGGCCGCTCCGGATACGGCGCGCGTCAGCGACTTCGTAAAATGCGGGCCGCCGTTGCCGGGTCACGAGGTGGTGATCCGCGATGCGCAGGGCCATCCCGTTGCGGAGCGCCACGCGGGCACCATTACCGTGCGCGGGCCGAGCGTGATGTCCGGCTATTTCGCGGATCCGGAGTTGACACGCGCGAGCCTGTCGTCCGACGGTTGGCTCGACACCGGAGACGTGGGCTACATCGCCGACGGCAGCGTGGTCATCACCGGGCGCAAGTCCGACATGATCATCATCCGCGGGCGCAACATCTGGCCCCAGGATCTGGAGTACCTGGCGGAGCAGCAACCCGAGGTGCGCCCGGGCGATGCCTCCGCGTTCTCGGTCCCGGGACCGGGCGGGTGCGAGGTGGTGGTGCTCGTGGTCCAGTGCCGGGTCGGCGATCCCGCGCGGCGGGCGGCCCTGGTGCGGCGCATGCACCGGCTGATCCACGAAACCCTGGGGATCGACGGCGTCATCGAACTGGTCCCGCCCCATACTCTGCCGCGTACCTCTTCCGGCAAGCTCTCCCGCTCTGCGGCGCGCCGCGATTATCTCCGACGTCTGGAGGAGGCCGAGCGCTCCGCGGGGACCGCCGAAGCGGCCCTGGGCGGCTGATCCGGGCGGCGGGGCCCCGACGGGGTTTTGAGCCGCTCTCCGATCATCGCGTTGACCGGCGCCACCGGATTCATCGGCGGCGCCATCGCACGCCGCCTGCTGCGCGAGGGCTGGGAGGTGCGGGCCCTATACCGGCCTTCCTCCCGGAACGACCCCGTAGCGCGCGCCGGGCTGTCCTGGATCCCGGGTTCACTGGAGGATACCGAGGCGCTGGCACGGCTGGTGGCGGGCGCCGACGCGCTCGTGCACTGCGCAGGTGTCGTGCGCGGTGCCGGGCGGGATGTCTTCGACCGTGTCAATGCCGAGGGTGTCGCGCGTATCGCCGCTCGCGCCGCGGCGGCGCGGGTGCCGCGTTTCCTGCTGATGTCCTCGCTGGCGGCCCGAGAGCCGCAGCTCTCGCCGTATGCGGCGAGCAAACGTGCCGGCGAGATCGCGCTGGCACGGGCGGCGGGTGCGATGGCATGGGTCGTGCTGCGCCCGCCGGCGGTCTACGGGCCGGACGATCGTGAACTGCGAGCGCTGTTCCGTTGTATCGGTCACGGCTTGCTACCGGTGTTGAGCGGTGCCGCGGCGCGCTTCTCGTTGCTCTACGTGGACGACCTCGCCGCCGCGGTGGCCTGCTGGCTGAGGGAAGGGGGCGGCGAGGGGCGTGCCTTCGAGCTGCACGACGGGCATCCCGGCGGTTATTCGTGGGCGGACGTGGCGCACGGTGCGCAGGCACTGCTCGGACGTCGGGTGCGTCGCGTGCCGGTACCGGCGGCGGCGCTGAAAGTCGCGGCGGCGTTCAATCTGGCGCTGGCCGTAACGGGGTACCGCCCCATGCTCACGCCGGGTAAGGTGCGTGAGTTGCGCCATCCGGACTGGGTCTGCGACGATGTTCCGTTCCGCGAAGCCACGGGTTGGCGCCCGGAGGTCGGGCTGGAGGAGGCGTTGCGCCGTACGTTCGGTTGGGGCGGGCGGCCCGGAACGGGCGGGCGCGCCGCGTGAAACGGTCCGCGGCACCGACCGCAGGTAGGGCGGGACGGGCGCACGTTATATACTGGCCCGGGCGCATTGGCGTAATGGCGAGCGAATTCCATGAGAAACTACGATGAAATTCTGACCGAGGTGTATCAGGGCCTGAAGGCCTCCGGTCAGGACGGGGTGCCGTTGAGCGAGGAGACCGAACTGGTGGGCGATCTGGGCCTGGACTCCGTTCAAGTCATGGAGATGCTGCTCGAGGTGGAGGACCGCTTCAGTATCTCCATCCCGATCAACATCCTCGCCGATGTCGTCACGATCCGTGACTTGGCCGTGCAGATCCGGCGCCTGACCGGCGACTGAGTCGATGGCCCTGTTCGACAAGTTCTCCCGCCTCGCCGCTGCGCGCCGCGACCTCGCCGGCTATGGGGTGAATCCGTTCGGCGTCGAGGTGGAACGCGTCTTCTCGGCGACCGAGGGCGAGATCACCGGCCGGCGCACGATCCTAGCCGGCACGAACAACTATCTCGGACTGAGCTTCGATCCGGAGTGTATCGCCGCGGCGCGCGCGGCGCTGCTCGCGGAGGGCACCGGTACCACCGGTTCGCGCATGGCGAACGGGACCTTCACCGGGCACTTGGCCCTGGAGCGCGAGCTGGCCGAATTCTACGGGCGCCGCGCCGCTATCGTGTTCTCCACCGGCTACCTCGCCAATCTCGGCATCCTCTCCTCCCTGGTGGCCCCCGGTGACGTGCTGCTCGTGGATGCGGATTGCCACGCCAGCATCTATGACGGCGGGCGGATGAGCGGCGCGCAGGTCATTCGCTTTCGCCACAACCAGCCCGAGGATCTGCGCAAGCGTCTGTTGCGCCTCGGCGAGCGCGCCGTCGACGCGGTGATCGTCGTCGAAGGTCTCTACAGCATGCTCGGTGATCGTGCGCCGCTGGCGGCGCTCGCCGAGGTCAAGCGCGAGTGCGGCGGCTATCTGGTGGTCGATGAGGCGCACTCCCTGGGCGTCGTCGGCGAGCACGGTCGCGGCGTGGCGGAGGAGGCCGGCGTGGAGGCCGACGTGGATTTCGTGATCGGCACCTTCAGCAAGAGCCTGGGGGCGACCGGCGGGTTCTGTGTCAGCGACCACCCGGAATTGGACGTGGTCCGTTATGCGAGTCGCCCGTACGTCTTCACCGCCTCGCTTTCGCCGTCGGTGGTCGCCTCGACCCGCGCCGCGCTCGGGATCCTGCGCCGCCGCCCCGAGTTGCGCCGTCGCCTGTGGGACAATGCCGAGCGCCTCTACTACGGGCTCGAGGCGCTCGGCTTCCGGCTCGGCCCCGAACCGAGCCCGGTGGTGGCCGTGTTGCTCGAGACCAAGGCCCAGGCGCTGGCATTCTGGGCGGGGCTGATCGAGCGCGGCGTCTACGTCAACCTGATGCTTCCGCCGGCCACCCCGAACGGCATGTTCCTGGTACGCTGCAGCGTCAGCGCCGCCCATGAGCCGGCGCAGATCGACACGATCTGCACCGCGTTCGCCGAACTGCGCGGGATCGCCGCAACGCCCGGGTACCGCGCCTGCGGGGCGGACCTCACCGTTGCGCCGGCCAAGACGTCCCGCGGCGGCGGTTGAGTGGCGCGGACCTCGCCCGTCGGCGGTGCACGCAATGTAGGAGCGGTCCATGGTCGCTTTGCTCGAACTGGTTTCCTATGCCGATCGGCTCCTCGATAGCGCCGCGTTTTCCGATTACTGTCCCAACGGCCTGCAGGTGGAGGGACGCGCGCAGGTGCGGCGGCTGATCAGCGGCGTGAGCGCGAGCCGCGCCCTGATCGAGGCGGGGATCGCCGCCGGGGCCGACTTGCTGTTGGTGCATCACGGCTACTTCTGGAAGGGGGAGGACCCGTGCGTCACTGGGATGAAGCGCGCGCGCCTGGCGGCGCTGCTCGGCGCGCAGATGAGCCTGATGGCCTATCACCTGCCGCTCGATGCCCATCCGGAACTCGGCAACAACGCGCAACTCGCGCGCCGTCTCGGCCTGGAGGTCGCGGGTCGTTTCGGTCGCGGCCCCGGTCCCGCGGTCGGCTGTCGCGGCAGACTGGAGCCCGGACTCGCACCTGCGGTGCTGGCGCAACGCATCACGGAGGTGCTCGGCCGGGCGCCGCTGCACGTGCCGGGACGCACCGATTCGATCCGCACCGTGGCTTGGTGCAGCGGGGCCGCGCAGGGCTACATCGAGGAGGCCGCCGCGCTTGGGGTGGACGCCTATCTGACGGGGGAGGTCTCGGAGTCCACCGTACACGTGGCGCGGGAGACCGGTATGCACTTCTTCGCCGCCGGCCACCACGCCACCGAGCGCTATGGAGTACAGGCACTCGGTGCGCACCTGGCCGGACGATTTTCCCTCGAACACGAATTCGTGGACATCGACAACCCGGCCTGAGGCCGCGGCGGCACGGGCGCGCGCGACTC
>CAZAQG010000047.1:0-20513 GCA_964487445.1 uncultured Chromatiales bacterium
GCGGGGCTCGCCCCGCCCTACGGAATCCCTACGCGTATTGGCAATCATGACCACCTGTAGGCCGGGCTTGCCCGGCCGGCGACGCGGATCCGCGGTGATCGCGGCGGGTTCCCGCGACGTTGTCGGCGGGCCAAGGCCCGCTCTACCGGGAGGCGCGAAGGACCGCTGCGGGAGACGCCGGCGGCGTCCCCCGCAGCGACTTCGTATCAGGACTTCACGGCGGCGTCGTAGCCCTCGCTCTTGACGGCCTGGACCAACGCCTGGGAGTCGGCGTCGCCCACCACCACCGCCTGCTTGTTCTCCAGACTCACCTCGGCGGACTCCACGCCCGTCACCCCCTGCAGCGCCTTGGTCACCGCGGACACGCAGTGCTGGCAGGTCATTCCGGTCACATCCAGTATCATCTCCGACATCGCACTACTCCTCTTTCATCGATTGCCGTTGTCTTCACGGCCCAAAAATCCGTATCACCGCATCCGCCGACCGCCGCTCAGTGCGCGGTCGCGGCACGCGAGGTGGCGCGCGGCGCATCCGCCGGCGCTCCCGGCGCGTCGATGCGCGCACTCTGCAGCCGCCGCAGGCGCAGGCTGTTGGTCAACACGAACACACTGGAGAAGCCCATTGCGAGCCCCGCCACCATCGGGTTGAGATGGATCCCGAAGCTCGGATAGAACACGCCGGCGGCGAGCGGGATCAGCAGAATATTGTAGAAGAACGCCCAGAACAGATTGCCGCGGATGGTGCTCATGGTGCGCCGCGCCACATCGCGAGCGGTCACCACCCCCGCCAGATCGTCGCGCGTGAGAGTGACGTCGGCGGCTTCGATGGCGATGTCGGTGCCGGTACCCACGGCGATGCCGACCTCCGCCTGGGCGAGCGCCGGTGCGTCGTTGATGCCGTCGCCGACGAACGCCACCTTGCGCCCCTCGCCCTGCAGCTTGCGGACCGCGGCCGCCTTGCCCTCGGGCAGCACCTCCGCCTCGAAGCGCCCGATCCCGACCCGGCGCGCCACCGCCGCGGCGGTACGCTGCGCGTCACCCGTGATCATCACCACCTGCAGTCCGCGCGCCTCGAGTGCGGCGATCACCGGCGCGGCACCGGCCTTCAACGGATCCGCCACCGCCATCGAGGCCGCCGGCGCGCCGTCGACGGCCAGATAGATCGGCGTCTTGCCCTGTTCGGCCCAATCGCCCGCGCGCCCCGCGAACCGCGTGACGTCGATGCCTTCGCGCGTCATCAGACGCTCGGCGCCGAGCAACACCGTGCGGGCACCGACCCGCGCGCGCACGCCGTAGCCCGGGATCGCCTGGAAGTCCTTCGCACCCGGCACCTCGATACCCGACTCGCGCGCCGCGGCCATGATCGCCACCGCCAGAGGGTGTTCGCTGCCCGCCTCGACCGCGGCGGCGAGACCGATGACGTCCTCGCGCGTCATCCCTTCGGGTTCGAGGTCGGTGAGCCGCGGGTGCCCCTCGGTGATCGTTCCGGTCTTGTCGAAGACCACGGTGTCGACGTGACTGAGGGCCTCGAGCGCCTCGCCCTTGCGATAGAGCACACCCAGCTCCGCGGCGCGCCCGCTGCCCACCATGATCGCGGCCGGCGTTGCGAGGCCCATCGCGCAGGGGCAGGCCACCACCAGCACTGCTACGGCGCTGACCAGCGCCAACGTGATCGCCGGCGACGGGCCGAACGCCAGCCACGCCAGAAAGGTGATCGTCGCCAGGGCGAGGACCATCGGGGTGAACACGCGTACCACGCGATCGGCGAGCCCCTGGATCGGAAGCTTCGAGCCCTGCGCGCGCTCCACCAAGTGGATGATCTGCGCGAGCACGGTCTGCTTGCCGACCTGCGTGGCCTCCACCTGCAGCATGCCGTGCTGGTTGACCGTGCCGCCGACCACCTTGTCACCGACGCGCTTGGCCACCGGCGTAGGTTCCCCGGTAAGCATCGCCTCGTCGACGTAACTCTCGCCCTCGCGTACCACGCCGTCGACCGGCAGACGTTCGCCGGGGCGCACGATGACACGCTCGCCGGGCCGCACGCTGCGGATCGGGACCTCCTCCTCGCGCCCCTCGCGCAGCACGCGCGCGGTCTTCGCCTGCAACCCGATCAGTTTCTTGATCGCGGCGCTGGTGCGACCCTTGGCGATCTCCTCCAGATACTTCCCGTAGAGGATCACGGTGACGATCACCGCGGCCGAATCGAAGTAGAGACCGCGCGCCTGTTCCGGAAACAGCCAGGGCAGGACCAGCACCACCAGGCTGTAGAGCCACGCCGCGCCGGTACCGGTCATGACCAGCGAGTTCATATCCGGCGCAAGGTGCCGGTAGGCGATCCAGCCGGGCCGGAAAAAGCGCCGCCCGGGTCCGAACAGCACCACCGTGGCGAGCAGCGCCTCGACCCAGTTCCAGAACCCCGCCGAGGGCACCAGCACATCCAAGGCGTGCTCGAGCCCCGGCATGAAGTTGCTGCCGAAGGAGAGCACCAGCACCGGGATGGTCAACACCGTGGCGAGCCAGACGTCGCGGCGCATGGCACGCCGCGAAGCGGCGCGCGCGGCCTCCTCGACCGCCTCCGAGTCCTCGTCCCCGCCGAAGGGGCGCGGCTCGTAGCCGGTCTCCTCGATCGCCCCTGCGATCTCCTCCGCCTCCAACGTGGCCGGGAAGTAGCGAACGCTCGCCCGTTCCGTGGCCAGATTCACGGTGGCCTCCAACACACCGGGCAGCCGTGCCAACGCCCGCTCCACGCGCCCGACACAGGAGGCGCAGGTCATACCGCCGACACCGATCTCGATCTGCGCGGTTATCGGCGTATAGCCCACCTCGCGAACGGTCGCCGCGATCCGCATGGCGTCGAGCTGCTGTTCCTCGTAACGAACGCTCGCACGCTCGGTGGCGAGGTTCACGGAGACCTCTTCCACTCCGGGCAACCCCTTGAGCGCACGCTCAACCCGTCCCACGCAGGAGGCACAGGTCATGCCTTCGATCCCGAGTTCGAGCGTCTGCATCGGCTTCTCCTTACGGTCTGTGGACGGACGTCAGTCGTTCTCGTTCAACGCCGCCAGGATCGGACACTCCGCCGTGGAGCCCTTACCGTTGCAATGGGCGGCCAACCCTTCCAATGCCTGCTTCATCCGCTGCAGGTCGTGCAGGCGCGCCTCGATGTCGCGGATCTTCTCCAAGCTGAGGCGCTTCACGTCGCGTGCATGACCCTGCGGGTTGTCGTTCAGTGCAAGCAGGGTCGCGATCTCATCGAGCGAGAAACCCAACGCCTGGGCGCGACGGATGAAGCGCAGCCGCCGTGCGGCGTCGCTGCGGTAGATCCGATAGCCGGCGGCGGTGCGCTCCTCGGGCGCGAGCAGGCCGAGGCGCTCGTAGTACCGTAGCGTCCCCGCGCCCACACCGACCTGCTTGGCGAGCGTCCCGATGGTCATGGTCTGCATGGTCTGATCCTCCGGTTGCGGCGTTATCTTAGAGCTTGAAGTACGCTTCAAAGTCAAGGCCGATCCGACTGCGAAAGCCCTCGCGATCAAGCCTACACCTTAGAGTGTACTGCAAGGTCAAGGTCGGCACGGCCCGCCCGCACCGGGGACGGAATTCCGGGGTCGGAATAGCCGATGAAGCGCGCCCGTCTGTCATAATCCGATCCCTCCGAACACACGATGATCCAAGGAGGAGCCCCGCCATGCGTTACCTGCTGATCGCGACCCTCGCCCTCTTCGGCTCCCTGTCGATCCCGCCGGCGCACGCCGGCGGAAACGGGCTGATCACCCTGCGCAGCGCCCATAGCGTGACGCGCGCCATTCAGCGTCTGAAGGGTGCGCTGCGCGCCAAGGGCATGAGCGTCTTTGCGCGGATCGACCACGCCCGGGGCGCCGGTCGCGTCGGTCTCGAACTCCGTCCCACGACCCTGCTGATCTTCGGCAATCCAAAAATGGGTACGTTGCTGATGGAGTGCAAGCAGAGCGTCGGCATCGACCTGCCGCAGAAGATGCCGGCTTGGCGCGACGCCCGCGGCCGCGTATGGCTCACGTACAATGACCCGCGCTATCTCGCCGGGCGTCATCACCTCGGTCGTTGCGGGGCGGCGACGGTACGCAGGATGAGCGTGGTCCTGCGGCGTTTCGCAAAGGCGGCGGTCGCCCCGTGAGCCGCTCACCGCGCGACGACCGGCAACGGGCGCACGATGCCGACGGGGCGGACGCTCCCTACACCATCGGCACCCTGGCCCGCGCGGCGGGCGTGCATGTGGAGACCGTCCGTTACTACCAGCGGGTCGGGCTGATCGCCGAGCCGACGCGCCCGCCGGGCGGCGTACGTCACTATGCGCCGGGGACCGTCGAGCGGATCCGTTTCATCAAACGGGCGCAACGCCTCGGCTTCACGCTGCACGAGATCGCCGAACTCCTGGATCTCGGGGATGGGCGCTGTGCCGACGTACGCCGCCGCGCCGAGGCGCGCCGCGACCAGATCACCGCGCAGATCGGGGACCTCCAGTCCATGCGCGACGCCCTGGAGGGATTGATCCGCGCCTGCCGCACCGGCCGGCGGCGCCACTGCCCGATCGTACAGAACCTCGCGCGCGGGAGACCTCCCTCCAAAGACCCGCACCGGTCCTGACCCGGTGCGCGTCGGGGAGAATCTCGCGTGCCGGCACCACACTTCCGGATCCGCGGCCGGGGCCCGGCAAACCGCTCACACTGGAAAGGGTTGACTCCGTACCCGCATACGGCATGTAGGCTTTCCCCCGAAACGAGGACCGGGACGGAGACGACGATGGCTGCTACTCCCAGTACCAATCCCGGTGCGAATCGCACTCTCGCGGCGGGGGTGGTCGCCGCGGTGCTCGGCTCCCTGTGCTGTGTCGGACCCCTGGTGCTGCTGGGACTGGGCGTGAGCGGGGCATGGATCGACCACCTCACCGCGCTCGAGCCCTACCGTCCCCTCTTCATCGCCATCACCCTGCTGTTCCTCGCCCTGGCCTTCCGCCGGCTCTACCGGGTGCCGCGCGTGTGCGCGCCGGGCACCCCGTGCGCCGACCCGCGCACGCTGCGCACCCAACGCGTGATCTTCTGGGTCGTCAGCCTGGCGCTCATCGCGCTGCTGGCCGCACCGTGGATCGCGCAGTGGTTTCTCGACTGACCCGCACAACGGAGGATTCGACCATGCGCCCCGCACTTCTGCTCGCCGCCACCCTGGCCCTCGCCGGCCTGGGTATCGCCCCGCTGTCCGCGGCCCCCGCCGCTCAACCGCCCGCCCAGGAGGCCCTGCATCTGAAGACCGTGACCCTGGCGGTATCCGGCATGACCTGCGGGCTGTGCCCGATCACCGTGCGTGCCGCTCTCCGGCACGTGCCGGGCGTCAAGTCGGCCCGGGCCGACTTCGCCACCCGCACCGCGACCGTGACCTACGACCCCCGCCGGACCGACGTGAGTGCCCTGACCCGGGCCACCGCCGACGCGGGTTATCCCTCCCACCTCAAGAAGTGACGCTGCGACCGGCACCGCGCGCGGACAGGGTAAGGAGGTGGACAAGGGATTGTTCGATGCGGGTATGCCGCGCCGGAAGCGTGCGATCGCAAGGGCGACGTGCCCCTCAAGGACCCGCCGGCGCGAGTACATCCGGATAGCGGGACTCGTTGACGGCGCGGCCGAGGGCGAAGGCCTCGTCCAGCGTGAGCAGCCACGTGCCCGGGCGGCGGGCGATCCAATCGCCCGCCGCCTCGGGCGAGGCGAAGAAGTGCACGAAATGGCAGAAGCTCGCCGTCGTGTGTCGGCGCAGTTCCGCCTCATCCGGCAATAGGAAGGAGACCACGGCACCCGCAGGATGCGCGGAGACCACGCCGTGCGGGGCGACCGTCAGGTGCACCGGCGTGCCGGTGGCGGGACACGCGGAGACGACGCGTGCGGTGGCGTTCAACAGCCGCGGCAGGAACAGTGCGTCCCACGCGCACCACGTGTAGAGTGCGACGCCGTCGACCTCGAAGCGGTGCGCGGTCTCGCCGACCGAGAGCCCGAGAAACCCGGTCACCGCCCCGCTCTCGTCCCGGAACAGGCCCGGCCACCCCGCCAGCGTGTGCTCCACCTCCGGTATCGCGCGCCCCATGACATCGGCGAGCCGGGCGGGGGGCACCGCGCGCCCGAGCGCGAGCAGCCGGTAGAGGATCAGCGCAAGTTCCTGATCGACCGACGCCAGCGGAGGGAAGGCGCGTGCGAAGCGTGTTGCGAGTCCACGCTCCGCACCGTCGGAACCGGCCGGCGTTCCGGCACCTCCCGATCCGTCCATCTTCATCCGCCTCCCAACCGTGACCCGGGCCCGAAGCGTAACCCCGTATCCGTGTCCGGAGTCAACCCCGCCCGGAGTCGCCGGCGGCCGGCTCCCGGATTCCTCGATCGACCGGCGCGCCGGCCATCGGGAGGTCCTCAGCCCCCGCCCTGCGCCGTTGCGCCCGGGCAGCACTCCTCGTAACCCGGTACGCCGCTGCGGCGTTCGTACCACGCCTGTGTGCGCCCGATCAGGCGCACCGCCACCAGCATCACCGGCACCTCGATCAGCACGCCGACCACCGTGGCGAGCGCGGCGCCGGAATTGAGGCCGAACAAGGCGATGGCGGTCGCCACCGCCAGTTCGAAGAAGTTACTGGCGCCGATCAGCGCCGAGGGCCCCGCCACGCAGTGCGGCGAGCGAACCGCTCGGTTGAGCAGGTAGGCGAGCCCCGAGTTGAAGAATACCTGCACCAGAATCGGCACCGCGAGCAACACGATGACCAGCGGCTGGGCAAGGATCTGCGTACCCTGGAAGCCGAACAGGAGCACCAGCGTGGCGAGCAGCGCCGTCAGCGAGAACGGGTGCAACCGCGCCAGCATGCGCCGCAGTCGCCGCTCGCCATCCGCGCCGCCGAGCAGCCGCGCACGCCAGCGGTCGGCGATCACCAGCGGGACGATGATGTAGAGCAGCACCGAGAGCAGCAGCGTCTCCCAGGGCACGGTGATCGCCGACAGGCCGAGCAGCAGCCCCACGATCGGTACGAAGGCGAACACCATGATGACGTCGTTGAGCGCCACCTGGGAGAGCGTGAAGTGCGGCTCGCCGCGCGAGAGATGGCTCCAGACGAACACCATCGCGGTGCACGGCGCGGCGGCGAGCAGGATGAGCCCGGCGATGTAGGAGTCGACCTGCGCGGCCGGCAGCCACGCGCGGAACAGGTGGCCGATGAACAGCCAGGCGAGCAGGGCCATCGAGAACGGCTTCACCGCCCAGTTGACGAGCAGCGTCACGCCGACGCCGCGCCAGTGGCGCCGGACCTCGCCCAGGGACTTGAGATCGACCTTGAGCAGCATCGGGATGATCATCAGCCAGATGAGCACCGCAACCGGGAGGTTGATCTGTGCGAGTTCCATCCCGCCGACGGCGTGAAACACCCCCGGCAACAGCCGCCCGAGGCCGATCCCGGCCACGATGCACAGGAACACCCATAGGGTCAGATAGCGTTCGAAAAATCCCATCGCGGCCCCGGAGGCCTGACGGGCGGTCGTCTCGCATTGGATACTCATGCTGCATTCTCCTCGGTCAGGCGCGTCGACTCCCGGCCGGAGAGGTCCACACCCATCCCGGCCATCACCGCGATCGCACGCGGGCTCTTGCTGTGGATCCGGGACCGGGATTCCCGACGCCGGGGCGGCCGGGAAAACGGTCCATGGCGGTCCTCCTCCAACCGGGGATACGGGAAACGCCTCACGCGCAACACGGTGCGCCGGGGCGATTCGGCATGTGAGCGAGGCGCGCGCGGTCGCGCGCGAACGGCTCCTGCCGCGCCACCCCGGCGAGGGTGGCCTGCAGAACCTGCTGCGCCCATTCGGGGAGGTCGTCCCGGATCCGGTAGTGGACCCACAGCCCCGCGCGACGATCGCGGACCACCCCGGCCTCGCGCAGCAGGGCCAGGTGGCGAGAGATCTTGGGCTGGACAATGTCGAGCGCGTAGGTCAGTTCGCACACGCACAACTCCCCCGCGGTCGCCAGCAGCAGGAGGCAACGCAACCGGGTACCGTCACAAAGCGCACGAAAAAATGAGCTTGCGTCCATGAGCGCTATATTACCTAATGCGTATATATGTGTAAACAGATATTTCACCAACCCCCTCCCCTGCCGCCACGAAAACTTGTAGGCGGGTACACCGAAATAAGCATCGGCGCTTGAGCGGAATCACGCCCCAGTGTATATTGGAGCGAATGCGAATCGTTCTCATCCGCAATTGAGGAACCGTTAACATGGACCTTTCTTCGCGCCCGCTGCCAAGCACTCTCCCGCGTTGGCGAATGTTCATTGCGGTCGTCGGCCCCGGCCTGGTGGTCATGCTCGCCGATACCGACGCGGGCAGCGTGATCACGGCCGCGCAGAGCGGTGCCCGTTGGGGCTACAAACTCCTGCTGCTCCAGGTGCTGCTGATCCCGGTCCTCTACGTGGTACAGGAACTCACCGTGCGGCTCGGGCTCGTCACCGGGCGCGGACACGGGGAACTGATCCGGGAACGCTTCGGGCGCGGCTGGGCGTGGCTGTCGGTCTCGACCCTGGTGCTGGCCTGCCTGGGGGCACTGATCTCGGAACTGAGCGGCATGGCCGGGGTGGGCCTGCTCTACGGGGTACCGACCTGGCTCACCATGCTGCTGACGATCACCCTGATCCTTACCGTGGTGTGGACCGGCTCCTACCGCTCGGTGGAGCGCATCGCGATCCTGCTCGGCGTCTTCGAACTGGCGTTTCTGTGGGTCGCCTGGCGCGCGCACCCCGATCCCGCCCGGCTGCTGGACGGACTTACCCGCATCCCGTTGGGCGATCCGCAGTATCTCTATCTCGCGGCCGCCAATGTCGGCGCGGTGATCATGCCCTGGATGGTCTTCTATCAGCAGTCGGCCGTCGTGGACAAGGGGCTCGGTCGCGAACAATTACCCGCCGCGCGCCTCGACACCGCCATCGGCGCCGTGATTACGCAGATCATCATGGCGGCGGTCCTGATCGCCGCAGCGGCGACCATCGGTCGGACGCGACCCGATACCCCGCTCGATACCGTGCAGCAGATCGCGACGGCGCTCACCCCGTTCCTGGGCGCCGACGTCGGGCGCGCGGTGTTCGCCGTGGGAATGAGCGGCGCTGCGCTGGTCGCGACCTTGGTGGTTACGCTCGCCGCCGCGTGGGGCCTTGGCGAGGTCACCGGGTACCGCCGTTCCCTGGAGAACAACCCGCGCGAGGCGCCGTGGTTCTACGGCACCTTCACCGTCGCTCTGGTCGCCGCCGCGCTCGTGGTCACCTCGGGGGTCAATCTCGTGGATTTGAGCGTCGCCGTCGAGGTCATGAACGCCCTGCTCCTGCCGGTGGTGCTCGGTTTCCTGTTTCTGCTCGCCTGCAAGGCACTCCCCGATCCCTATCGCCTGCGCGGCGCCTATGCCTGGATCACCGGCACGGTCATCCTCGCCACCGCGGGCTTCGGCGTATATGCCGGCTTGAGCGGCGCCCTCGGCTGACCGGCTCGAGCGGCGCCCCCGGCGTGCTACAGCCAGCGCCGGGCCGCCCAGCCGACCCACTCCGCAGGCCGGCGGTTCCAGGCGCGGTGCCGCCAGTGCGACAGCGTGACCTCGCGGGCGGCGTCGAGGTTCTCCTCGAACTGCCGGCGCAGTGCGGCGCACAACTCCGTGTCACGCGTCAACACGGTCAGTTCGTGGTTGAGCAGCAGACTGCGGTAATCGAGATTGGCGGTACCCACTGCGACCCAGGATTCGTCCGCCTGCAGGACCTTGGCGTGCAGCATGCGCGGCTGGTACTCGAAGATACGCACGCCGTCGGCGAGCAGCCCGGCATAGCTCGCGCGCGCCGCCCACGCGGCGAGCGCGACGTCGCCCTTTGCAGGCACCAGCACGTACACCTCCACGCCGCGTGCCGCCGCCTCGACCAGCGCCCGCTGCATAGGATGATCGGGCACAAAATAGGGCGTGGTTACGCGGATTACGCGCTGCGCGCCGCCGATCAGCTTGACGTACACCCGCCGCATTCGATTGCGGCAGCCCCGGGAAGGCGTGGGGATGAGTGCGGTGCTCGGCGTCGCGGTGGATTCCGGACTCCAGCGACTGCGCCCCGCCCAGAAGGCGTCGAACAGGCATTGCGCCTGAAGCGCCGGCGCGCCCCGCATCCGCACGTGGCTGTCGCGCCAGCGCCGCTCCCCGAATGCCTCGGCCGAGGATTCCCGGTGGATGTTGAATCCCCCGATGTAGGCGCACGTACCATCGGCCACCAGCAGTTTCCGATGATTGCGCCGGTTGTAGCGCAACGGCTCGCGCCACGACCAGCGGTGGAACCAGCGCACGCGGATCGGGCTCGCGCGCAGGAACCGCGCGAGCCGCGTCGAGCCCCATACCAGCCAGCCGGCCGCGTCCAGGTGCAACCGCACATCCACACCCTCTCGCGCGCGTCGGGCGAGCGCCTCGGCGAAGCGCCAGCCGACCTCGTCGTCCGCGAAGATATAGCTCTCCAGGGACAGCCGCGTCCGCGCGTCCGCGATACTGGCCAGCATCGCCGCGTACAGCCGATCCCCTTCGGAGAACGCCTCCAGGGCGTCGTGCCCCCGCGCGAGGCTGGGAACACAGCGGCGACGGTCCGGGCGGCGCAAGTCAGACATCCGCCGGTCCCGGAGAAAGGGAGAAGAACGCACGAGGTCCCCACGCCGTTCGGTGATCGAGGTACCGCAGGCCCTTCCCGCGGATCGATCGCTCGAGGAGACGGGCGCCGGTCATGGGCGGTGCGGCGGGGCTACCGGGAGTCGGCCGCACCGCGCTTCGCGAGTGACGGCCGGACCCCGGCGCCGCCGCGGGCGGAGGAATCGACCGAGGTCTCCTCTCGAAGCAGCAATGCAAGCGGCGTGTGCAAGTGCTCGGCGAGCCCTCGATCCGCGGCCGCCAGGGTCGCCGCCAGCATGCGGTCCCAACGGTCGGCGACGACCGCGCCCGGGGAGTCCGCGTGCAGCGCGAGACGCGCGCCGGTGTAGAGGTCGTACAGGCTGAAGCGGTCCAGATCCCGACCGAGCAACCACTCGTTCCCGCCCGCCACCGGTGCGACCAGGCGCAACGCCTCCAGGCGCGCGAGCATATCCTGGATCGCCGCGGTCGAGTACTGGCGTTCCAGGCGCAGCAGTTGCTCCAGGCTCAGGCCCTTGCCTTGTGTGTGCGCCGCCGACAGATGCCCGAGCAGCCGGAAGGCGAGGCGCACCGAGCGACCCGCCTCCTCGTCGCTCACGCCGGTACGGTGGCAGCGCGCCCCCAGGCAATAGGTGACCTCGGCGCCCAACAGGACGATCACCCACGTGATGTAGACCCAGAGCATGAACAGCGGAATGACCGCCAGTGCGCCGTAGACCAGCTCGTAGTTGTGCACCTGGGCCACGTAGGCCGCAAAGACGCGCTTGGAAAGTTCGAACAGGGCCGTCGTGAACAACCCACCGACGGCGGCGTGCACGACCCGGACGTAGGCGCGCGGCGCCACCAGAAACAGCAGGGCGAACCCCGCGGTCTCCACCGACAGCGGCACCAGCCACATCCCGATCCAGCCAAGCCACTGCGAAAAGCTCACCAGGGCCTGATACTTGGCGAGCAGGAAGTTCGTGGTGGTGAAGCTGACGCTCAGAAACAACGGTCCCAGGGTCACGAGCGCCCAGTACCCGACCAGCGTCGAGAGGATGGAGCGACGACGGTGGCTGCGCCAGATCCGGTTGAGCACCGAGTCGATCTCCCACAGGATCAGGGTGACCAGACCCACGACCCAGACCAACCCGAACACGCTCAGGCGCGCGGCATGGGCGCCGAACTCGGTGAGGTATCGGAGGACGGTCTCCCGCGAGACCGGGATCAGGTGACGGATGATGCTGGTGCTGAGCGCGTTGAGCTGCTCGTGGAAGCCGGGAAACGAACTGAGGACACCGAATGCCACGATCCCGATGGGCACCAGCGCCAGGAGCGTGGTGAAGGTCAGGCTCGCCGCCCGCGTGGGGATCTCGTCGCGCCAGGAACGCGACCATGCCGCGGCGAGAAACCCCCACAGCCGATTGCGCCGCAACCGCAGCCACCCGAACAGCAAAGCCACGCGCGGACCGGCGACGATCCGCCGCGAACCGCCGTGCTCCCTGTGCGGCGCCGCCACCATCGATCATCTCCGTGCGTCACGCAACCGTCTGAAGCCCGCCCGATGATCCGCGCCCCGGGCGTGCTCTCGGGATCCCGGGCACGCCACGCCGAAGGGGAGGCCCGACGGAACCCCCGTTCCGGGCCGGACCCTGCGCGCCGACCGGCGGAGCCGGGCGGCGGCACGGCGCACCCCGCCTGACTGTAACCCGCCCGGCCCGGGGGCTGTCAACCGACTCCGACGCCGGCCCGGTTGTGCGGTGATTATTCCCCGCGCCGCGGCTCACCGCCGGCTACATACTTTATGGCGGTCAGTGCCTGCTTCCAAACGGCAACGGCGGTCCCCCGCACTGCGAGTGCACGGCGAGATCCCGATTACGAGCTTGGATATCCCGTTTCGCATACGGGGCACGGCGACACACCAGATGCCCCCCTGAAAGGAGGGGGGAAGCCCCATTCAGACCCGCCCGATAGAGTCGGCGAAAGGCGGGACCGGGTACGTCGCCGCGCTCAATATCGCGGCGGGCGGGCGTAGGCCGATTCGCCGGCGTAGACTGCGGCGGCGCCGAGTTGTTCCTCGATGCGCATGAGCTGATTGTACTTCTCCACCCGCTCGCCGCGGGCCGGGGCGCCGGTCTTGATCTGACCGGTGTCGAGGGCCACCACCAAGTCGGCGATGAAACTGTCGACGGTCTCGCCGGAGCGGTGGGAGACGAAGGCGGTCCAACCGGCGCGCTGGGCCAGACGGGTGGCCTGGAAGGTCTCGGTCACGGTACCGATCTGATTGAGTTTGATGAGGACGCTGTTGGCGATATTCTTCTCGATGCCCTCGGCGATGATCTTGGGGTTGGTGCAGAAAATATCGTCGCCGACGAGTTGGAGATGATCGCCCACGGCCTGGTTGAGACTCGACCAGCCCTCCCAGTCGTCCTCGGCCATGCCGTCTTCGAGGAGGACGATGGGGTAGTTCTCCGCCAAGCGGCGGTAATAATCGACCATTTCCTCGGGGGCGAGGACGCGGTTCTCGGTACGCAGGCGGTACTTGCCGTCCTCGAAGAATTCGGAGGAGGCCGGATCGATGGCGATGCCGATATCGGCGCCGGGCTTGAAACCGGCCTTGGAGATGGCCTGCACGATGAGTTCCAAGGGCTCCTCGTTGGAGCTTACGTGGGGAACGAATCCCCCCTCGTCGCCGAGGGTGGTGGCGAGATTCTTGCTCTTGAGCACGGCCATCAGCGCATGGTAGGTCTCGACCGCCCAGCGCAACGCCTCGCGGAAGCTCGTTGCGCCATAGGGGGCGATCATGTATTCCTGGAAGTCGGGCCCTTGCCAACGGGCGTGGACACCTCCGTTGAGGATGTTGAGATGAGGTACGGGCAGGCGGATCGCGCTCACTCCGCCGAGATAGCGGTAGAGGGGCAGACCACGAGCCGCGGCCGTCGCCCGAGCGCAGGCGAGCGAGACGCCGAGAATGGCGTTCGCGCCCAGGCGGGCCTTGTTCTCGGTGCCGTCAAGGGCGCACAGCATCCGGTCGATAGCCGCCTGCTCGCCGGCATCCTGTCCGGCCAGCTCGGGGCCGATGATATCGACAACGTGGCCTATCGCTTGGCGCACCCCTTTGCCCGCATAGCGTTCGGGTTCATTGTCGCGCAGTTCGACCGCCTCACGCCCACCGGTGGACGCCCCCGAGGGTACCGCCGCACGCCCCGTCACGCCGCAGGCCAGGGTGCACTCGACCTCGATCGTCGGATTGCCGCGCGAGTCGAGGATTTCGCGGGCGACGAGTGAAGCAATATCGGTATTCATAATGCCACCTTTTGGGAAGTCAACGTAACGGGTTGAATCAATCCGCCGTGCGATGCCGATCGCCTGCGGACCGCACCACTCATCGCAGGATAAGATCATCCATCACAAGCTCTCCTTTGACCGGGGAATCGGCCATACCGCGCCCCCTTGATCGTACCGGATTCAGACAAGAATACGGCCCCGTTCCGGGCTCGACCGCGAGGCGGGAGAACCGGGTCATGACGGGAAGCCCGGGCGCTCAAACCCCGCTCTCCAATACCACCATGGGACGCAGCTCGTCGGCGAGTTGCGTCAGGCGCTCCAGTTCCGCGGCGAGCGCACGGCTATGCGCATCGGCCTGCGCCGCGTTCTCCTCGTTGCGCTCCATGCCTTTTTTGATGGCGCCCTCGATGCCCGTCCGGGCCGTATCGACGCGCTCCAGCATGGCCACCTTGAAATCACGCATGCTCTTATCCAGGCGCTGGGCGAAATCATAGCGCACCCGCCCGGCCTGGGTCTCGGCGAGTTCCCGGGCATAGCGCAGCGCCTGCTTGAAAATCAGGTTGTCGCCCAGAATCTTCGGTAGGGCCAACACCAGCGATGAGGTGATGATCTTGAGGGCGGGCGGCTCGTTCCAGTACTTGTAATAGAAGCGGGATTTCTCGCTCCAATCCGCTTGCGCGCCGACGACCTCGAACTCCACCGAGAACAGCTCGGAGGAAAACCGGAAGAGTTCGTCCACCATACCGTCGATTTTCCCGCCAAAGCGGGAGCACAAGTCCTGGAACAAGCCCGCGACGCGTTCCTCTTCCTCGCGCCGGAAGCCGTCCCAGGCCGTGAGCACCTCCTGCCTCACGTACTGTTCCAGGTCCACACGCAGTTCGCGTGAGTGCAGACGGCGGTTCGCCTCGAAACGGGCCTTCACCTTATCTTCCAGTTCCCCGATCAATCGGCCCTTGAACGCATCCGCATCGTCGGTCAGTTCCTGGTCCGCCAGACGCTTGGCCTCGGCTTCCAGCAAAATGGTGAAGGCCTGCTTTTCCCGCTCCATTTCGTCGAGCTTCCCCTCGAAGGCCGCCACCTTGGATTGCAGCTCCTCGGCGGATATGCGCAGCGAAGCAATGGCCAACTGCGTCTTCGCCCGACTCTGGGAGACGATGCGCAGCATTCTCTTGGCCAGGGCCGAAACGAGGGCATAGTCCTTGCCCTCCACGAGGAATCGCTCCAGGACCGCGGTGAAGGTGGGGAAGCGGCTTTTATCCAGCAGCGCCTGCTCGCCGCTTTGAATCGCCTCCAGGGCCATACGGGCGGAGACCGGATAAACCGGAACCGACCGCCCGAGGACCCCTTCGAGGGTGCGGCGGGAAAAATCCAGCGATTCGGCGAGTTCGGTTTCACAAAGCAGATCGGCCTTGTTGAGCAGGAAAAAAATACGGCCTGCGTAGGCCTGGGCGTCCGCCAGGAAATCCATCTCCGCCTGTCCCAACGGCTGATCCGCGGAGAGGATGAACAGCACCGCATCGGCCTTCGAGAGGTAGCGGTAGGCCATGTCGGTGTTGTGTCGATACACCGATCCGATGCCGGGCGTGTCGATGATCCGCACGCCGGCGGCAAGCCAGGGCGACGGCCAGGTGATCCGCACCTCGTGCACACGCTTCTCGTTGTGTGGATTGCCCTTCTCGGTGACGTAATCGGCCAGCGCCTGCGGCATAATCTCGCGATGCTCGTCATTCTCGAAGATCACTTCCACGCTCGCCTGTTCGCCATGCTCGAGCACGGTGGCGATGGCGGTGAGCGGAATCACACCGACCGGCAACAGACGCGCGCCGATCAACGCATTGATGAGGGTGCTCTTTCCGCGCTTGAATTCGCCCACCGTCACCAGGCTGAATTGCCTGGAATCCGCCCGCTCCCGTAACGCATCGAGTTCTGCGCCGGACATGGCCGGCAAATCGAGCGCCTCGCCCAGGCAAGCGCGGAATTGCTTCATGGGACCGTCATAACTCACGCTGTGCATACGATGCCTCCGTCAGGCTTGGCGTTGGATACTGCATGCGGAACCGTATTCACCGGCGTCCTGCGGGCCTGCCGCGCGAGTGGTCGATACATCGCGAGCGATCGCGGATGGGGCGCGAGGGATGGTTCTGCAGCATAGCGAGTGCGGCGTCGCGTCCCGTCCCGCACGGGAGCTTCCGGAGGCTGCGCAGGATTTCAAGGTTTTGCACGATATCGATCGGGTGGCGCAAAGCACATTGCGCCAACGGCAGCGCCGCCCGCTCGTCACGCTGATTGCCCAGGGTGATGATCGCCCCCATCCTGACCTCCGAGATGGGATGGCAGAGCGCGCGGAGCAACCGTTCGGAATACGGCGTCCGGAGTTCCCATTCAGGGATGTCGGACCGGCATCGGGGGCATATCGTGTGCGTTCGCTCGATCGACTCGAAACACACCGGGCAGAAGTACTCCATCACGGACGCCCCAAATACGCCTCCGGTGCCATCTCCGGTACACGCACGCCACGCGCCGAGCACGGATCGGACCGATACGAAAGCCCCGCTCAAGGCCATACCAACGAGCTATCTTATCACACGGCGATGCGTGTGGGTCGCGCCGCGATCGGCGTTGGACCGGTCTCGCCATTGCGCACCCAAAACCGGGGGGCTCGCCAAAATGGAGAGAACCTTGACACGGCGCAACCGATTCCATGGAGGTATGTGCGAGAATCAATCAAGGTGGCGGTGCTGCCGGCTGCGGTGCGCGGACGACCGGTGATGCGGCCCCACGGACTACTACGGAATGCGTCGATCGAACGCGGGATCCGGGCGATGCGCATCGATATCCAGGCGTGTATGCGATATATCGCGAGTCGACAGGACCCCGATGGAGGTTTTTGTTTTTACCGCGATTTCGGCGTTAATGAGTCCAACGCCCCGGACACGCTGGCGGCAGTGGCCGGCCTGAACCTGCTCGGAGAGCCCGTGCCGCGCCGCCCCGACGTGGCGACTTGGCTGCGTAGGCAGCAGCGGGACAAGGGCGACTTCGCCACCCTCACCATCGCCTGGGCCTGCGTGAAGGCGCTCCGGCTGCTGGAAACGGAGCCGGAGCATGACTCGCGCCCCTATGCCCTCGGGTGGGCGCAACGCCTGTTACGCCCGGGTAAAACGCCTGGCGGCGGCACCCTGCGGGCCCTTGTCCAGATCACCGATCTGCTGGACATCCTGGCTATTGTGCCGGGGCGGGAGATCTCCGAGGCCGGCCTCCGGCTCCTGAAGGATCTTGAGGGGCCGGAGGGGGGGTACGGGGCCCCCGGAGCGAGCCTTGTCGACACGTGGCGCGCCCTCCAGGTGGCGGGGCGCCTCGATGGCAATTTGGAAACCGAGGCGCTGGATTACGCGCGATGCTGCGAGCATCCTGCATACGGTTTCAACATCGCGCCTCGGGCCGTGACCACCGCCGTGGAGGTGCAGGTGGCGGGTCTGGAGGTGCTCGCCCGGTGCGGCGCATCGCCGCGATACGCCGGGGCCGCCCGGCGTTTCGTAGCCGCGTGCCAGACGCCCCAGGGGGGGTTCGCACGGGTACCCGGGGCGCTGACCCGTCTGGAAGACACCTGGCTCGGACTGCGGGCGCTGGATTGCCTGAGCCGGTTGGCGGGGGGCTGAGCCGAGCGGCGACGTGCCGCTTTTTGATCCCCTCACCCCAACCCGCTCCCGGAGAGAGGGAGGACGCACGACTCGACGGTACCGCTATCCTTCGGGCCGAGACGGACATGGCCGCCCGTCGACTTGCCCATGACCATACCGTCATCGTGTACACACCCGCGATGCCTTGGCGATGGAAACCGCCACCACCTTGAATTCCGGCGTCATACTGTCCCGGTCCAGCACACCACTGGTCAGATGGTTGATCGCCGCTTCGGGAAAATGGAAGGTGGTGAACAGGACCCCGGGCCGGACCTCGTCACTGAGACGCACCCGCAGGTGCGTCCGGCCCTTCCGCGAACGCAGCAATACCTCATCGCCATCGGCAATATCGCAACGCCCCGCGTCCAACGGATTGATCAACAATTCATCGTGATCGACGAGATCCAGCAACGGTGTGCGACGGGTCATGGAACCGCAATTGTAATGCTGAAGCCGTCGACCGGTGGTGAGAATGAAAGGATATTCATCCGCGTCGTCGCCCTGCAGTTCCGGGGTTTCGATGAAGTCGGTGAACACGAAACACCCCTTGCCGATCTTGAACTGCTCCGTGTGCAGGATTTTGGTATCACCGCCGTCCTCGTTCACCGGCCATTGTTTACCATCGACCCCGAGGCCGTCCCAACTCACCCCGGCAAAGAACGGCACCACCCGTGAAATCTCTTCGAGCAGGGCCGCCGGGTCATAATCCGCCTGCGGATAGCCCATGCGATTCATGATATCCACCATGATCCGCCCGTCCGCCCGGGTGCCTTCCAGCGGCGCAATCACCCGATTGACGCGTTGCACACGACGTTCGCCGTTGGTGAAGGTGCCGCTCTTTTCCAGATGGGAGGCGGCGGGCAACACCACATCGGCAAGACCGGCCGTCTCGGTCATGAACAGCTCCTGCACCACCAGAAAATCCAGCCGCATGAGCGCCTGCCTGACGTGGGTCGTATCGGGATCGGTCTGCAGAATGTCCTCGCCCATGATCCACAGCGCCTTGAGTCTTCCCTCGCCCGCGGCCTGAAGCATCTCGGGCGTCGTCAGCCCCTTTTCCGCGGGAACGGGCCGCCCGTAACGGCGCTCATAATAAGCGCGCACCTCGGGGTCGGAGACATCCAGATAACCGGCGCCCAGTCCCGGCTGCACCCCCATGTCGGCCGCGCCCTGAACGTTGTTCTGCCCGCGCAATGGATTGACGCCGACACCCGGACGTCCGATATTGCCGGTCATCATGGCCAGCGCGGAGAGAAGCATCACCCCTCGGCTGCCTTGATAATGCTCCGTGAGCCCGAGACCGTGAAAGGACATGGCGTTTTTCGCCCGTCCGTAAATCACCGCCGCCTCGCGTACCGTCTTTCGGTCGACACCGGTGATCTTTTCCAGCCGTTCAATATCGATATTCAATACGGAACGCCGGAAATCCTCGAAACCCTCCGTGCGCCGGCGGACGAAATCCTCATCGATCAAACCTTCGCCGATGATGTAATAGGACAGCATATCCAACAACGCCACATTGGTACCCGGACGCAACTGCAAATGGACCGTCGCATGGCGGGCCAACGCGATACGCCGCGGATCGATGACGATCAGCGGTATGCCCTTCATGGCACGCTGCAGTATTTTCACACCGGTGACGGGATGGGCCTCTGTGGAATTCGCGCCCACCACCAGCAGGCAATCGGCCGCCCCGATCTCATCGATGGAATTAGTGGCCGCACCGGTACCGAAGGTCTTGCGCATGCCGAAAGCCGTCGGCGCATGACACACCCGGGCGCATCCGTCGATGTTGTTGTTGCCGATGACCACGCGCATGAATTTCTGCATCAGGTAGTTTTCCTCGTTGGTGCAACGCGAGGAAGAAATGCCGCCGATGGCCGAAGGCCCGTTCCGCGTCTTTATGCGATCGAGCCGTCGGGCGATGTGATCCAGGGCCTCGTCCCAACCGACGGGCCGAAGTTCTCCGTCCTTTCGCAGCAACGGCGTGCGCAGGCGATCGGGATGACGGTAATAGGCGAAGGCATAGCGCCCCTTGAGACAGGCGTGTCCCCGGTTCACCTCCGCGTCGCCCACCGTATCGACGGCGCGTATCTCCCCTCCCTTCAACAGCACCTCCAGATTGCAACCCACGCCGCAAAAGGTGCAGACCGTGCGCACCCGCCGGTCCGCGATCAGGGTCTTGGCCCGGTAACGATCAGTCAACGCATTGGTTGGACAAGTCTGTACGCAGCGTCCGCAGGCCACGCACCCGGACCCCAGAAACGGCTGATCCAGGAAGGCAATGACCCGGGAACGATAACCTCGTCCGTACATGGCCAGCACCATCTCTCCCTGGATTTCATCGCAGGCGCGGATACAACGATAGCAATGAATGCACTGGGCCGGGTCGAAACGGATGAAAGGATGGTCGGCATCGACCCGGATTGCCGCGTCGTTTCGAGGAAACCGGCTTGTCAAAAACGGGGGTTGCGAAGTATTTATTCCGGCCTGCTGCAAGAGCCTCTGAAAATGCGTGGGCCTTTCACCGGGAGCCGGCGACAATGCCTGCTCGGGATAATCGCTCAACAACAATTCCAGGATCGTCCGGCGGAGTCTTTCGATACGCCGTGAATTCGGGTAGATGTACCGGCCGGCCTCCACCCGGGTATGACATGCCGCCCGGACACGCCGCACCCCCTCTTGCGCCGACGCCACATCGACACTGCACAGGCGGCAGTTCCCGAAAGGTGCCAGGGCCTCGTCGTGGCACAACACCGGTATCGCATCCGGCCCCAGATGGCGGCTGACAAAATGATAAATCGTCTCATCGTGCCCGAAAGGGCGGGCGACGCCGTCGATGTAGGCGATATTTTCACTCATGGCCCGCCTCCGATCTGAAATAGTCC
>CAZAQG010000048.1:0-9268 GCA_964487445.1 uncultured Chromatiales bacterium
GGGGTTAAACGTACCAGAAGCCGGGGCATTCCACAACGAGCGGAACCGGCGCATCACCCCCGACGGGGTGCGCGGCGGCTTTTCCCCGCCGATTCAAGGGCGGGCGCCGTAGCCGGCGGGCGCACCCTCCCAGCGGATGCGCACCGCCGCCTCGCCGGCGGCGGCCTGAAACGACGCGCACACCCAAAGGTCGGCCACCGCCGCGAGTTCCGTGTCCACGTACACCAACGGAATAAGCGGCCGCAGCCACGGGGGCACGCCGTGTTCCTGCAGCAGTTTTTTCAAGTCGCGCGTGTGCGCGCGCACCGCCGGGCGACAGCGTTCTCCGCCGCGCCGGAACCGCACCTGCACCACGCGGGCGCCCGCCAAGCGCAAGCCGTCCCGGGCGGCGGGTACCGCGCGCAGCACGCCGAGCCCGTTCGGGAGCGCGAGCGGGGCGGCGGGATCCCAGGGCAGGGACACGCCTCCCGGGGCCGGCGGCAGCGGCGACATGGCATGGAGGAGGTCCCGGTAACGGCGCACCTCGGCGCCCGGCCAACGCACGCAGGGCTCACGATCGTTCCGCGCCGCCACGACCTCGTGCCGACAGCACTCGAGTTGCGCGGACGATGGGACCGGCAGGCCGAGCAGGCGCAGCCACGCGCGCAGCACGTTGCGCTGGCGCGCGGGATCGAGCGCGCGCAGCCGATCGAGGCGCAACGTCCACGGATCAGGCCCCTGCAGGACCTCGAGATCGCGCCGCGCGCACGCCTCCAGGACCTCGAGCGCCTGCGCCTGCACCGTCGCCGCCCGCGGCAGGGTCTTCGCCAGGCCGGGCCAGCGCCGACGCAGGACCGGCAGGACCTCGTGGCGCAGGAAATTGCGGTCCACGGACGGATCGAGATTCGTGCCGTCCTCCACCCAGGACAACCCGTGCATCGCGGCGTAGCGGCGCAGCGCGGCACGCGGGAACCCGAGTAACGGCCTGGCGAGCAGACCCGCACCGAGACACCGCCGCGGGGCCATTCCGCAAAGGCCCGCGGGGCCGGCGCCGCGCAGCAGTTGCAGCAGCACCGTCTCGGCTTGATCATCGCGGTGATGGGCGGTGAGCAGGATCTCCCCGGGACCCACGACCGACGCCAACGCCGCATAGCGGGCCTGCCGGGCCGCCGCCTCCGGGCTCTCCCCGCGCGCGGCGTGCGCGTCCACGCGCAGCACGCGCAGCATCACATCGAGCGCCGCGCATACCGCGGCGCAGTGCTCGGACCAAGCGCGCGCGTCCGGGTGCAAACCGTGATCGACGTGCACCGCGCGCAACGCGGCGCCCAGGCGCGGGCGCAACGCGGCGAGCGCGTGCAGGAGAACATGGGAATCCGCCCCGCCGCTGTAGGCCACCCAATAGACCGGCGCCGCGGGCAGGGCGCCCAGCGCACGGTACAGTCGCTCCGCGTTGAAATCCCCGCTGTGCGTTCCCACCGTCGTTTGCGGCCGCCCCGGACGCACCGCACGCCGCTCAGGCGGATTCCTTGAAATTTCCGTAGGCCATGAGGCGCGCGTAGCGCATCTCGAGCAACTCGTCGGCCGGGATGCCGGCGAAGCGGTCCAGGTTCGCGACCAGGGCCTGCTTGAGCCGCGCCGCCGTGACGTCCGGGTCGCGATGCGCGCCGCCGAGCGGCTCCGGGATGATCTCGTCGACCAGCCCGAGTCGCTGGAGGCGCTCGGCCGTGATCCCCATGGCCTCGGCCGCCTCGGCCGCCTTCTCCGCACTCTTCCACAGGATCGAGGCGCAGCCCTCCGGGGAGATCACGGCATAGGTGCTGTATTGGAGCATCAGCAACCGGTCCCCGACCCCGACCGCCAGCGCCCCGCCCGAGCCGCCCTCGCCGATCACCGAGCACAATACGGGCGTGCGCAGCCTCGACATGTGCAGCAGGTTGCGGGCGATGGCCTCGCTTTGCCCGCGCTCCTCGGCGCCGATCCCCGGATAGGCCCCCGGGGTATCGATGAAGGTGAGCACCGGCAGGGCGAAACGCTCGGCAAGGCGCATCAGGCGCAGCGCCTTGCGATAGCCCTCGGGACGCGGCATGCCGAAGTTGCGGTGGATCTTCTCCTTGGTGTCGCGGCCCTTCTGGTGACCGATCACCATCACCGGACGCCCGTCGAGCCGCGCCGGCCCGCCGACGACGGCCGGGTCGTCGAGGAACGCCCGGTCACCGCGCAGTTCGTGGAACTCCGTGAAGATCCGGGCCACGTAGTCGAGCAGGTAGGGGCGTTGCGGATGGCGCGCGAGCTGGGCCACCTGCCAGGTGTTCAGCGACGAGAAGATCGACTCGGTGAGCGTGCGGCTCTTGGCCTCGAGACGCTGGATCGCTTCCTGCAGATTGAGGTCCTGGCCGTCGCTGACGAAGCGCAGCTCCTGGATCTTCGCCTCCAGTTCGGCGATCGGTCGTTCGAAGTCGAGGAAATTGAGATTCATGGTCTCCGCCCGTTGGCCCCCCCGCACGGCCGGCACCGCGCGGTGCGCCCGCGACTATACCGGATCCGCGCCGGCCCCGAAACCGCGCCCCGCGGCACCCTCCTGTGCTCGATAGACAAAACGGACCCGCTCACGGCCGGCCAGTTCCTCCAATCGTTGCAACAGTTCGTCGGTAGGGCGCACATGCCAGTCCGCCCCGAGCACAACGTGCACGCGGGCGTCCGGGCGCCGGTACTCGACCCATACCGGACAACCGTCGGCGCCGTTCTGCGCGCCGCGTTCGACCCGGAACGGGGTCAGTATCCGGGCCAGGGACGAAACGAAGCCGTTGGCCGCCCGCTCGCTGTCGATCTCCACCTCCAAGCGGCGCGCGAAGGCCGCGCGCGCCTGCTCGATGTCCCAGATGCAGTCCGCACTCATGCGATACCCGCCCGTGTACTCGTCCGCGCTCAGGCCTCCCCTCACGACCAGCAGCCGGTCCTTGGCGAGCAGCGGACGATAGCGCTGGAACGCCTCGCTGAACACCGCGATCTCGAGGCGCCCGCTGCGATCGTCCAGGGTCAGAAATGCGATGCGCGCGCCGCGCTGGGTCTGCGTGACACGCAACGCCACCACCAGCCCGGCGATCACCGTCGGGCGATCCTCGCGCGGCGGCACACGCGCGGCGCCGGTCCCGTTGCCGTCCGCATCGGCCACCAGTTCGCCGATGCGCGCGGTGACGATACGCGTGAGTTCTTCCTCGTAGCGGGTGATCGGATGCCCGGTCAGATACAGTCCCAGGGTCTCCTTCTCCCCGGTAAGACGCTCGCCGTCCTCCCACTCGGGCGGCTCCGGCGCCTCGGGCACGCCGTGCCCTGCAATCGGGCCGCCGAACAGATCGTCCTGACCCGCGGCGTGATCCCGGGTGTGTTGCTCGGCCGAGCGCAACGCCGCCGTGAGCTGCGCCATGAGCGCCGCCCGGTGACGCCCCAGACCGTCGAGGGCGCCGGCGCGGATCAGCGCCTCGAGCACGCGACGATTGGCGCGCCGCAGGTCGATGCGCCGGCACAGGTCGAGCAGGTCGGGGAACGGCCCGCCGGTACGGCGCTCGGCGAGGATCGCCTCCACCGCCGTCTCGCCCACGCCCTTGATCGCCCCGAGCCCGTAGAGGATGCGGTGCTCGCCGTCGACGCCGAAGGCATACTCCGAGACATTGACGTCCGGCGGCAGGACGTCGAGCCCGAGCTGGCGGCACTCCTCGATCAACCCCACCACCTTGTCCGTGTTGTCCATGTCCGAGGACAGCACCGCCGCCATGAACGCCGCCGGGTAATGGGCCTTGAGCCACGCGGTCTGATACGAGATCAGTGCGTAGGCCGCGGAATGCGAGCGGTTGAAACCGTACCCCGCAAACTTCTCCATCAGGTCGAAGATGGGGCTGGCGACGGCCTCGTCCACGCCGCGCTTACGCGCCCCTTCCAGAAAGACGTCGCGCTGACGCGCCATCTCCGCCGCTTTCTTCTTGCCCATCGCGCGGCGCAGCAGGTCCGCGCCCCCGAGGCTGTAGCCCGCCAGCACCTGCGCGATCTGCATGACTTGTTCCTGGTACAGGATCACGCCGTAGGTGGGCTTCAGGATCGGCTCGAGATCGGGGTGCGGGTAGGCCACCCGGGCGCGCCCGTGCTTGCGGTCGATGAAATCGTCGACCATCCCCGACTGCAGCGGCCCGGGCCGATAGAGCGCGACCAGCGCGACCAGGTCCTCGAAGCCGTCCGGGCGCAGGCGCTTGATGAGATCCTTCATCCCGCGCGATTCGAGCTGGAAGACGGCCGTGGTCTTGCACGCCTTGAGCAGATCGTAGGCCTCGCGATCCTCCATCGGCAGCGCGGCGATATCGATCGGAGGTTCGCCCTGCTGCTCGCGGCGCCGGTTGACGGTGCGCAACGCCCGATCGACGATGGTCAGCGTTCGCAGCCCCAGGAAATCGAACTTCACCAGCCCGATCGCCTCTACGTCGTCCTTGTCGAACTGCGTGACCGCACTGCCGCCTCCGGGCTCGCAGTAGAGCGGCGTGAAGTCGGTCAACGGCGAGGGTGCGATCACCACCCCGCCCGCGTGGCGTCCGGCGTTGCGCGCCAGGCCTTCGAGCGATCGGGCCAGGTCGATGAGGCCGCGCACCTCCTCGTCCGTCTCGCACAGCTTGTGCAGTTCCTGCTCCTGCACCAGCGCCTTCTCCAGGGTCATCCCGAGTTCGAACGGAATGAGCTTGGCAATACGGTCAACGAAGCCGTAAGGGTGTCCGAGTACGCGACCGACGTCGCGCACCACGGCGCGCGCGTTCATGCTGCCGTAGGTGATGATCTGCGCGACACGATCGGAACCGTAGCGCTCGCTCACGTACTCGATGACGCGGTCGCGACCCTCCATGCAGAAATCCACGTCGAAATCCGGCATGGACACCCGCTCCGGGTTCAGAAAGCGCTCGAAGAGCAGGTCGTAACGGATCGGATCGAGGTCGGTGATGTCGAGCACGTAGGCCACGAGGGAACCCGCGCCGGAGCCGCGCCCGGGACCGACCGGGATCCCGTTGACCTTGGCCCAGCGGATAAAGTCGGCCACGATGAGAAAATAACCGGCGAAACCCATGGTCTCGATGACGCCGAGTTCATGGGCCAAGCGCTCGTCGTAGGCCTCTCGCGGCGCGGCGGGCTCGCCGCCGGCACCGTGCAGGCGCCGCTCCAGCCCCGCCCGGGCCTCCGCGCGCAGATACTCGTCGACGCCGCTCCCGTCCGGGACCGGGAAGTGCGGCAGGAAGTTCTCACCGAGCCGCAACTGCAGGTTGCAGCGTTGCGCGATCTCGACGCTGTTCTCGAGCGCCTCGGGGAGATCGGCGAACCGCTCGGCCATCTCCGCCGGGCTGCGCAGATATTGCTGTTCGCTATAGGCGCGGGGCCGGCGCGGGTCGTTCAGCACGCGGCCGTCGTGGATACACACCCGCGCCTCGTGGGCCCCGAACTCCCCGCGATCGAGGAAACGCACGTCGTTGGCGGCGACCACCGGGACATCGCGCGCGAGCGCCAACTCGACCGCCGCGTACAGGTAGTCCTCCTCACCCTCGCGGCCGGTGCGGATGAGTTCCAGGTAGAAGGCGTCGGGGAACAGGCGACACCAGTAGTCCAGGCGAGCGCGCGCCTCGCCGCCGCCGCCGCGCAGCGCGCGCCCGACGTCGCCCTCGCGCCCCCCGGACAACGCGATCAGCCCGTCGGCGGCCTCTTCCAGCCAATCGCGCGCAATCACCGGCACGCCGCGCTGCTGGCCCTCTCGATAGCTGCGCGTGACCAACCGTGTCAGGTTCCGGTAACCGGTCTCATCCCGACACAGGAGCGTCAGCCGCGAGGGCGGGCGTCCGGCCTGCGGCTCCGCGACCCAGGCGTCGACACCCAGGACCGGCTTGATCCCCGCGGCCAGCGCCGCACGATAGAACTTGACGGCGGCGAACAGGTTGCCCTGATCGGTCACCGCCACGGCCGGCATACCCAGATCGCGCACCGCCTGCACCAGGCGCGGGATACGCACCAGCCCGTCGACCAGTGAATACTCGGTGTGCAGGTGCAGATGAACGTAATCGGCCATGGCGCTCCATTGTACTTCAGCCGCCCGCGGCCGGGGCGATGCGCGACACGGACCCGGGCGGCGACCCGCGCCACACTGAAAAACTTCAGACGATCAGTCGATTACGACCGGCTTCCCGGCGCTTCCCGACGTAACCAGGCGACGGACCGGGGCGAACGAGCGCCGGTGGATCCGACTCACACCGAGGCGTTCGAGCGCCGCCAGGTGGGCGGGGGTCGGATAGCCCTTGTGGTCGGCGAACCCGTAACCCGGATAGCGGGCGTCCATGCGAACCATCTCCGCGTCCCGCACGACCTTCGCCAGGATCGACGCGGCGCAGATCTGCGGGACGAAGCGGTCGCCGCCTACGACGGCGCGGGCCGGATACGGCAGCTCGGGGCAGCGATTGCCGTCGACCAGCACCTCGCGCGGCGCGTCGGCGAGCGCCGCGACGGCGCGCTGCATGGCCAACAGCGTCGCCTGCAGGATATTCAGCCGATCGATCTCCTCGACCTCCGCTCGCCCCAGCGCCCAGACCAGGGCGCAGCGACGGATCTCGCCCGCCAGCACCTCCCGGCGCGCGGCGCTCAGCGCCTTGGAATCGGCCAGCCCCGCGATCGGACGATGCGGATCGAGAATGACCGCCGCCGTCACCACCGGGCCGGCGAGCGGACCGCGGCCCACCTCGTCGACGCCGGCGATCCGATCCACCTCGACCCCCATCGACACCGGGCTCACGGCGCGCCGCCCGGGCGGTGCACCGATTCCAGGACCGCTTCCGCGGCGCGCTCGCTCGCACCGCGTCGCAACTCGTGGTGCAGCGCCGCGAAGCGCGCCGCGAGGCGCCCGACCTCGGCGGGGTGCTCCAGCCAGTGCAGCACGGCCCCGCCGAGCCTTTCGGGCGTGACCTCGCGCTGAAGAAACTCGGGCACCAGATCCTCCCCGGACAACACATTGGGCAAGGCGACCCGCGGGATGCGTACCAGCGCCCGCACCAGCCGGTAAGTCAGCGGATGCAGCCGATAGGCCACCACCATCGGGCGGCGCAGGAGCATCGCCTCCAGGGTGGCGGTACCGGAGGCGGCCAGCACGACGTCCGCGGCTGCCAGCACGTCCCGCGAATGCCCCTCGATGACCTCGACCGACAGATCCGCATAGCGATCGGACCGGATCTCCTCGAACACCTCCCGGACCCGGGGTCCGGCCATGGCGGCGAGGATACGCAGCCCGGGCCGGCGCGCGCGGCACCACCGCGCCGCCTCGAGGAACACCTCACCCAGGCGTCGGACTTCACCCACCCGGCTGCCCGGCAACAGCGCGACCAGTTCCGCATCCGTCGCCAGCCCGAGCCGTGCGCGGGCCCCCGCACGCTGATCCTCCAGCGGGATCTCGTCGGCCAGGGGATGCCCCACGCAGGTCACCGGGATCCCGTATTCGTGGTACACCGCCTCCTCGAAGGGGAACAGCGTCAGCATCCGGTCCACGGCGCGCCGGATCCCGCGCAGCCGACCGCGCCGCCACGCCCAGACCGTGGGACCGACATAGTGCACGGTCGGGATGCCGAGGGCGCGTGCGCGCCGCTCCAGCCCGAGGTTGAAATCCGGCGCGTCGATGCCGATCAGCAGGTCCGGCGGGGCGCGCCGCAGGCGGGCGATCAGTTCGCGGCGCAGGGCGAGGAGCGCGGGCAGCCGCCCGAGGACCTCGACCAGGCCCATCACCGCCAACCGCTCCATGGGGAACCAGGCCCGGCACCCGGCCTCTTCCATCCGCGGGCCCGCCACCCCCTCGAACACCAGTTCGGGGTGGCGCCGGTGCAGGGCGTCGATCAACCCCGCGCCCAGCAGGTCCCCGGAGGCCTCCCCGGCGACGAGCACGACGCGCCTTAGGGCCGGCATGGGCGACACCCGGAACTGCGATCGGCGAAGACGCTCATCAGCGCACGATACTGCGCGTTCCCTCCTCCAGGAACGCCACCAACGGCGCCACATCCTCGCTCCCGGCCGCAACCGCCCGCAGCCGCTCCACGGCCTCCCGGAGGCGCAACCCGGAGCGATAGAGGATCTTGTAGGCGCGGCGCAAATGCTCGATGCGCTCCTCCGAGAAGCCGCGTCGGCGCAGCCCCTCGCTATTGATCCCATTGGGGTGCGCCGGCTGCCCGCGCACCGTGACGTAGGGCGGCACGTCCTTGTGGATACCCGACGCGTAGGCGGTGAACGCATGCGCCCCGAGCCGGCAGAATTGGTGGACCAGGGTGAAGCCCCCGAGCACGACGTGGTCACCGACAACGACATGCCCGGCGAGCGACGCACCGTTGGCGAAGATCGTGTGGTCGCCCACCCGGCAATCGTGCGCGATGTGGACATAGGCCATGATCCAGTTGTCGTCGCCGATCCGGGTCGCCCCTCCGCCCTGGACGGTGCCGCGATTGATCGTGCAGAACTCGCGGATGACGTTGCGATCGCCGATCTCGAGCACCGTATCCTCGCCGCGGTACTTGGTATCCTGCGGAATCTCGCCCAACGAGGAGAACTGGAACAGGCGGTTGTCGCGCCCGATGCGCGTCGGACCCTCGATCACCACGTGCGGGCCGACCCATGTCCGCGCGCCGATCTCCACGCCGGCCCCGATCACGCTGTACGGGCCGACGCTCACGCCCTCACCGATCCGCGCGGCCGGATCGATAATCGCATGCGGATCGATCAGGCCTTGATCTCTTTCGCCGCGCACATCAGCTCCGCATTCGCAACCAACGCCCCGTCGACCCGTGCGTCGACGCTGAAGCGCATCATGCTGCGCCTGCAGTCACGGTACGTCACCTCCAGCACGATCTGATCCCCGGGGCCCACCGGCCGTCGAAACCGCGCCCGATCCACACCCACCAGGAGATAGATCGAATGATTCTCCGGGCGCCGGCCGGCGGTCTCGAAGGCGAGCAACCCCGTGGCCTGGGCCATGGCCTCCAGGATCAACACACCCGGCATCACCGGGCGCCCCGGGAAATGACCCTGAAAGAACGGCTCGTTCATGGTCACGTTCTTGACGGCGGTCAACGACTCACCGGGGCGACAGACGAGCACCCGGTCCACCAGCAGGAACGGGTAGCGGTGCGGGAGATGCTCCATGACGGCGTGGATGTCCATCCCGCCCGTCGGTTCCGGGTCCGTTTCCGGTTCCGGGTCCGTTTCCGGTTCCGGGTCCGTTTCCGCCTCAATCATCCGCGCC
>CAZAQG010000048.1:9368-20141 GCA_964487445.1 uncultured Chromatiales bacterium
CGGTTCCGGGTCCGTTTCCGGTTCCGGGTCCGTTTCCGCCTCAATCATCCGCGCCATCATCCCTCCCTGCGACCCGCGCCGCCGCCGGCCCCCGCAGGGCCTCCAATCCGCATTCCAATTCCCGCACGCGTCGCGCGAGATCCTCCAGCCGGCGCAGGCGCGCGTGATTGCGCCGCCAGCGCACCGCCGGCTCGACCGATATGCCGGAGGAATAGACCCCCGCCCGGGTAATCGATTTGGTCACCAGCGACATCCCCGTGATCACGACGTCGTCGACGATCTCCAGGTGCCCGGCGACCCCCACGCCCCCGCCGATCCTGCAACGTCGGCCGATACGCACGCTGCCGGAGATCCCCACGCATCCGGCGATCGCCGTGTGCGCACCAATGTACACGTTATGGGCGATCTGGACCTGGTTGTCCAGCTTTACCCCGTCCTCGAGCACCGTATCCTCGAGCGCACCGCGATCGATGGTCGTGTTGGCGCCGATCTCCACGTCGTCGCCGATCCGGACCCGCCCCAGTTGCGGGACCTTGACCCAGCGCCCGGCGTCCTCGGCGATACCGAACCCGTCCGACCCGAGCACCGCGCCCGGGTGCACGCGCGCTCTGCGCCCGATCACGGTCCCCCGGCACAGGACCACCCGCGCCTCGAAACGGCCCTGCGGCCCGATTTCGACACCCTCGCCCACCACGCACCCGGGGCCGAGATGGACGCCGCTCCCGACGACGGCGCCCGCCTCCACTGCGCAGTGCGGCCCCACCCAGGCCGACTCATCGACCCGGCTCTCGGTACTCACGAAGGCGGTGGGATGGATACCGCGCCGCACCGGCGGCGTCGGTGCGAACAACTCGGCCACCCGCGCATACATCAGGTACGGATGGTCCGAGACGAGCGCCGCACACGGGCAGCCGGGAAGATCGCCCTCGGAGAGAATCACGGCCGAGGCCCCGGTGCCCGCCAAGTGGCGACGGTAGCGCGGGTTGGCGAGAAAACTGATCGTCCCGGGCCGCGCGTCCTCGAGCGGCGCGACCCCCTCGATCAGGCAGGAGGCATCGCCGTGCAGATCGCCTCCGACCCGTGCCGCCAGATCACCCAGCGCAAGCGACATTCCAGGATTCCCGGATCGTCACTTCTTCGCCGGCCGCTTCGCCCGTCGCTCCAGGCGCCGAAGCACCTGACCGGTGATGTCCACGCGCTTGCTTGCATACAGCACGCCGTCGCTCACGATCAAATCGTAGTGACCGTCCTTCGCCACCGCGAGGATCGCGGTGCGGATCTGTCGCTCGAGCTTTCCGAGTTCACCGTTGCGGCGGATAGTGAGGTCCTCGCGGAACTCGTCCTGCTTGCGCTTGAGATCGCGCCGGCGGGTCAGGATGTCGCGCCGGAGCTTGTCCCGGCGCGCTTGGCTCATGATCTCACCGTTTCTCGCCAGTTTGTCCCGGGACTTTTGGATGGCCGCCTGCTCGGCGGCGAGCTTTTTCTGGCGCGGTGCAAACTCGTGCTCCAACAGGCTGCTGGCCGCCTTCGCCTGGGGTGCCTTCGCCAGTATCAGCGCCGGGTTGACGAATCCGATCTTGAGTTCCGTCGCCGATGCGCTGCCGGCCGCGGCCAGCGACACGCCCAACAGCAGAACGACGACCAGCGAAAATCTCTTCAAGGCACTCTCCCTCATGGCTCAGAAAGTGAACGGGGCGCCGATCGTGAACTGGAACGGCTGCTTCTGGTCGGCGCCCGACGCATTGAGCGGCATCCCCAGACTGAAGTTCAGCGCCCCGAACGGTGTCAGCCAGATCAGCGACGCGCCCGCCGAATAGCGCAACCGGCCCGCCTTGAAACTGCCTACATCCTTGTACACATTACCCATATCCACGAACAGGCTCAAGCGCACCGATTGATTGTGGCCGACGAAGGGGGGCGGGAACAGCAGTTCCGCGCTGCCGCCCACCCGCAAACGCCCGCCCAGCGGCAACCCGTTCGAGTCGAGCGGACCGAGCGTATTGTCCCGGTAGCCGCGCACCGACCCGATGCCCCCGGCGAAAAAGTTCTGGAAGATCGGGTACTCCTTGTTCCCGACGTAGGTGTCGCCGTAGGCCACGTCAGCGGTCAGCGAGAAGGTGATGTTCCGGGTCAGGGGGATATAGCGTTGGTCCCTGAAGGACAGACGATAGTATTTCGACGTACTCCCGGGGATCGCCAGATCGAGATTCAGGCTCCGACGCACGCCGCTGTCCGGGAAGACGGCGCGGTTGCGCGTATCGTGAATCCATCCGGTGGTCAGGTTCAACGTATTGTAGGTCCCGCCGTTGCGGGCGATGAAATCGCGCACCTGCGTGGAGGCGAAAAATCCCGGCCGTATCGTCGTGCGGTCACCGCCGAGCCCGAGGCGCACCCGATCATACTCGCTCACGGGGATCCCGAAGGTGACGCTGCCGCCCCCTACGTCGGTGGTATAGTTGGCGAGGTTCGCCTGGGCGGCGTCGGTCTTGCGGTAGAAGCCGCTGAACGAGCGGCTCACGCCGTTGATGGTGTAGTAGGGGTTCGTGTAGTCGACGCTATAGAGCGTGTTGTAGCTGCTGTTGTTGAAGGCCACGCTGACGCGGTTCCCGGTGCCCAGGAAGTTGTTCTGACTCACGCTGGCATTGAGCAGCAGTCCCCCGGTCTGGGAGAAGCCGACACCGGCCATCAGGCTCCCGGAGGGACGTTCGGTGACTTTGTAGTCGACATCGACTTGGTCCGTGGTTCCCGGCACCGGCTTGGTATTCACATTGACGTGGCTGAAGAAGCCGAGTCGCTCCAGACGGCTGCGCGAGAGCTTGACCTTCTCGGTGGAGATGGGCGCCGCCTCCATCTGGCGCATCTCGCGCCGCAGCACTACGTCCTTGGTCTTGATGTTTCCGCTGAAGTTGATCCGGCGCACGTAGGTCCGCTTTCCCGGATCCACGTAGAAGGTCAACGTGACCGTCCGGTCTTTCTTGTCGATATCCGGAATCGTATTGACGTTGGCGAAGGCGTAGCCGACATCGCCCAACTTGTCGCTGATCGCATTCGCGGTATCGCCGGCCGCCTTCCTCGAAAAAATGTCCCCTTCGCGGATACGGACCAACGGAAAGAGCCGGGACGGTTTGAGCACCAGATCCCCGGCGAGCCGCACGGCCTTCACGGTATACCTGTGCCCCTCGGTGATGTTCACCGTGATATAGATGTCCTTCTTGTCCGCCGACAGGCTCACCTGCGTCGAGTCGATATTGAAATTGATGTAACCGCGGTCCATGTAGAAGGAACGCAGCCGCTCGAGATCGCCCGAGAACTTCTGCTTGGAGTACCGATCGTTCTTCGTATAGAAGGAGAGCAGATTCGGCGTGCCCAGCTTGAATTGTTTGAGCAGGGCCTTCTCGTCGTAGGCATGGTTGCCGACGATGTTGATCTGGCGGATCTTGGCGGCCTCGCCCTCGGAGATCGCGATGGCGATGCCCACCCGGTTGCGCGGCAGCGGCGTCACCGTGGTCTTGATACGCACGCCGTACTTGCCGCGGTCGAAATAGATCTGGTGCAACTCCTGCTCCACCTTCTCCAGGGTCGAGCGGTCGAAGACCCGGCCATCGGCGAAACCGATCCCTTTGAGGGACTTCTTCAGCTTCTTGGTTTCGATGTCCTTGTTGCCGGAGAATTTGATAGTGGCGATCGCGGGACGCTCGGAGACCACGATGATGAGGGCGTCGCCGTCGCGCTCGAGGCTCACGTCCTTGAAGAAACCGGTCTTGAACAGCGCCCGAATCACCTCGGCGGAACGCGTATCGTCCATGCGGTCGCCGATCTTGAGGGGCAGGTAGTTGAATACCGTTCCCTGCGAGATGCGCTTCAGACCCTCCACGCGGATGTCCTTCACGACAAACGGCGTGAAGGCGTACGCCCGGACCGTGAACAGCAGCCCGAGTGCCACCGCCCAGAACAACCTGCCGATTAGACGCTTCATAACAAGGAAACGGGTGCCTCTGAGTGACGTCATCCGATGAATAAACGCCGTAGGTCGTTATAGAAAGCCAGGCTCATCAGGAGCAGCAAAAGGAATATGCCGATCCTCTGTCCCACCGCCTGGGCGTGTTCCGAGACCGGGCTGCCCTTCACCGCCTCGATGAGATAATAAAGGAGATGTCCGCCGTCCAGGATCGGAATCGGCAGCAGATTCAGGACACCGAGGCTGATACTGACAACGGCGAGAAACCCCAGAAACGGGATCAGGCCGACGCTGGCGCTCTCGCCGGCATATCGGGCGATGGTGATCGGTCCGCTGATGTTGCGCATGGATGCCTCGCCCGCAAACATCCGGCCGAGGATGCGCAGCATGCGCACGGTCATGCCCGCGGTCCTGTCCACGGCGTGGATCAGCGACTCGATCGGGCCGTAGCGGACGATCACCCGCAGCCGATCGAACAGACCCTTGGGCACCCGCGGGTAGACACCGATGCGCCCCTCGGCGCCGTCGGCGCCCGCGACCCGTGCGGTGTGCAGCACCACCGTGCGCCGAGCCCCGCCGCGCTCGACCGTGACCCGCAATCGCTGTCCCGGGCGCGCCCGGATCGCCGCCGCCATGGCCGCCCAATCCTTGACCGGGTGCCCGTCGACGGCCACCACGCGGTCGCCCGGGCGCAGTCCCGCGGCCGCCGCGGGATCGCCGGGCACGAGCCGCCCGATGACCGCCGGCACCGCGGGTCGCCACGGCTCGATCCCGACCGCGCCCCACAGATCGGGCGACTTCAACACCGTCCCGGAATCGGCGGCGGGCAGCGCACGCCGCACGATGTGCCCGGCGGGCGTACGCAACTTCAGATCGGCCGACCGGTTACCGAGCGCGGCATCGAGCAGCGCGAACCGGGCCGTGTTCCAGGTCGGTGTGGGGCGCCCGTTCACCGCCAGGATCTCCTCGCGAGTCTGCACGCCGGCGCGCGCCGCCGGGCTGCCCGGCGCCACGGCGCCGATCAGGGGACGCGCGCCCACCACACCGACCACGAACGTGATCCAATACGCCAGGACCGCAAACAGTAAATTGAACAACGGCCCGGCGACGACGACCGCGGCGCGCGTGGCGATGGGCTTACGGTTGAACGCCCGATCGCGATCCTGCGCGGGGACCGGGGCCTCGTGCTCGTCGAGCATCTTGACGTAGCCGCCGAGCGGCAGCGCGGCCACCACGTACTCCGTGCCGTCGCGCCGTGCATGCCAAGTCCAGAGCGGTTTCCCGAAACCGATCGAGAAGCGCAGCACCTTGACGCCGAGGCGGCGCGCCACCCAGAAGTGACCGAACTCATGCACCGTGACCAACACGCTGATGGCCACCGTAAAGGCGGCCAGATAGAACAGCACGTGGATCATGGAGCCGCCCTCGAGGTGCGCCGGGAGATCATGCGCACGGCGACCGCGCGCGCCTGCGCGTCGTCGGCGAGTACCGTCTCCAGGGCGTCCGCCTCGTGGAGGGCGACACTGTCCAGTGTGGACTCGATGACACGGGGGATCTCGGTGAAGGCCAGCCGGCGCTCGAGGAACGCCTGCACGGCGACTTCGTTGGCGGCGTTCAGGATGGCGGCGGCGGTACCGCCGGCCTCGATGGCGCGGTAGGCGAGACCCAGACAGGGAAAGCGTTCGAGGTCGGGCGCCTCGAAATCCAGACGTCCGGTCGCCACGATGTCGAGCGAGTCGGCGCCCGAGCGCATGCGCCCGGGCCAGGCCAGGGCATGGGCGATGGGCACGCGCATGTCCGGGGCGGCCAGGTGCGCCAGGATCGAACCGTCCACGTATTCCACCATCGAGTGGATGGTGCTCTGCGGATGGAGCACCACACGCACCCGATCCGGGGTGGTACGGAACAGCCAGCAGGCCTCGATGACCTCCAGGCCCTTGTTCATCATGGTGGCGGAATCGACCGAGATCTTGCGGCCCATCACCCAGTTCGGGTGTGCGCAGGCCTGCTCCGGACTCACTTCCTCCAAATCGGCCTGCGGCGTGGTGCGAAACGGCCCGCCGCTGGCGGTCAACAGGATGCGCTCCACGCCGATGCGGTCCAATCCCCCGTCGATGCTACGCGGGGGCATGCATTGGAAGATGGCGTTGTGCTCGCTGTCGATGGGCAGCAGCTCCGCCCCGTGGCGCACGACCTCGTCCATGAAGATGCGCCCGGCCATGACCAGCGCCTCCTTGTTGGCGAGCATCACGCGCTTGCCCGCGCGCACCGCCGCGAGCGTCGGCAGCAGTCCGGCGGCACCGACGATCGCCGCCATCACGTAGTCCGCTTCCGGGAGCCGCGCGGCGGTCTCGAGACCCTCCGGACCGTTCAACACCCGGGTCGCGATGCCGGCGGTGCGCAGGCGCTCCTGCAATCGCGCGGCCGCATCCGCTTCGCCCAGCACGGCGACCTCGGGGCGGTGTTCGCGACAACACGCGAACAACCGCTCGGCGTTGGTGTTGGCGGTCAGTGCGACGACGCGGTAGCGGTCGCGGTGACGCGCCAGCACGTCCAGCGTGTTCATGCCCACGGAGCCGGTGGCCCCAAGGACCGTTACCCCGATCAGCTTGCCAGTTTCAACCATAGCAATCCCAGAAGAAAGATCGGGGCGGCCGCGGACAGGCTGTCCACGCGGTCGAGAACGCCCCCGTGGCCCGGGAGCAGCGATCCGCTGTCCTTCACCCCGGCGCGCCGTTTGATCATGCTCTCGAAGAGGTCTCCCACCACCGAGTACAGTACCGCCACCAGGCTCAGACCGATGAACACGAGCGCCTCTCGCGGCGAGAGACCGAACGCCGCGGCGCCGGCCGCGGCGAACGCCGTGCTCGCGATCAGCGCGCCGTAGAGGCCTTCGCGCGTCTTCCCGGGACTCAGCCGCGGCGCGAGCTTGACCCGCCCCCGGTGGCGGCCCACGAAATAGGCCCCGCTGTCGGCGACCCACACGAGGCCGAGCAGATACAACAACCGTTCCGGCCCGTCGGACCCCGAGTGGTGCAGGGCGACCAGGGCCATCCATGCGGGCACCAGGGTCAGGATGCCCGCCAGCGCGTTCGCCGGCGCGCGGCCCGGGCGGGCCCGCCCGTTCCGGCGCGCGTCCGGGCGGTAGCGTGCCAGCGCCACCGCCACCGCCGACCACCACGCCAGCGCCACGATCAGCACGCCCATCGCCCCCGCGCGGCGCTGCACGAGCCACCAGCCGCCGAGCAGCGCCAATGATACCAACATCACATAGAAAATACGCCCGAGGCGCCCGCCGAGGTTCGTCAGTCCGCTCCACTCCCAGGCGCCGGCCAGCACGAACGCGGCGAAGATGAGGCCGATTTGCGCACTCGACAGGACGAACGCACCCGCACCGACCAACAGGATGAGGAGTGCCGCCGTGATCAGGCGCTGCCTAAGCACCCTTGATGGCTTCCACCTGCTGACCCGTGAGCCCGAAGCGTCTCTGGCGCCGGGAAAACCAGTCCAGGGCATGTTCCAGTTCCCGCGCATCGAAGTCCGGCCACAGGACTTCCGTGAAGTAGAGTTCCGCGTAGGCCAGCTGCCACAGCAGAAAGTTGCTGATCCGCTGCTCCCCGCCGGTTCGGATGAACAGGTCCGGGTCGGGGAGATCGTGCGACGAGAGATGCGGCTGGAGTCGCTCCGGGGTCACGTCGCGGGCCGCCAACTCACCCGCCTCGACCCGCTCGGCGAGGCGGCGCGCCGCGTGCGCGATGTCCCAGCGCCCCCCGTAATTGCCGGCGATCACGAACGTGAGGCCGTCGTTCTCCGCGGTGAGATCTTCGGCGTCACGGATCCGCTCACGCAACCTGGCGGGGAAGGCATCTCGATCCCCGATCACCCGCACACGCACGTTGTTGCGGTGCAGCCGGCGCGCCTCGCGCCCCAGGGTGGCGATGAACAGCTCCATGAGCAGGCGAACCTCGGTGCGCGGCCGCCGCCAGTTCTCGCTGCTGAAGGCGAACAGCGTGAGCGCCTCCACTCCTTTCACGGCGCATTGTTCCACGACCCCGCGCACCGCCTCCACGCCCGCCTTGTGGCCGCGGTGGCGCGGCAGGCCGCGGGCCTGCGCCCAGCGCCCGTTGCCATCCATGATGATGGCGATATGCCGGGGCAGCGACCGGCGGATCCGGTCACCCACGGCCGCGGGGATCTCCTCGTGCTTGGACATGAGCTGTTCGATCCCGGCGCCTACCGCCGCAGACGGTCCCCGGGTCGTCCGCCGCTCCGTGCGGCGGGCCGGCGACGCCACCCCCGACCCGCCTCAGATATCGAGCAATTCCTTCTCCTTCGCCTGCAGAACGGCTTCGACCTCCCGGTCGATGAAGCGGCCGGTCAGCTTCTGGATCTCTTCCTCCGCGCGGCGGGTCTCGTCTTCCGAGGCCGCCTTCTCCTTCAGGAGCCGCTTGAGTTCGTTGTTGGCATCACGACGGATGTTGCGGATCGCCACCCGCGCCGCCTCCGCCTCCTGGCGGACGAGGCGGATCATATCACGGCGCCTCTCCTCGGTGAGCGGGGGCAGGGGGATGCGGATGGTCGTCCCGGCGGTGGTGGGCGTGAGGCCCAGACCGGAGGTCATGAGCGCCTTCTCCACCACCGGGATCATGTTTCGGTCCCATGGGACCACGCTCAGCGTACGGGCGTCGGCGACCATGACGTTGGCGACCTGGTTGATCGGCGTCTGCGCCCCGTAATAGTCCACCGTGATGTGGTCCAGCAAGCTGGTGTGCGCGCGGCCCGTGCGCAGCTTCGAGAGCTCCTGCTTCAGGGACTCGACGCTCTTCTGCATGCGCACCGCGGCATCGGTCTTGATCCCATCGATCATGTCCCTCACCTCACCCCTCGTCAGTCGGCGGTCACCAGCGTACCGAGATCTTCTCCGCGCACGATGCGCAACAGCCCGCCGGGGCGGGTCATGTCGAACACCCGCAGCGGAATGCGGTGATCACGGCACAGCACGATGGCGGTATGATCCATGACCATCAGCCGCCGGTCCAGGATCTCCTGGTAACTCAGGCGGCTGAAGCGGGTCGCATCGGGATCGGTGACCGGATCCGCCGAGTACACGCCGTCGACCTTGGTGGCCTTCAGCAGGAGATCGGCGCCGATCTCGATCGCCCGCAGACCGGCCGCGGAATCGGTCGTGAAGAACGGATTGCCGGTGCCCGCCGCGAACAGTACGACCCGGCCCTTCTCCAGGTGGCGAATCGCGCGGCGCCGGACATAGTCCTCGCACACGGGACGGATCGTAAGCGCGGACATCACGCGCGCCTGCAACCCGAGGCGCTCGAGGGCGTCCTGCATGGCCAGGGCGTTCATCACCGTGGCCAGCATACCCATGTAGTCGCCGGTGGCGCGATCGATCCCGGCCCGTTCCAGACCCGCGCCGCGAAAGAGGTTGCCGCCGCCGATCACCACGCCGACCTGGACGCCCAGCCCGCACACCTCGCGGATCTCCCCGCCGACCCGGTCGAGCACCTCCGGATCGATGCCGGAGTCCCG
Source organism: uncultured Chromatiales bacterium (assembly GCA_964487445.1). Lineage (GTDB taxonomy): Bacteria > Pseudomonadota > Gammaproteobacteria > 21-64-14 > 21-64-14 > BMS3Abin12. Next base: position 18,871 of record CAZAQG010000048.1, read on the forward strand.
GGAGCCCGACAGCGCTTCCCCGCTGAGCTTGAGCAGGATGCGTCGAGGGCCGGGCGCGGACTCCGTCATGCGATCAGGTCGTCACGCGCATCGATGCGGCGCGCGCGCATCAGGAACCCCGGGCCTGGGACATCACTTCCTCGGCGAAATTCTCCGTCTTCTTCTCGATGCCTTCGCCGACCTCGAAGCGAGAGAAACGGGTCACCGATGCGCCCTTGCCCTTGAGGAGCTTGCCGACGTTCTGGTCCAGGTCCTTGACGAACGGCTGTCCGAGCAGGGTCACTTCGGAGAGGAATTTGCGCAGCCGCCCCTCGATCATTTTTTCGATGATCTCCGGCGGCTTGCCGCTCTGCTCCGCCTGCGCGCGCAGGATCCGACGCTCCTGCTCGAGCAGCGCCGGCGACACGCCCGCCTCGTCGACGCACGCCGGGCGGCTCGCCGCGATGTGCATGGCCATGTCCCTGGCGAGCGCATCGTCGCCGCCCTTCATCTCGACCAGCACGCCGATGCGTGTACCGTGCAGGTAGGCGCCGAGGCGCGCGTCGGTCGCGGTGGCATATCGCTCGAAGCGGCGCACCGTGATGTTCTCGCCGAGCTTCGCGATGAGTTCGCGACGGGTCGTTTCGACCGACGTCCCGCCCTGCGATCCGATCGGCCCTTCGAGCAGCGCATCGAGACTCCCGACCTCCGAGTCGAGGACCCGGCGCGCCACCGCCTCGCAGAACGCATGGAAGTCCTCGCCCTTGGCCACGAAGTCGGTCTCGCAGTTGACCTCGACCATGGCCGCGCGGCGCGCGTCCTCGGCGACGCTCAGGACGATGACCCCCTCCGCCGCCACCCGCCCGGCCTTTCTGCCCGCCTTTGCGAGCCCCGCCTTGCGCATGTGCTCGACGGCGGCGTCCAGATCTCCGCCGGTCTCGGTGAGGGCCCTCTTACATTCCATCATCCCCGCGCCGGTGCGGTCGCGAAGCTCTTTTACCAGGGAGGCCGAAATCTGCATAGTCTTTCCTCTGAACTCGTGAAGCAATCCGCCGCGCGCCCCGGTTACCGCGCCGGAAGGAACCCACCCCTCGCCCGTCCGTTCGCCATCTCCGGCCGCTACGGCCGGCGCGCCCGGCACTCCGGGCGCCCGCGACGATTCCTTCACCCGCGGCTCCTCGTCCGCCGCGGCCGCACACCGAACCGCGCGGGCGCCGATCAGGCGTCGCCCGCCGGGGTTGCATCCGCGACAGGCGCCGCGCCATCCGGGCGCACCGCATCCGATTCACCCG
>CAZAQG010000049.1:0-9766 GCA_964487445.1 uncultured Chromatiales bacterium
AAACTCTTTAGCGAGATCCACTCCACCCATGGTTGACATCCAACAGAGTATCTACGGGGGGTGCGATGAGCGTTCCCGTTACAGCCGTTTGACCGCCTGGATCAACTTGCTCACCATCTCCTGGGCGTCGCCGTAGAGCATGCGAGTGTGGTCCTTGCCGAACAGGGCATTCTCGATCCCGGAGAAGCCTCTGCCCTGTCCGCGCTTGATCACCAGTACGTTTTTCGCTTGGTCCGTGTTCAGGATGGGCATCCCGTAGATCGGGCTCTCCGGATTGGTGCGCGCCACCGGATTGACCACGTCGTTGGCGCCGATGACCAGCGCCACGTCCACGGTGGGAAACTCGGGATTGATCTCGTCGAGGTCGTAGATCTTGTCGTAGGGCACGCCGGCCTCGGCCAGCAGCACATTCATGTGCCCGGGCATGCGCCCGGCCACCGGATGGATCGCGAACTTCACCCGGACGCCGCGTTCCTCCAGCAGTTCCGCCAGTTCCCAGATCTTGTGCTGCGCCTGGGCGACCGCCATGCCGTAGCCCGGGACCACCACGACCTTGCTGGAATAGGCCATCATGATGCCCGCATCGTCGGCGTCGATGGGTTTGAGGGCCCCGCTCTCCCCGGCGCTCGCCGCCGCCGGCGCGTGGCCGAAGGCGCCGAACAGGACGTTGGCGATCGAGCGGTTCATGGCCCTGGCCATGAGTTGGGTGAGCAGCGAACCGGCGGCGCCGACCACGGTACCGGCGATGATCATCGCCGCGTTGTTCAGTACGAATCCCTCGAGGCCCACCGCCAGGCCCGTGAGGGCGTTGTAGAGAGAGATCACCACCGGCATGTCGGCGCCGCCGATGGGCAGGGTCATCAGCACACCGAAGGTCAGCACGAGGGCGAAGAACACGAATACCAGGACGCCGCCGGATCCCTGAAACGGCAGCAGGGCACCGATCACCACCGCGGTGCCCAATACCGCGAGGTTGAAGGGGTGCTGCATAGGGAAGACGATGGATCGCTTGATCAGCCCCTGCAGCTTGGCGAACGCGATCAGGCTTCCGCTGAAGGAGACGGTGCCGATCAGTCCGCCGATCACCGCGAGCCCCATCACGGCACCCGAATGTCCGCCGGTGCCGCGGAGCAACTCGATGGCCGCGATCGCCGCCGCCGCACCGCCGCCCATGCCGTTGTAGAGGGCGATCATCTGCGGCATGGTGGTCATCGCGACCCGCTTGCCGGAGATCCAGGCCACGCTGGAGCCGACGGCGATGGCCAGGATCATGAGCAGGTAATTGCTCATGTCATGCCAGAAGAACGTCACCACCGTGGCCACCAGCATCCCGGCGCCCGCCCAGACGATGCCGTCGCGCGCCGTGACCGGGGAACTCATGCGCTTGAGGCCGAGGATGAACAGTGCCGCGGCCAGGAAATAACTGATCTGGATGACCGCGCCCATCAACGGCCCCCCTTGCTGCTCTTGAACATATCGAGCATGCGCTCGGTGACCACGTAGCCGCCGACCGCGTTCATGCTCGCGAGCAGTACGCCGAAGAAGCCGATGGCCCGTTCCAAGCCGGTACCGGCGTGGCCGAGCGCCACCATCGCGCCTACCAGCACGATGCCGTGCACGAAATTGGATCCGGACATGAGCGGCGTGTGCAGGATCACCGGCACGCGCGCGATCACCTCGTACCCGGTGAAGGCGGCCAGCATGAAGATATACAGCGCCGTGAAGCCCTCGATCATCGATTACCTCCTTCCACCAGATTGCGGGTCGCCTCGTGGCGGATCGCCCCGTCGCGGGTGAGGGTGCTCTGCGCGATCACCTCATCGTTCCAGTCCGGAGCGAGTTCCCCGTCCTTGATCATCAACGACAGGAAATTCAGGATGTTGCGTGCGTACATCTCGCTGGCGTCGGCCGCGAGCATGCTCGGCACGTTGAGCGGGCCATGGATGAGCACGCCGCCGTGATCCACGCTCTCGCCGGGTTGGGTCAGCTCGCAGTTGCCGCCGCTCTCCGCCGCAAGGTCGACGATCACCGCCCCGGGGCGCATCTGTTCGACCATGGCGGTGGTGAGAATCCGCGGCGCCGTGCGCCCGGGCACCGCGGCGGTGGTGATGACGACTTCGGCCGCGGCCACGTGCCGGCCCAGGGCCTCGGCCGCGCGCGCCTTCTCCTCGTCGGTCAATTCGCGCGCATAGCCGCCGCTCGTCTGGGCGTCGACCCCGACGTCGACGAACTTCGCGCCCAGGGACTCCACCTGTTCCTTGGTGACGCTGCGCACGTCATAGGCCTCGACGATGGCGCCCAGACGCCGCGCCGTGGCGATCGCCTGCAGGCCGGCGACGCCGGCGCCGATGATCAGCACCTTGGCCGGGCGGATGGTGCCGGCGGCGGTGGTCAGCATGGGGAAGAAACGCCCGGTGAGACCGGCGCCGATCAGCACCGCCTTGTATCCGGCCGCGGAGGCCTGGGAGGAGAGCGCATCCATGCTCTGAGCGCGCGAGATGCGCGGGATGAATTCCATCGCGAAGCTGGTGATCCGGCGATCGCGCAGGCGTGCGACCCGCTCGGGGTGGCGGTACGGCATCATGAAGCCGATCACCACCGTGCCCTCGGCCATCCGGTCGATCTCCTCCTCGGTGGGGGGCAGGACCCGCAACACGACCTGTGCGGCTTCGTACAATTCTTTGGTATCGGCCACGATCCGGGCCTTGGCGTAGGCCGCGTCGGGATAGTGCGCGCGCCGGCCCGCGCCGGCCTCGATCAGCACTTCGACGCCGAGGCCGGAGAGGCGTTCGGCGACGGCGGGTACCACGGCCACACGGAGTTCCCCCGGCGTGTTTTCCTTCGCGACGGCCACGCGTATCGGCATGCTTGATCCTCGTTCTGCCGGCTCTTGCCCGGTTGTCATTCGGTTTTCAGGGAGGCGGCGTGCACCCGCGGCGCCGGGCCGGAACCGGCCGGCCAACCGGACCGCGTTCGCACGCACAGGACATCCGGGCGAGCGCCCGCTCGGTAAAGGCGGGAATAATAGCCCATTCCGTCCTGCGTTCAAACTCGCCGGGGGGCCTTTCGGTTGCCTCGACCGATGCCTCGGGATGAGGAACGGATCCCCCCCCCGCCATCCGCGAATGTCGCTGTTATGGCCGTTTTTCCGTAAAGATGGTACGCTTCCGGGCGCGGAGCGCCCCTCCGGGGCACGGTCCGGCGGCCGATAACCCGGCCGAGGACACCGGCGGGAGGCCCGCAAGAGGCGTTTGTCCCACACGGCGAGGTCCCGAGGCGCGGCGTGCTTGACTTGATGTATCAGGTTCTACGTACCGACGTGGCCGGCATGCCCCTGGAGTGGATCGGCTACCAGGGCGCGGTGCGCCTGTATCACCTCGGGCAGGTCGCCTACACCTGCGGCGCGTTGCTCTACCGCATCCGCGGGGGCACCAATGCCCGGACCGGTCGGCGCACCGTCATCGAAGTCAATTCCATCATCGCCACCTATGGCTACCACCATGCCCTCGCCAAGGCGCGCGACCATTACGTTCCGCCGCTGAACAACCCGGCGCTGTTCAAGCGCGACGGGCGCCTGTGCCTGTACTGCGGGCGACGGTTCATGGATCGGGACCTCTCCCGCGATCACGTCACGCCGCTCAGCCGCGGCGGCGAGGATGTCTGGAACAACGTGGTGGCGGCGTGCAAGCGCTGCAACAACCACAAGGCCGGCCGCTCCCCGGAGGAGGCCGGGTTGGAACTGCTCGCGGTGCCGTTCGTTCCCACCCACGCGGAGTACATCTATCTGCAGGGGCGCCGCGTGCTGACCGACCAGATGGAGTTTCTCCTCGCACACTTTCCGCGCACCAGCCCGCTGCACAAGCGCCTGCGGCGGCTGGTCTGAGGGAGTGGCCCACAGGGCGCCGCGCCGAGTGTTTCGGGTGGTGACAAACACGTCGCCGCTGCAGCCGTGGGCCCCCAGGGGATAGCCAGGCCCTCAATTCCGCCGGCCTCTCCTGGCGCAAGTTCTACTGATAAAACGTAAGCGCTTCAGAAACCGCACCTACGCCCGCTCGAGGTCATGGCGCGGTACAGGAGTAATAGGGGCTGCCCGTGTGCGCTGCAAGCGGGGGCCGTAACCGCCGGCTCAGCGCTTGGCCCAGAACTCCCCATGCGCCGGGAAACGATAGAACTTCCTGCAGGTGGCATCGAAAGACTTCTGCTGCGCCTCGCTGAGGGCCGGCCATAGAAGCGGTCCGCCGTCATCATAGACCAGATCGAGCAGAACCTTTTCCACCGGTCGTTGATCGGGTTCGCTATCGCGGTGGCGGCGCTCGATGACTTCGCCGCCCAGCAGCCAGAGGTTGTCGCGGTGCCGGGCCGGCGTCTTTCGGGCGAGTCCCTGGTGCAGGAGATCGAGCAGGAAGGGCTTGAAGGCCGCGACGATGCGTTGGCCGACGGCGGTATCGCCCCGCTCGATCTGCCAGGATCCGGGCCAGTCGTCCAGGTCCGGACAATACTGCGCCGGTGATCGGGCGGCGTTCCGGCGTGCGGTAAGTGGTTGTTTCTTCCTGTCCTTCCGGTTACCGGCAGCCATGGGTTCACTTCTTTCCCTGCCGTCGATGCACTGCGCGGTTTGCGTTAGGATTCGTCTCAACCAGGACCCAAAGGACGGCGCATGAAAATCCTCGAATACATCGGCCTTGACACTTCGGGCGTCACGTCGGCCTACCGCAAGGTGACCGGGGCCATCGCCCGCGGCGATTTCCGCGCCGCGCAAGTCAAAAAGCTCGCCAACCTCCGCCACGGAAAGTTCTATCGCGCCCGTCTCGACGGCGCCGACCGGCTGCTGTTTGCGCTGGTGCGCCACGGTGATGAAGTCTGCGCCCTGATGCTCGAGGTGATCGCCAATCACGATTACGACAAGTCGCGCTTTCTGCGCGGCGTGGTCATCGACGAGGACAAGCTCTGCGACATGGACGCCGCGGAGGCGGCGCAGGCGGCCGAGCCGCTGCGCTACCTGCACCCGGAGCGTACCGTCGTGCATCTGCTTGATAAACCGCTGTCCTTCGACGACGCGCAGGCGGCCGTTTACCATGAGCCACCGCCGCTGATCGTCGTCGGCAGCGCCGGCAGCGGCAAGACCGCGCTCACTTTGGAAAAGCTCAAGCACGCCGAAGGCGATGTGCTGTACGTCACGCATTCTGCTTTTCTTGCCCGAAATGCCCGCGAGCTGTACTACGCCTACGGTTTCGAGCACCCCGGGCAGGACGCCGTGTTCCTGTCATACCGCGAATTTATCGAATCGTTGCGCGTGCCCGCAGGGCGCGAGGCGCAGTGGCGCGATTTCACCGTCTGGTTCGCGTGCCAACGCCGGGCGTTCAAGGGCATCGATGCTCACCAGGCCTTCGAGGAGATCCGCGGGGTGCTGGCCGCGGGCGCACAAGGCATCGTTTCGCGCGAGGACTACCGGGCGCTCGGCGTGCGCCAGTCCATCTTTCCCGTGGATCGGCGCGATGCGTTGTACGACCTGTTCGAGAAGTACCGTTCCTGGCTGGCCGAATCCGGCCTCTACGACCTGAATTTTGTCGCCCAGGAATGGCAGGCGCTGGCCGCGCCGCGCTACGATTTCATCGTCATCGACGAAGTGCAGGACATCACGCCCGTGCAGCTCGTGCTGGTGCTGAAAACGCTGAGGCAGCCCGGTCACTTCCTGCTGTGCGGCGACTCCAACCAGATCGTGCACCCCAACTACTTCTCCTGGGCGCAGGTGAAAAGCCTGTTCTGGCGCGACGCCGCGCTGGCCGAGCGGCAGAGGCTGCACGTGCTTACCGCCAATTTCCGCAACGGTGCGGAGGCCACGCGCGTCGCCAACACCCTGCTCAAGATCAAGCACAAGCGCTTCGGCTCCATCGACCGCGAGAGCAATTTTCTGGTGCAGGCGGTGGGCGGCGAGGCCGGCCAGGTGGCTTTGCTACCGGACAAGGACGCGGTGAAAAAGGAACTGGATGCCAAGATCCGCCAGTCCACCCAATTCGCCGTGCTGGTGATGCGCGACGAGGACAAGGCCGAGGCGCGCCGGCATTTCGCCACGCCGCTGTTGTTCGCCATCCACGAGGCCAAGGGGCTGGAGTACGAGAACATCGTCCTGTACCGCTTCGTTTCCGACCACCGCGCCGAGTTCGCCGAGATCGCCGCCGGCGTCACCATCGCGGATCTCGCCGCCGACACACTCGATTACCGCCGTGCCAAAGACAAGGGCGACAAGTCGCTGGAGGTCTACAAATTCTTTGTCAACGCCCTGTATGTGGCGCTCACCCGGGCGACGCGGAACCTCTATCTCATCGAGTCCGACAGCGTCCACCCGCTGTTTCATCTGTTGGCGCTGTCGAGCGCCGGGCAGGCGCGGGTCGAGGCGCGGCGCTCGTCGCGCGAAGACTGGCAACGCGAGGCGCACCGGCTCGAACTGCAGGGCAAGGCGGAACAGGCCGAGGCCATCCGCAGCACTATCCTCAGGGAGACGCCCGTGCCCTGGCCCGTGTTCGACCAGGCCAGGATCGAGGCGCTGCTCGTCAAGGTATTCCGCGAGCAGGCGCCGGGCCGCAAGCCGCGCCAGCAGCTCTATGAATACGCTGCCTGCCACGACGAACCGGTGCTGGCCGCTTGGTTGGCTCAGGAGGCGAAGTTCGACACCGCGCACGGCTTCGAACAGCAGCGCGCGAGCCTGGGGCGCAAATCACTCGCACCCTATGGCGCCGGCTACTTCAAGAACGTTCTGCGCCAGTGCGACCAGTACGGCCTCGAACACCGCCAGCCGATGAACCTGACGCCGCTGATGGCGGCCGCGGCGGTTGGCAACGTGGCGCTGGTGGATGCGCTTCTGGAGCGGGGCGCCGATCGCGAGGTGACCGATCACTACGGCTGCAACGCCCTGCACTGGGCCATGCGCGCGGCCTTCCGGGAGCGCGGCTTCGCGCGCGGGCCGTTCGCCGCGCTCTACGAGCGGCTTGCGCCGCCCGGCATCGATGTCAACAGCGGCGAGCGCCTGGTGCGCATCGACCGGCACCTGTCGGAGTATTTCCTGGTACAGACGCTGTGGGCGCTGTTCAAGTCGCGCTTCACCCATGCGCAGCGCCGCCCGTACGGCGCGTTCGACACGGCAGTCATCCTGGAGGCCTGGGAACACATGCCCGCCAACGTGGTGCGTCCGGCGCGCAACCGGCGCCCGCACCTGTCCGGCGTGCTCGCCCGCAATGAAATCGAGCGCGACTATGCCTACAACCGCGGTTTGTTCAAGCGCATCCGGCAGGGCTGGTATCAGTTCAACCCGGCACTCCGAGTCCGCGCCGGGACGGGCGATTCCGCGGCCTGGACTCCCCTCTACCAGGCGCTCAACCTGCCGTTCATCAACGAGTTCTCCTGGGATTTTCTGTGGGAGCGTATCGCGTACCTTATGGCCGCGGCCGGGCTGCCGGAGTGCACCGTGCCGATTGCCGCCGAGCGGGCCGTCGCACGCGGGGAAGCCGCGGCGCGTGAACGCCTGGAACACGAGGCACGGGAACAGGGCGAATACGAGCAGCGACCGGCCGCGCGGAGACACCCTTCGCTTGCTGAACAGCCGGACGAGCCGAAGTGGGGAACGCCCGAAGCGAAGCAGCGCGAGATCGAGCGGCTGCGGGCGAAGATCGAAGCCAAGCGGCGGCGTTGATCTCGGTGCGTGGCAAGCTTGCCGACGCCGACGCCCGTGGGCGGTTCCCATCAACCCATCGTGACGGCGATCCGCGAGACCGCTCCCGCGTTCGTCTGCTTCCTGTGCACGGACAAGGCCCCGACCACCGGGCGACCGGGTTCGCGAATCCAGGTCGAGGGCGGGGGCGGCGTCATCAAGACGATGCCTGGGGATAAAAGCCCGACTTTGCCGAATATCTCCACCCAGTGCGAGGTTCGACCCGGCGCGCGAAAGCCGACCGGGCCACACCGGCGCTGACCGCATGCCTGCGCGGCGCATGGGCCGGTATCGCCGGCTGGCGCATGAATACCTCAATTACCTGGAACGCACCGCCACCGCGATCAGGCGCTGCTCTCGCGGCGTCTCACCGGCCTGCATCCGGTGCCGCCACGCTTTGTACGCTACGGGATCCGGCGTGGAACGGGGTACGTCGTGGCTCTCTGGAACGGTTGCTGCGTGATCTGGGGCTGGGCCGGGGGCTGCGCGCGGCTTCCAGGACGCATGGGAAACGGATCGGCCGGCGGGGTGTTGTGTTGCCGGGGCGCGACGTGGCTCCTATGATGATCTGCGACCGGTCCGGTACGAGTGGCGGACGCGAGCCGTCCCGGCGCAATTCGGCGCACCCGGTGCGCCCTGTGGAAATTTGGAGGTCGAGGGGACAATGGGCACCGTACCGGGCCGGGATTTCTGGGCGGCGCTGGCCGGGCGTATCACCGACGCCGAGGGGGGCGCGTTCACCGTGCGCCGTAGCGTGCCGGTGGGTGGGGGATGCATCAATGCCGCTTGGTGCGTCGAGGGTGACGCGCAGCGGTATTTCGTCAAGCTCAACCATGCCGGACGCATGGCCATGTTCGAGGCCGAGGCCGAAGGTCTGCACGAGATAGGGCGCACCGGCGTGCGCGTACCGCGCCCGGTCTGCTCGGGGGCCCATGGCGAGCGCAGCTTCCTGGTGCTCGAATACCTCGATCTCGGCGCGACCGGTGACGCGCGGGCGTCGGAACGCCTCGGTCGGCAACTCGCGGTGATGCATCGCACCACCCGGGCGCGGTTCGGTTGGCATCGCGACAACACCATCGGTTCCACGCCCCAGGAGAATGCCGAGTCGGAGGACTGGGTGGCGTTCTGGCGCGAACGCCGGCTGCGGTTCCAGCTTGAACTGGCGGCGCGCAACGGCTACGACGACCGGTTGCAGGAGCGCGGCGCGCGCCTGCTCGACGCTTTTCCGGCGCTGTTCGATGGCTATCGGCCGATCCCGTCGCTGTTGCACGGTGACCTGTGGGGCGGGAACTTCGGTGTGACCCGCGACGGCGAGCCGGTGCTGTTCGATCCGGCGACCTACTATGGTGATCGCGAGGCCGACCTGGCCATGACCGAGCTGTTCGGCGGCTTCGGCCCGCGTTTCTACGCGGCCTACCGCGAGGCCTTCCCGCTGGATCCGGGTTACCGCGTACGCCGCACGCTCTACAATCTCTACCACATCCTCAATCATCTGAACCTCTTCGGCGCCGGCTACTGCGGCCAGGCCGAGGCGATGATCGAGGAACTGCTTTGCGAACTGGGCTGACGGGGTGTGGGATATCGGCGTAGTGACGAAGCCACGGAGGCGATAGGCAAGCGTACCCGAAACGCCGTCCGGCCCTCGTATCTATAAGATCGATTCCGAGGCCGCCGCCACGACCGGGCGAGCCCGGGACATGCGGGGATGCACGAATCCCGGGCGGGCCTCGGCCCGCCGACGGCGTTGAAGGGCTTCAAGGGGTCAGAGTACTTGAAATTCTCAGCGACAGTTCAAGACGTCAGCGTAGTTGAAATTTCAAATTTACCGTGCCCCTTGAAGCCTTGGAAATCTTGCCCCCCCTTGAAGCCCGGCGCCCGCTCAGCGTCGGGCGGGTTACGGTGTCGCGCTCCCGGGGGTGTGCTGCGGTCCCGGTACGTCGTCCGATGCCGGCTCCGGGCCCGGTTCGAAGCGGGGTCTGGGCGGCCGGCCCTGGTAGATCAGGTATAGCCGCCGCTGGTGGTAGGCTTGGCGGACGAATACATAGGGGTCGAGTGCGCCGA